>NZ_CP054041.1:1041742-1390985 GCF_013282665.1 Listeria monocytogenes
GCATATTAGCAAAGAAATACTAGCGAAACCGAATATTTTTAGCGTTCGGGGAAATAATTCTTTACCTGTGCCGTTCAGTGTTTCATATATGCGGTGTAGCGAATTTTTTTCTAAGGCGCTTTCAAAAGAAATGGAATCTAGTAGTTTGGATAATGTGTTCATTTTCATGTATCTATTCACCGTACCATTCCCTATCCGTAAACTCATATTCTTTTCTAAATTCCTCCGAGTACTTTTTATAAATAAAACCGTTCACCACGACTGATGCTTTTAAAATAGAAGTCGGAAATAATGTGAATAGAGCCAAATTTACTAGACCAATAAATGTAAATAAAATGTATGTAATGATTCCTGCAAAAGAGTCAAATGAATAATCATAATTCTCGCTACTAGTCCACCAATCACTACTCATCGCATAATCTTTCATTCCCAACACTGCAAATACCAAAGAAACCCCTGAGATAGCTACCACTATTTTTAAAATCTTTATCATTTTTCTTTTTCTTATTAATTTCCCATCATTTATCAGGTAATTTATCTGGGTATTTTCAATTAATCTAACCCTTACAATATAAAACGAGAGAGTATAACCTACTAAAATATATAAAACAGCAATTGTTTTAGTCATATCTGGATTTCCCCAAGGCATCCAAACAGAGAAGAAAAAAAGGACAGTTGTTTGCGTTAGCAAATAAACAGCTATTGTATAAGCTGTATTTTTAAAATAATGTTTACTCCTGACAAATCCTATGAAAATCCCTAGGATTATAATAGAGGCTACAATTGGAAAACTAGCACCTTTAATACCAGAAATCAAACATATAAACCATGAAAAACCGGCTAAAAAATACACTTTCATCGACTTAGGTATTAGTTCTTTTCCTGTACCATTCAAGTTCACATATACTCGATGCATTGAATTTTTTTCTAAAGCATTTTCAAAAGAGACAGAATTTATTAACTTGGATAGAGTATTCATTGGTTGCTCCTCGCATTTTCTTGTTGAAATTCTGTTGCATATTTTTTCAGTAAGACACCATTTGTAATTATTTTTGGATTAAATAGTAATGTTGGGAGTAGCGAAAAAACAACTAGAAGTAGTAGGAATAATATCCCTCCGGCTAATACTACTAAAGCTCCCAACCATTCATTTTGGATAGATATTACGCTTAGTGAGCTATCATTACCAATAAACCACCATTTACCTAGCCTATACATTTGAGCTCCGAGAATAATTGCTACTAGCAGTCCCATTAAAAGTTTAGAAAAGCCTTTGCCCCATATTTTAGTGACTACAGATTTTTCAAACTTCACATTATTGTTTTTTAGATAATTTAGCATCATTGCTTTGCATCGGAAATAGCTAAATACCGCAATCAACACAAGATAAAACAGTGCTACTATCATATAAAAATCTCCAAAAGGTCTTCCACCATCGACTCTTATTCCCAAAATTAAGCTCACAGTAATAGTCTGGAGCATTATATATTTAGCTAGTTGCCATCCAAAGTCTTCCAACAGCTTATTATTAGACTTCAAAATAAAATAATAAATATAGCTTATTACTATAATGATAATAAGAATACTTGTTATAACTATAGAGTTCTTCAACGGTAACAGTGCCATAAAAACACAAAAAAGCGCAATAATACTCAGTTGCAGACCTCGTGAAGTGATGATTTCTTTTGCACTTTGTTCCCTTATATTCACTAACTGGTTAGCTTCCTCAAAAGAGATTTTGGTTTTCATTTAAAAACTCCATTTCTATCTGTAAATTCATGAAGATTTGAGTTAAAACTACCTGCAAGGCTTTTGAAATTATTTTAGCATAAAAACACATGACCTTGCACTTTAAATCACAAACAATTCTGTTTCCACCCACAAAAAAAGCCAGCAATATCGCTGGCCTGTTTTTAAATATTCAACTCACTCGCCGCTTCCTCGTCCAGCACCACTGTAAAATTAGGGTGCAACTGGAAAATCGAGCTTGGAATGTCTTCTGTCACTGGGCCTTGTAGGGCTTTTTTAATAATCGCTGCTTTTTTCTTGCCGTTTGCGAATAGGATGACTTCTTTTGCGTGCATGACGCTTTTTGGTCCCATTGTTACGTAGTATTCTGGGACTTTTTCTGCATCGCCGCCAACTTCCCCGAGCAAAATATCGAACATATCTGGGCGTGATTGAACGGAAACAAGTCGGGTTTCATCGCCGAATTTGGTTACGCCAGGTAAGTTCCCGCAGAAGTGACCATCTTCACCAATCCCAATTAAAATCGCGTCCAAGCCTCCAACTGCTTTCAAATGCGCTTCATGGTCTGTATAGTTTTTCGTATCTAGCATGTGAATTTGTTCTTCTGGAATTCCCGCTGGATCAAAATACATCGCTTTTAAATTGGCAATTGTCACGCCGTATTTTTCGTCTCCAATTGGAATTTCGTCAAAATTATAATAGCTTACATTTGTCAGTGGTGCTTTTTCTTTCATTTCTTCCACCATCAGTTCGTACATTCGCTTCGGTGTGGAGCCTGCTGTGATGGCTAAATGAACCAACTTGTCTTGATACATTTTCCCTAAAAGCAGTTGCATCGTTGTTTTACTCATGTTTTCGTAATCTTTTTCCACAATAATTTTCATTTTTTTCACCTCTCGCTTTGAATTACCTTTATGATAAAGTGTATAGTAACTATAGAGTCAAGACGAAAGGGTGATAAATGTGGAACCGCTTTTTTCCATTGGGGAAATGGCAAAGAAAAGCCAACTCTCCATCCAACGATTGCGCTATTATGATAAAATTGGGCTTTTGGTCCCTGCTTTTACCGATCCGACTTCTGGGTATCGCTACTACAAAACGGCTCAAGAAGAACAACTCAACCTCATTCAAGCGTTGCAGTATATGGGGTTTTCCTTGCAAGAACTAAAACAATATCTCAACAAAAACACATCGGAAAGTTTGCCCGATTTGCTTATAAAATATCAGCAAAAATTAATGGATGAAGAAGCTCGCATTGCTCGTAAAAAGTGGCTAATTGACCGTTATCAAGGTTTATTAAAACGCGAAACTGACTCGACAAAACTTCTAACAACTGCCCGACTTTTGCTTACAGAGCCACTTCTAACGCCTGTGCATGCCGATATTTTAAACGACCCAGCTTTTCATCAAGAAGTTCAGAAAACCGTGAGTCACCTTGGTCTTTCGAAAAGCTATCAGCAGTTTCCTGGTTATTGCATGTTAGAGGGGCAAGCTTATCTGTTCATTGAGTTAGATCATTCTATTGGCGCACCGGGTGAACGGTATTTATTATCAAGCGAGCGGCAAGCTTTTGTCACACCACAAAACTGGGAGACACCTCAAGAAAATGAGAATTACCTTTTACAAGAAACGGTGGCTTGGATTAATCAAGAGCTGGTTCGTGGTTATTCCTATGAAACAACATTAACTTTTGAATAGATATTTTAAAAAGATTGGTTATAATAGAAAGAAATAATGTGGAGGTGAGTGCCGTGGAAATCAAGCCAATCAGGGCAAAAGACACACAAGATATTAGGCACCGGGTTCTTCGCCCAGAACAGCCTGAAGAAAACGCAATTTATCCAAATGATGATATGGAGGGTACTTTTCATTTAGGTGCTTTTGAAAAGGATGTTTTACTTGGGATTGCCAGTTTTTATCCAGAAAAATCGACTGTTATTATGAATCCCGCTCAATACCGGATTCGCGGTGTGGCGACAGAACGCCGGATGCGCTTGAAGGGTCTCGGCACGGCTTTAATTGCAGAAGGTGAAGCGGAAATTTGGAAGCGCGGCGCAGATATTATCTGGTGCAATGCGAGGATTGTCGCTGTTGGTTTTTATGAAAAACATGGCTATCGTAAAGTTGGCAAATCGTTTGTCATTCCTGGCATCGGCGAACATTACTTAATGAAAAAAGTGAATCCAAATAAAAAAGTGGACCAAGATAACCAATATCTGGTCCACTTGTTTTTTATAATTTAGAATAAGGTTGCGTATGAATCATCCAAGAAATTCCGTACTCATCGACGAATTGTCCCATTTTACCGCCCCAGAATTGCTCTTCGAAAGGTAATGTTACTGTCACTCTTCCTGAGCTGCTTATTTTTTCAAAGAAAGCATCGGCGTCGGCTACTGCCGCTGGGTCTTCACTGTTAGAATCAAGCATAATTGAAATTTGGTTGGATGGTTTTACTTCTTTGCCGAATGAATCGGAACAAAATAAATTTGCGCCAAGGACGGTAAAGCCACCGTGAACCGTTGTGTTCTCTAAGTTTTCTTTTGCTAATCCGAACATTTCGCTTTGTTCCTCACTTACTGGAAGCCTTGAAATATTCGTTGCTCCGAACACTTCTTCATAATATCCTAAAGCCTCTTTTGCATTTTCAAAAGCCAAATACGGGTACATTTTTGCCATATAAATCGCTCCTTTGTTTTTGAGACACTAGTTAGAAAATACCCAATTCGTTTTACCTTAAACTATCTCGGGATTTTTAAAAATTCGGCGCCATGTTTTACTCATAATCACTAGACAGACGGTGAACGCGCCTAAATCTGCTAATGGGAAGGCGTACCAAATACCATCTAAACCGAAGAACTGTGGCAAAATAAGTAAAAGTGGTACTAAACAGATGATTTGGCGCATTAGGGAGATGATAAATGAAATTCTTGCTCGACCAAGCGCTTGATATAGTCCTCCGCAGACAATTTGGAAACCGATTGTTGGCGCAGCTAGAAGCATAAATCTAACAGCGGTTGTTCCTTGGGCGATTAGCTCTGGGTCGTTAGAGAAAATTCGTACGAGCATTCCTGGGAAAATTTCTACCAAGCCCCAAGCAATTAGTGACATTACGGTCGCAGCAATCATAGACACTTTGACAGCTTTCATTACGCGTTCGAATTGTCTGGAACCGTAGTTGAAGCCGACGATTGGTTGCATCCCTTGTGTGACACCATTGATTGGCATAATGACGAACGACGCAATCCGGTTCGCAATTCCGTATACTGCAATTGCCATTGTTCCACCATAAATATTAAGCATCCAGTTTACCGCAACCGTTACGATACTACCCGCGGACATCATAATAAATGACGGGAATCCGATTGCCATAATCCGGCGAATCAGCGGGAAATCCATTCGGAATGAGAACCCTTTTAAAGATAAAGTACTTTTGCCTGATAAAAAGTAAATCAAGAGCCAAATCGCGCCAACAGCCTGTGCAATAACAGTTGCAAGGGCAGAACCACGGACTCCCATACCGAATCCCATAATGAAAATCGGGTTTAAAATCATATTTAATATAGCGGAAATAATCATAGTTAACATCGCTGTTTTTGCATTACCTTCCGAACGAACGATATTATTCATCGCCATCGCAAAAGTTTGGAATACTGCACCTAGTAAAATAAGTGATAAGAAATCACTGGCAATATCATGAATATCCGCTGGTGCCCCAAAAAGCGTAATAAGTGGATCTAAAAAAATAAAGGTTACAATTGCAATAAAAATGCTAGAAATAAGTACTAACCAAATAACTTGATGGAATACTTTATCCGCATGTTTTTGTTCGCCGGCACCGAGCGAGCGGGAAATAATCGACGCACCCCCAATCCCAAACATTGCTGCCATCGCCATTAGTATCATTTGGACCGGGAAGGCAATCGAAAGTGCTGCAACCCCTGATGGACCAACGCCATATGACACAAAAATCGTATCAACAATATTATACATTCCCATAACAAACATGCCGATAAATGCCGGTATCGACAATCTCGCCATGAGTGAAGGAATGCTATCTTCACCTAATCGTTTACTCTGTTCTTTCATTCAGATTCTCCTCCTTCGACTGCTATAATCGCATTATCTGAAAGTCGTCCTATCAAATGCATTAAGTCATCTTTTTCCTTTTCACTAAAATTCGCTGTTAAAAGTGCAGACCATTCTACTGTCACTTCTTCAATTAAATCGCGCATCTGAAAACCAGTTCCCGTCACAAAAATCCGCTGAATACGCCTATCTTTCGCATCAATTTCACGGCGAATCATCCCCAGTTCTTCTAAGCGCTTAATGTGCCTTGTCACACTTGCTTTATCGACCATAAACCTTTTCGCCATAGATTCTTGAGAAATACCATCTTCTTTATACAGCGTCCATAAATAACGTAATTGACCTATATTAAGACCAGTTTCTAGTAATTTTTTATTTTTAAAAGTGCTTTCTGAACGATGAATAATTGCGATGGCTTTTGCTAAACTTTCCTGTCTATCTGCCATTTATCCGACTCCTCATAAAAAAATCCGCCACATAATTAGTTGCGGCGTCAACCATTATAGTATAGCAGGATTTTAGTTGACTGCGCAACCTTTTTATTTCCCAGGCAATAATTTGACTTCCTATCTTTCTTTTGTAAAAATAAAGAGTAGAGAAGGGGTGCTATCCACTGTGCATATTAAAATATTAAAAAATAGATATCCCAATATAGTTATTTCAAAAAACCCAATAAAATCCAGCTCAGATACGATTTCTTTTTTCGAAGAACCGTATTATTTTACTATTCCTAAGAGCAATCTCTCAGAAGAAGAAGCGATGTTATTACATACGTTATTTCCAGAACCATTACCAACATTTACAAAAGAATCTACTCAGTTTTGGTTTGATTTGTTATTCGGAAATAAAGAATTGGTGATGACGAACGAGAAAGAAACATATCGCATTACGCAGTTCCATATTAAGACTGCTACAACTAAAAGCATGTTACAAGAATGGCAAAAAGCTTTGCTGAGTTTTTTTAGTCCAGAAGCTGAGTTAATTATGTTTTCGACTAACTACGGTGTTATTGTTGAAAAATCAACGGGGTCGCTACTTGGCGAAGAGGAACTAATTGCTGTTGCCAGTACACTTGAAAATGATTTCTATATACAATCCACTTTTTTCATGGGACTTTTCCATCCGTTAAATGATCGATTGCGTGGCTTATTTGCTGAAGAACGTGCCATTTTCAACCATAATAATCGTGAGGTAGTTCAGACTGTGGCTTCCGAAAGTTTAAAAGTTATCGCGCTTCGAATGAAAGAAAGTTTAATCACGAATGAACTCAACGACCTTTTCCATCAAGATGACACTTGGATTCCACTGATTCATACGTTATTTAAGAACCAAGGAAACATCAGTCTCACAGCTAAAGAGCTTTTTATGCACCGGAATACTATTCAATATCGTTTGGACAAATTCTATGAACAAACAAACTTATCGCTCCGCAAAATGGACGGGTTGCTCTTAGCTTATCTGTCTACACTTCAAACAAATAATAGCAATCATGAATAAATAATCATGGTTGCTTTTTCGCTTGACTTAAAGTTCACTTCAAGGAATACAGTTATTATAGAAAATCAGTAAAGGAGAATGGCTATGACCAAAAATAAAATTAGTTTTTATGTGGTGGACGCTTCGGAGGACTTAACAATGAATATCAAAGAAGCTAGTGAAAAAAGTGGCGTTTCTGCCGATACAATTCGCTACTACGAACGCATTGGTTTAATTCCACCTATACATCGTAATGAAAACGGGATTCGCAAATTTGGCGCAGAAGACATACGTTGGATTTTGTTTAGTCGCCAAATGCGCCGAGCTGGTTTATCTATTGAGGCTTTAATCGATTATTTGGCACTTTTCCGTGAAGGAGAGGATACACTGGAAGCTCGTGTCGAATTGCTGAAAGAACAACGAATTGAACTAAAAAAACGGATGGACATGATGCAAGAAGCACTTGATCGACTTGATTTCAAAATTGATAATTACGACACACACCTTATTCCTGCGCAGCAAAAACTAAAAGACTTTTAGTGTTGAATCTACAAGCGTCAAACTGGATGAAACCACATGTTTAGGAGCAGTTTCTGATGGATACTTTACGCACAAAGACCCGCTTGCCTTGCTAGAAGGTTCGCGGGTCTTACTTATTTATTTACATAAGCTAAAATATCTTCTGGTTTTTCGAAAATCAATTCTGCCTTTTCGAAACCTTCTGTTGTTTTTGCGCCCCAAAGAGCTAAGCCAAAATGAGCTCCGGCCGCATGGGCGCACTTCATATCATACATCGAATCCCCAACATAAAGCACTTCATGCGGCTCCCTGCCAAGAATTTCTAACCCCTTCAATAATGGTTCTGGATGAGGCTTATGCTTTTCAGTATCACTTGCACAAACGATCGCTTGAAAATGATCCTGAATATTAAATGGATAAAAACCTTTTTCCATTTCTAACGCATTTTTAGAAGTAACAACGCCACTTTCTGGAATAGCATGCAGTACTTTATGAATACCTTCGAAAATCTCTACTTCTTCAATGAAAGAAGCTTCTCTTTCAATCCACTTATCCAATACTTTTTCTTGATCTAAAATGTTTAACTGTTCCACCGCAGCAGCTCCAGTAATCCCAAGTACAAAACGTAATTCGTCCAGTTCGTAACTTAATCCTTCTTCGGCCAAAACCGCTTGAAGAGAATGCAAAACAGCTCTTTCCGTGTCTAGAATGGTTCCATCTACGTCAAAAATTATTGCTTTATACATTTAAGCCCCTCCTTCAAGATTTAGCGAAGTTGTGATAATGATGCGTTGTATATCTCGTTTTTTTCTTATTATCAGCTTTATTAATTTCTAGATTTGTAACACCTTTATTTTGGAGTATATCCCGAAATTCGCGCAAATTATCATGAGAATTACCAGTTATCTCAAAATCAATATTATCACAGCTAAAAGTTAGCAGAATTTTAGCTTCTTCTCGAACAAGAGCAATCTTTGCTAATTTTGCAATTGGAAATGTTTGACGTTTTTTCATACCTAAGCTAAAGTTTTGGTCAAAAACAAGATAGTCTCTGTCAATGTAGAACTCTCCGAATTGATATTCCATTCCAAGTGCAGAATTAATCTTGCATACACCATCTAATTTCATCACATTCGCCTCCTTCATCACCTTATATATTAGTTTTAAATGATGAAATGGGTTTCATGTCAAGCAATATTATAAAATATTATTCAAAAAGGGTTTTTATACTGTTTTCCTTTTAATTAATTCATGTTCTACTTTGATTCTTTGTAGTTTACCTTGTTCAAAAATCGAAAAAGCATTCGCGCCGAGTTTTTTCAGATGATGGTCAAGGGTAGTGATTTCTAAAGCTTTACCGATTGGGAGATTTTCCTGCCCTAAGATAGCAACATCTTCTGGTACGCGCAAACCAAGTTCTTTTACATGATACATCACGCCGGCCGCAACCTCATCACCATTTGCATAAATCGCATCAGGCCAATCTTTCCCTTTCGCAAAAAAGTGTTCAGCTGCCTTTATACCATCTTCCAACGTGTAACACTCACTTAAAAAACGATTATCTCCAACTGAGCCATAAACCTGCTCATACGCATTAATCTTTCCATATGTACTTGTGCTTTCTCGTGACGCTCTTCCCGCAGTGAATGCGACTTTTCTATAACCTTCCTCTCGCAAAAATTCAAATCCTGCTCGATAAGCTTTCACCCGGTCAATATAGGAGCAAGATATTTCTTTAGATTCTACATATTCACAAGCAATAATCGGACCATACGCTACATATGGCAAAATCACTTCCCAATTATTCGCACGGGAAGTAATAATTAATCCATCCACTTGTTTTGTTTTAAGACGCATTAAGTACTTTTCTTCTTCTTTTGGGTCATATCCAGTTGGAAAAAGCGTTACAGAATAACGATTTTTAAAAGCTGCTTCTAAAATACCATTTACAATTTTGTCAAACCACGGGTGATCATTATAAGGTATAATCACGCCAACCGTATTTGTTTTCCCACGCGCTAAGTCCATGGCGCTACGGTTAGGTGAATAATCTAATTCATCAATAACAGCCTGGACGCGAGCTCTTTTTTCCTCCGCAACATACGGATGGTTATTGAGTACACGTGATACTGTCGTCACTGAAACTCCCGCTAATTTGGCTATTTCTTTAATATTTGGCATTTTAAAAACCTCATTCCTAAGAAAAAAGTGCGGACAGATTTCTCATACCGCACTTCTATTTTTATCATTAAGCCATCTGTTCAAGTTCGCTTGCTTGGATGTCTTTTTCGACACGAACTGAAACCAGCCTGGCATCATTCATTTCTTCTACTGTAAATCTTAGTGTACCGTATTCTACTACTACTTTATCATCTTCTTCTGGAATTGTTCCAGTTAAAGTAAGCACAAATCCAGCCACAGTATCTACGCCACGTGATGGAAGTTCCACGTGAAACATTTTATTGAAATCATCTAGCGGCATGCGACCTTCTACGATAAACGTGGTCTCATCAATTTTCTTTACTTCATCCGAAAATACGTCATTTTCATCGTCAATTTCGCCAACAATTTCTTCTAATAGATCTTCTACAGTCACAATACCTGCAACACCACCGTATTCGTCCATTAGAATTGCCATTTGATTTCTAGTTCTTTGCATATTTTTAAGTAAATCGTCAATAAACATCGTCTCTTGCGCAAAATACGCGTCTTTAACGAGTTCTTTCACATCAATGTTTTCAAAACCTGACTTTCTCGCTTCCGCAAAAAAATCTTTCATATGCAGAATACCTAGCACTGAGTCCTGGTCGCCTGTATAGACGGGAACTCTCGAAAAATTCTCATTTAATAATGCATCACAAAGTTCTTCTGATTCTGTTTCAGCATCAACCATAAACGCATCTGTTCGCGGCACCATCACTTCACGCGCGTATTTATTATCCATTTCAAACACACCACGAAGCATTTGTAATTCTTCTACCTCAATTACACCGTCACGCCGGCCAGTTTCAATCAGTAGTTGCATTTCCTCGCGCGTCATTTTATCATTATCCGTATTTTTCTCCATTCTCGTTAATTTCACAAGCATATCGGTTGAAAAAGACAGAAATTTTACGAACGGACGAAGCACAACACCAACTGCCATGATTGGTCGTACAGAAACACGGGCAATTTTTTCTGATTTTTGAAGTGCTAAACGTTTTGGATAAAGTTCACCGAAAACTAACGTGATATACGATAGCACAATAGTTACGACAATAATGGATAACTCTTTCGCAAAACTACTTCCTCCAAAAACAGATTCAAGTCTAGTCGCAATACTAGTCGCAGCTGACGCACTGGAGAAGAATCCCGCAAGCGTAATACCAACTTGAATAGTAGCTAGAAATTTACTTGGATCGTCTACGAGTTTAGCTAGCATAACGGCTTTTTTATCACCGGTTTCTGCCTGGCTTTTCACACGATTTTTGTTCAGTGATACAAGTGCCATCTCTGCTGAGGCAAAGAATGCGTTGAGCATTGTCAACACCACAATAAGAATTAACTGCAAGATAATCTGCTGACTCTCGGGGTCAGGGTTCATATGGAACTCTCCACTCCTTATTTTCATCGAGAAAACGACCATGCATTTTCTCTAAATATTCCGGACAATTTGCCGGTTAAGAAAATTTTATCACGCCACCCCTATTACTGCAAGGTTTCAAATCTCTGCGAAAACTTTCAAAGCGTCACTTTCCATCATTTCAAATGGATAAGGAAGCGAAATTCGTTCTTTATTTACAGCAAAAATTCGCGCTTTTTTATTTCGATAATCCGTTAAATTACAAAACGGACTAACGCGGAAAGAAGTCCCTACTATAACAATCAAATCCGCTTGTCTAATAGCTGCAAGTGATTGATCTATCGCACTTTCTGAAATCGCTTCTTCATAAAGCACCACATCCGGACGAATGACGCCACCACAACCCGAATGGATATCCGATTTCAAGTACTCCTGCGCGGTAACAGACATTCCGCATTTTTGACAATAACAATGATATAAACTACCGTGGAAATTCACGACTTTTTTCGAACCCGCTTTTTCATGCAAACCATCAATATTTTGCGTAATAATCGTGACATCTTTTTCCGCTTCGATTTCAGCCATTTTTGTATGAATCATGTTTGGCACTGCATTCGGATAGTACATGTTTTCTGTAACAAACTGATAAAACTTCTCCGGTTCACGCACAAGACACGTATGACTCAGCATATATTCCGGGCTACTCATCCCAGCGTATAAGCCGTTTTTCGAACGATAATCCGGAATTCCTGAAGGGACAGAAACTCCCGCCCCGGTTAGAAAAACGATGTGTTCAGCTTTTTTGAGTGCTTCATTCAACTTATTCATTCTTTAAATTCCTTTCATTTGTATGTTGTTTATCTTTCCAGTTCCACCATTTTCGCAAATCAGTATCTTGGTCCGCTTCATCCGTTTCCGCAACATAGACTGCGCAGCGATACGTATAAAGTACACAAGGATCCATTCTCTCGCCTCGCTTATCGCAAGTATCCTCATATAACTCAATCGGATTCTTCCCTCTTAAATCAGCGACCTCTTCAATCCCAATTTCATTTAACATCAACACCATTTTTTTACCTATTCCTGGTAATTTTATTAGATCAGTTGGCATGATTCCCCTTCTCTCCGTGCATTTTTCGGTTGAAATAAAAACTGATTAGTACATTGATAAAAATAAAGCCAGCAACTACGAGGAAGACATCTCCGTAACCAAAATGAGCAGCAACACTTGACCCAACAAGCGGTCCGATGACATTCCCGATGTATTGAAACGATTGATTATAACCAAAAATCCGGCCTGAAACCTCACGCGGTGTATTTTTTGTAAGCAATGATTGAACCGCTGGAAGCAAGGCGCCATCTGTAAGCCCTAATAAGAAACGTAAAATCCCTAGTTGTAACGGATTTTGTGCGAAAGCCATTGGAATTTGGAGTAACATGGAACCTATGAGCGCACCTAACAATATTCGCTCCGAACCAATTCGGTCTCCCCATCTACCAAGTCTTGGTGCCGCAATAAGCGCCGCAACCCCAGGAACAGATGCAATCATCCCACTAATAAAAGCAATGTTTTGCGCATTTCCTGCCAAGTCACGCACGTATAATGTCAAAATCGGGTTCACTGAGTTGGACGCAATTTGAATCATCATTGTCGTAATGAATAAGGAAATAATCAAGCCTGGGTTTTTAAGCGATAAGAAAACTTCTTTTCCCGACCGCATTTCCTTTTTTTCTACTGGTGTAAATTTCTCTTTTACGAAAAACAGTGTGAGAAAAAAACTACCTAAAAGAAGTACTCCTGTGATGTAAAACACCGGTCTGACGCCAAATGTATCCGACAGTGCTCCGCCAATTAACGGGCCAATTAGCACACCAGAAACTGCCGCCGTTGATAATGCCCCGAGAGCCCAGCCGCTACGATGACGAGGAACTTGTGTTGCGATAAGAGCATTCGCTGTCGAAATGTATCCTGAAAAAATCCCCATTAATAAGCGCAAACCAACAAATTGGTATACATTACTTACGAGTCCCATCAGAATCATCGCTATCGCCATCCCTAGTGCCGCCCGTAAAAGCATAATTCTCCGTCCTTTTTGGTCAGCTAGTTTACCCCAAATTGGTGACATAATAGCTGATACTAAAAAGGTCGAACTGAGTGCGATTCCAGACCACATACTTACTTGATCTGGATTATGCACCCCTAATTCTTCAATATATAATGGTAAAAATGGCATGATTAAATTTAATCCGGTCCCGGTTAGAAAGCACCCTACCCAGACAACATACAAATTCTTCTTCCAATTTTCCATAAACCCACCTAGATTCTTCTATCGTTATCTTTAATTATTCCACAAAAAAAGCGAAAGTAAAACTAAACCCTTCGCTTTTTTTGCTATATTTACATAAAATGTTTCACGTGGAACATTTTACGCTTCTAAATTTTCTCGTGGTACCCAGCCAGCATGATTTTCTTCTGTCACGCACCAAACCCAACCATTGAGCTCGCGATTACTTTCTAATTTATCACCGGGTTGAACATTTAATTCGCGTGCAGAGTAGTCTTCTGATACGGTTCCACTCTTTCCATCATTACTCAATTGAATAATTTGTTTCGGAATCCATCCTTCTTTTCCAGACGACTTCCCTTTGCAAAAAATCCAGCCTGGATATTCTGTATCTTCTTCAAACACCCAAATAGACTCATTTTTATTCACAAAAAGAGGATTTGAATATTGACTAACATGTTCTTTTTTCACGATAAATGTTTGATTCATAGTTAGAAACCTACCTCTTTATTTTTTCGCCGCTTCCCAATCTGCAAGAAATTTGTCAATCCCGCTATCGGTCAGAGGATGTTTTAGCATTTGTTCGAACACTTTAAATGGCACGGTGGCAATATCAGCACCAGCTTTAGCGCATTCAATAACATGGATTGGGTGTCGCACACTTGCTGAAATAATTTCTGTTGGAATCCCGTGAATCTCGAAAATATCCGCAATGTCACGAATCAGAACCAAACCATCGTCACCTATATCGTCTAATCGTCCTAAAAATGGTGATACATATGTCGCACCCGCTCTTGCCGCAAGTAAAGCTTGTGTGGCAGAAAATACGAGCGTTACATTGGTTTTAATACCTTCTTCCGTCAACACTTTTACAGCTGCCAAACCTTCGCCAGTCATTGGGATTTTTACAACCATATTCGGATGGATTTTTGCAATAACTCGACCTTCCGCAATCATCTCATCTGCTTCTAAACTTACTACTTCGCCGCTAATTGGTCCGTCAACAATGGATGTGATTTCTTGAATGACCTCATTAAAATCGCGACCTTCTTTGGCAACAAGTGATGGGTTAGTGGTGACTCCAGCAATGAACCCCATTCTGTTAGCCTTTTTAATCTCTTCTACGTTCGCTGTATCGATAAAAAATCTCATTAAAACATCCTCCTTTTCTATCAAGCGCTTTCAATTACAGAGCCATTATAACGCAAAAAGTTGAATAATGCTTTCGAAGTGCTTTTTCCACAAAAAAAAAAGAATGCCACTGAGCATTCCAAAAAGTTTCACGTGAAACAAATTTATAATCGCGTTTTGTCCATCACTAGGAGAGGTTTTGGTCTATTTCTAATTATATCCTCTTTAATTAAATGCATGACTGTGTGAGCCACATATTCGCGTGATGTATTGGTGTATCTTGCAAGTACTTCTTGCGTAATTTCTCTTGGTAGCAATATCCCGTTATCAGAAAACGTTCCTAAAGTTTGAGCACATTTGAGAATGGCTTTGCGGATTCGTTCTTCCTTTTTTAAGAAGCTTAGTTTTGCAAACGTATGGGCTTCGCGTAATTCTTCTGCCATCACTTTAATCATAAAAAAGTTATTCTCATCTTCTTTGTCGAAAATAGAGAACAAGAAATTGCTATCTACTTCCATAACTTCTCCGTGACCTAAGCTTTGCATCGAAACATGTGGACTCCATTCATCATAAAAAAGATGATATAGTCCAAAACTATCTCCTTTTTGCAAGAAACGAACAATGCATTCTTTACAGCTATCTTCTTCCATTTCTGCATCTTTCTCTACAATCATCCCGTATATGCCGCTTAGAACAAAATATACTTTTGTTCCAGCCGGACTTAAACTTTCTAGAACCTCACCCTTCTTGGTGCTGATAACCGAGCAGTAGTCTTTGTAATTCGGATGTTCAAAGCACAACTCCATTAATTTGCTAACCGTTAGATTGGATTCAAGCTCTTTTAAGAATAGCATATTCTCTCCTTTGCTATATTATATTGAAAAAACTCATCGTAATTATATCATAAAGGCCCTACCCTAAATCCCATTCCTAGCCAATGTTAAAAACCCGAAAACGCAATTAAAGATAACTATATTACAACTATTTATATAATACTTAATTTTTTTATCATTTCAATTTGCCGTTTTGACATAAATTCGAACTTTTTGTTACTTTTGCTAAATATTCCAAATCCCGATATTAATTCCATAATTACCACTTTAGACTGGTTTATTTTTAGGTAAATTGATTATACTTAAAAAGTAAGTAATTTATGGATAGGTAACTCAGGAAGGGTGAAATGAATGAATCAGAAAAAATATAGTTGGCGAAAATTTTTCCAGTTACTTATTAGCGCAAAACCTGCGAATTGGATAATTTTCTGTGCTTTATTCGCCAGTGTAATAACTACTATCGCTGGCCTTGTTGTGCCGCTTTTTACAAAAAACTTAATTGATGGCTTTTCGATAGCCTCACTTGATGTAAAAATGGTCGCTTTAATTGTGTTGGCATTTATTTTGCAAGCAATAACGAATGGTTTCTCGATTTTCCTACTTAACTACATGGGGCAAAAAGTCGTAGCAACGATTCGTGAACGCTTATGGAAAAAAATTGTGCATTTGCCTGTGTCTTACTTTGATAATACCAAGACTGGCGAAATGGTAAGTCGCATGGTAAATGATACGGTCGTGGTTAAGGAGCTAATTGCTGATCATTTCCCACAATTTGTAACGGGGATAATTTCGGTTGTCGGCGCGATTATTATTTTGTTCTTCATGGACTGGAAAATGACGCTCATCATTTTAGTGGCCGTTCCAATTACAGCGCTAGTTGTTGCACCACTTGGCCAGAAAATGTTTAAAATCTCTAAAGGGCTTCAAAACGAAACGGCTGATTTCACTGGTTCCATTAGCCAAACCCTGTCAGAAGCTAGACTCGTTAAGGCATCGAATGCGGAAACACTGGAAACGGAAGCTGGTCATCAAGGAATCAATCGTCTATTTGGTTTTGGAATTCGTGAGGCGAAAGTTGTCGCTGTGCTTGGACCGCTAATTTTCTTTGTTGTCATGGGTGTTATCGTTGGTATCATTGGTTACGGTGGAATTCGTGTTTCAGCGGGAACGATGACTACAGGTACCCTCATCGCCTTTTTACTCTATCTGTTCCAAATCATTGTTCCTGTCACTTCTTTCGCAACATTCTTCGCCCAACTTCAAAAAGCAAAAGGTGCAACAGAGAGAATTGCGGATATTCTAAATGAAACAGAGGAAGATTTCGACGCTGGTAAAAAAGTAGATGTGAGCGGAAAAACCATTCGCGCATCTGATATTTCTTTCTCCTATAATGAAGGTGAGCCTATTCTAAAACATGTTTCTTTTGATACGAAACCTGGAGAAGTTATTGCATTCGCCGGCCCAAGTGGCGGAGGAAAATCAACCTTATTTGCGATTTTAGAACGTTTCTATCAACCGGATACAGGAGAAATTTTAGTAGGAGACATTCCCCTTTCCGAGATTTCAATTAACTCATGGCGTACCCAAATTGGTTACGTTTCTCAAGAAAGTGCGATGCTTTCTGGTACAATTCGCGATAACCTTTGTTACGGGTTGGATCGAGAAATTACGGAAGATGAGTTATGGAATGTAGCCAAACTAGCTTATGCTGACGGCTTTATTTCCGAGCTTCCTGACAAAATGGCCACCGAAGTCGGCGAACGTGGCGTGAAGCTCTCAGGAGGTCAAAGACAGCGGATTGCCATTGCCCGAGCCTTCTTACGTAATCCTAACATTCTCATGTTAGACGAGGCGACAGCTAGTTTAGATAGCCAGTCCGAACAAATCGTTCAACAAGCTTTGGCAAACTTAATGGAAGGTCGTACTACTTTTGTTATCGCCCACCGCCTTTCCACTATCGTAAGCGCCGACCAAATCCTCTTTATCGAACATGGGGAAATAACTGGCCGCGGCACGCATAGTGAATTAGTTGCTTCTCATCCACTTTACGCTTCCTTTGCAGAACAACAGCTAAAATAACTATTTCCCGGGAAATAAAAAAGCGACGATGCGCAAATGCACCGTCGCTTTTTCTATAAGGATTGATGAAACTTTTTGAGTTCAGTTTTCTTTGCTTCGTCTAAATCGTGCCACCTGATACCTTGTACGGCTCCTTCAAGTGCACATAGTTCACTCAGACAAACACTAGAATCATTTTCCCAAATGCGTAAAAAGGCTTCTTTGCTTCCAACATCTTTTAGCTCGCCGGGAGTTTTTATTCCCGCTTTGATTAAGTCCTGCTCTAGTACTTTGCCAATGTTTGGTAATTCGCTAAGATTTGCCATTACAGCTCCTTCTTCCGCATTATTTTGGTAATTCTATTTTCTCAATACCACCCATGTAACCTTGTAGTACTTTCGGAATGCGTACAGAACCATCTGCATCTTGGTAATTTTCTAAAATGGCAGCCACTGTACGTCCAAGCGCTAAGCCAGAACCATTAAGTGTATGCACGTACTCTGGTTTGCTTCCTGGTTCACGACGGAAACGGATGTTAGCGCGTCTTGCTTGGAAGCTTTCAAAATTACTGCAAGAAGAAATCTCACGGTAAGAATTGTAGCTTGGAATCCAAACTTCTAAGTCATATTTTTTAGCAGCAGTGAAGCCTAAGTCAGCAGTACACATGCTTAGTACGCGATATGGTAATTCTAGGCGACGCAATACTTCTTCTGCGTTTCCAGTTAATTTTTCAAGCGCCTCGTAAGAATCTTCTGGTTTAACAAATTGAACTAATTCCACTTTGTTAAATTGATGTTGGCGAATTAAGCCACGCGTATCACGACCAGCAGATCCCGCTTCAGAACGGAAACATGCGCTAAATGCTGTATATTTTCTTGGTAAATCTTCTGCTTTTAAAATGTCTTCGCGGTGGTAGTTTGTTACTGGTACTTCCGCTGTTGGAATAAGGAAATAATCTTCTGCTTCAATTAAGAAAGCATCTTCTTCAAATTTCGGCAATTGACCAGTTCCAGTCATGCTCGCACGGTTCACCATGTACGGTGGCAACATTTCTTCATAGCCATGTTCATTCGAATGCAAGTCCATCATGAAGTTAATTAGCGCCCGTTCCAGTCTTGCACCTAATTTTTTATAAAATACAAAACGGCTACCAGTTACTTTCGCAGCATTTTCAAAATCAAGAATATCAAGGTCAGTTCCTAAGTCCCAGTGAGCTTTTGGTTCAAAATCAAATTCGCGAACTTCGCCCCACTTACGGATTTCCACGTTATCGTCTTCCGATTCGCCAACTGGAGTAGACTCATGTGGAATATTTGGAATCGACATTAAAATCATATCTAATTTTTCATCGATTTCTCGTAATTCGATATCTAATGTTTTAATTCGGTCTCCAACGACACGCATTTCTTCAATCTTAGCGTCCGCATCTTGTTTTTCGCGTTTTAATTTAGCGATTTCTTGAGACACTTCATTACGCTGACTTTTTAGCGCTTCTGTCTCCACAATCAGTGTACGGCGGCGTTTATCTAACTCGCCAAATTTCTCGAATTCACCAAGGTCTTCCCCGCGATTTTGTAATTTCTGCTTTACTTCATCAAAATTATTACGTAACAATTTAACATCTAACATGCTAACTCCTCCTTTATTTTTTTCCATATAAAAACTCCCGTACTTTCCCGAATTAACAGGAAAGGGACGAGAGTTAACCGCGTTGCCACCCTTATTGGGATCTAAAAAATCCCCAGCTTCATTTAGGTTTAACGGACCCAGCCGGAATGATTTACTCGCAAATTTTTGCTTTCCACCACTCACTCCAAGATGGATTCATAAGGAAACTTCACCAGTTCACACCAACCACTGGCTCTCTTTAGAAACTCTACCTTATTACTACTTCTTGTCTTCGCTTTTCGTATTAATTTAAAGTTATTCTATCGCATATCTGCTTAAATTACAAGCAAATCTTTAACCAATTAAATCGAGCGTGTCTGGACCGTCATCATCAGAATTCAGTATTCTAATTTGTTCCGGAACAATTTTTATAACCACAAAGGATGGTGAATCTTCGCCTCGAAACCATTCTTTAGAAATATTTTCCCAAATGCGTTCTTTGATCGATTCATCTTCTTCAAGAGATGCCAAACCATTAATTTCTAAAAACGCAGAACCAGGGCTTTCGTAACCAATTAAAACAGATACGTGTGGGTTTCTGCGGACTTCTTCTGTCTTCGGCAATTCTTTCCCAGATGGTGTGTAAAGCGTTAAGCCATCATGCAGAAACGTCATATACCTAGCGTGCGGATAATCTCCTTGCACGGACGTTAATACACCTACTTGATGTTGCTCCAAAATGGCAAGAATTTTATCTTCTAGTTCATTTTTCATCTCAAACACCTTCCTTTGGTTATTTAGTGTACCTTTCCACTCGGCTCCCTGCTTCAAACATTCGGGCTTGTTATCTCTCTAGCTATTTGCTATAAAAGAGTATAACCGTTTTAACTAGGGGGATTTAAAGTGATTTTAATCATCGATCATAATGATTCGTTTACATATAATTTATACCAATATTTTTTAGAGCTTCAAGAGGAGGTGCAGGTTGTTTCTGCCACCACTTTTTCACTTGAAGCCTTTCAACAAATCGCTCCTGAAATGGTAGTTTTATCACCAGGACCAGGTTCCCCGGAAGACTTTCCTATAAGTTTAGCTCTACTAGATAAAATCCAAGTTCCTATTCTCGGCATTTGCCTCGGTCATCAAATGATCGGTCATTTTTTCGGGGCAAAAGTGGTTCCGGCAGACGTCCCGGTTCACGGAAAAACAAGTATCATTTCGCATAATGGGGAAGGTTTATTTGCAGAACTTACACCAAAGTTCCAAGTGACACGCTACCATTCCTTAGTTATCGATCCTGCCACAGTTCCCGCTCATTTAAAAGTAACCGCACTGACAGAAGACGGCGTGATAATGGGACTAGCTCACGTATCAAAACCGATTCAAAGCGTCCAATTCCACCCAGAAGCAATCCTATCCGAAAACGGACATGCCATACTTGAAAACTTTGTACGATTAGGGAGAAATGTTAAATGAGCTTATTACGATTTGATTTTGAAGGTGACACAAAGATTTTTGAAAATCCACTGTATGAACTGGTTGCACATGATTTAGCAGAAGTTCTTCCTATAATGAAAGCAGCCGAAGAAGCCCAAAAATCCGGAAAATACGTCGCTGGTTTTGTCAGTTATGAGGCTGCTCCTGCTTTTCGAAGTAATTTGAAAACCCAAAAACCCGATGCGCGTATGCCGCTCGTCTGGTTTGGTGTATATGACGGCTTTACCGACACAACTACCAAATGCCCTGACTCCGCGCCACTTTCTTTTAAAATGGATACAAGTTTTCCTGAGTACGCCGAGAAAATCGACCAAATCAAAGCTGAAATCGCTGCTGGAAATACCTACCAAATTAACTACACTGTGCGACTTCAAAGTGATGTTCCAAATAACTTTTCTTCTCAAGCGACTTATAAAACGTTACAGCAAATCGGGAAGGCAAATTATACTGCACTACTTTCAACAAATGATTTTGAAATTATTTCCGCCTCACCCGAACTATTTTTTAAATGGAAGGAAAACCTCTTAACGACACGCCCAATGAAAGGCACTATTCGCCGCGGAAGTACCGAGCAATCGGACTTAGAAGCACATGATTGGTTAAAAAATGATCCTAAAAACCGTGCAGAAAATGTAATGATTGTCGATTTACTTCGAAATGATCTTGGGATGATCGCTGTTCCCGGGAGTGTTAAAGTTCCTAAGTTAATGACGCTAGAACCTTACCCAACTGTCTGGCAAATGACTTCAACCGTAACAGCAGAAACACCTCCAGAAACCGACTTAACAACTATTTTTAAAGCACTCTTCCCTTGCGGCTCAATAACTGGCGCACCTAAAGCACGAACAATGGAAATTATTTCAGCGTTAGAAGATTCTCCTCGTGGGGTTTACTGCGGAGCGATTGGCTATTTCGAGCCTGATGGAAATGCGATTTTTAGTGTTCCGATTCGTACTATCGCCATCGCTGAGAACAAGGCAATTTATGGCGTTGGCGGAGGTATCGTCTGGGATTCTGATGCCACTAGCGAATTTTCCGAAATCCATGCAAAATCAGCTATCTTAGAAAAAGCAACGGAATTTTCTTTGATTGAATCGTTGCGCCTTGAAAATGGTGAACTCTTCCGAACCGACTTTCATTTAAAACGCCTTCAAACAAGCGCAGATTTTTTCGGAGTTCCTTTTAATAGAGAAGAAATAGAAAAATTGTGGACTGAAACCGCGCAAAAAAATACGACTGGCACATACAAAGTGCGCTTTTTATTACATCCTGATGGTGCAACTGATTTGGAACTAACAGAAATTGATGCAAAAAACAAGCGAATAACGGCGCAACTCGCCGATAATCCTGTACCTTCAAACGATTTATTTCTCTACCATAAAACAACTCATCGGAAGGTCTATGAAGACTTAAAAAATCCTCAAACCGCTGAAACGCTACTTTGGAATGAACATGGCGAACTGACAGAATTCATTACCGGGAATGTAGTTTTAACTATAAATGGCTGCTTTTTCACTCCTCCAGTTGCTTCAGGTCTTCTCCCAGGAACGATGAGAGCCGAACTACTAGCCCAAAATAAGGTTTCTGAAAAAGTACTATCAAAAAAAGACCTTTTTGAAGCAGACTTTGTGTGGTTAATTAATAGCGTAAGAGGATTTGTAGAAGTAGAAATCGAACAATAAAATGACAGGTATTTCACAATTTAAAATGAATTTCATTGCTAATTTCGCCATATTTTCGCCATATTTACAATTTGTGAAAATATTACTTGCAAATTTTCACAATCTATATTAGAATATGTGTTCGTACGTTTTTATTTCCGTTTTCCAAGGGAGGAAAATCATGAAAGTATTGTTTCACCATCTAAAAAAATACAAGCTACAAGCGACACTATCTACATTGTTTGTAGTAGTCATGGTTATCTCACAACTATGGCAACCAAAGTTACTTCAGCAAGTCCTAGACGCCATCATGAAAGACAATATGGATGAAATCTCATCCATAGGCGCACTTTTAATCGGTATCGCCGCAGTCGGCCTTATCGCCGGGATTCTAAACACAATTCTTTCAGCCAAAGTCGCTCAGGGCGTCGGCGCAGATATTCGTGAATCTAGTTTCCGTAAAATCCAAACATTTTCATTCAGCAACATCGAAAAACTTTCGACAGGTAATCTTGTTGTTCGACAAACAAACGACATTACCCAAGTACAAAACTTAGTGATGCTTTCACTACAATCGCTAACAAGAATTCCGATTATGTTTATCGGAGCTTTTATTTTAGCGATGTTTACTTTACCTGAATTATGGTGGGTAATTATTGTACTCGTTGTTCTTGTTGTTCTGATTGTTGTATTCACATTTGGGTCTATGGGTAAGCACTTTGCCATTATCCAGAAGTTAATTGACCGAGTGAATTCTATCGCAAAAGAAAACCTTGCTGGCATGCGCGTAGTTAAATCTTTCGTGCAAGAAGACAATGAAATCAGTCGTTTTACAACTGTCAGTGACAAATTAACTCGCCACACAATCATCGTTGGGACACTTTTCTCCGTAATGATTCCTGCGTTTATGCTCGTTTCTAACTTAGCAATTGTTGTTTCTATTTTCTTTGTAGGCGACATGGCTGCTGAAAACCCTGAAGTTATCGGGGCTATCGCATCATTTATGAACTACTTAATGCAAATTATGATGGCAATTATTATCGGTGGTATGCTGATGATGATGGCTTCTCGCGCGCTTATTTCCTTGAAACGTATTACCGAAGTTTTGGAAACAGAACCAGATATTACTTACAATGAAAACGCACCAGAACAAGACCTAGAAGGTACAGTTGAATTCCGTCATGTTAGTTTCCAATACGACGGTGACGATACGCCTGCTCTTAATGATATTTCATTCAAAGCAAATGTTGGCGAAATGGTCGGTATTGTTGGCGCAACAGGTTCTGGTAAATCTACCCTTGCCCAACTCATCCCTCGACTTTATGATCCAACTGAAGGTGAAGTTATTATCGGCGGAACAAACCTAAAAGATATCAACAAAAAAACACTTCGTAGCACTGTTTCCTTCGTGCTTCAACGCGCAATCCTATTCTCCGGAACCATTGCAGACAATTTACGTCATGGTAAAAAAGATGCAACTGCCGAAGAAATGGAACACGCAAGTAAAATAGCACAAGCGAAAGAGTTTATCGACAAGCAAGCAAAACTATATGAAGCACCTGTTTCCGAACGTGGAAATAACTTCTCTGGTGGACAAAAACAACGTCTTTCGATTACACGTGGCGTTATCGGTTCGCCGAAAGTTCTAATTCTCGATGACAGCACAAGTGCGCTTGATGCAAAATCCGAGAAATTAGTTAAAGAAGCACTGAATAAAGAACTAGACGACACAACGACTTTCATCATTGCACAAAAAATCTCTTCTGTTATTCAAGCAGATAAAATTCTCGTGCTCGATCAAGGTAAACTAGTTGGCGTTGGTTCCCATAAAGAACTTCTGAAAGAAAATGCAATCTACCGTGAAATTTACGACACTCAAAAAGGCAAGGAGGTAACCGCATAATGAAAGAGTTCAAACAAATTAGTCGCTTTTTCTGGCACTATCTGCGGGGTTATAAGCCTCAACTTTTTGTCATTTTAATTGCTGTAGTTTTTGCGACATACCTTCAAGTAAAAGCACCACAATATATTGGTAACGCTGTTCAAGAGCTTGGAGATTACGTGGTTCGTTTACTACAAACGGGTGTTGATGACAAGAGTGACTTCATCCATATCATTTGGATGCTGATTCTCTGCTACGTACTGCTCGCTGCTGCCACTTTTATCCAAAGTATCATTATGACAGGGGTAGCTGGTAAATCGACGAACAGAATGCGTATAGGGCTTTTCCGCAAGATGGAAAAACTATCGATTCGTTTCTTCGATAGCCGCAATGATGGCGAAATGCTTAGCCGTTTCACTAGTGACTTAGATAATATTTCCAATACACTAAACCAAGCATTGATCCAAGTACTATCCAACGTCGCGCTAATGATTGGTGTTATCATCATGATGTTCCAACAAAATGTAGAACTAGCCTTCGTTACTCTAATATCTGCTCCATTTGCGATTATTATTGCAACAGTGATTATTCGAAAAGCACGTAAATTCGTTGATGTTCAACAAGATGAACTAGGCGTACTTAACGGCTACATTGATGAAAAAATTTCTGGTCAAAAAATTATTATCACAAATGGCTTAGAAGAAGAAACTATTGAGGGCTTTGTTAAACAAAATAATGTTGTTAAAAATGCTACTTACAAAGGTCAAGTTTACTCCGGTTTACTTTTCCCAATGATGCAAGGTATTTCCCTATTAAATACAGCTATCGTTATCTTCTTCGGTGGATGGTTAGCTCTAAACGGCGACCTTGAACGCACAGCCGCTCTTGGTTTAATCGTTATGTTCGTTCAATATTCACAACAATTTTATATGCCTCTTACACAAATTTCGTCCCAGTACAGCTTGCTACAACTAGCAATCACTGGTGCGCGTCGTGTTAGTGAAGTATTTGCAGAGGAAGAAGAAGTAGAACGCGAAAACTTACAAACAATTGATGGTATTAATAAAGGTGTCAAACTAGATCACGTAGATTTCGCTTATGACCCTGCAAAACCAGTTCTAAAAGACGTTTCAATTGATGTAAGTAAAGGTAAAATGGTGGCGCTTGTTGGACCAACTGGTTCTGGTAAGACAACTGTTATGAACCTGCTTAATCGCTTCTATAATGTCGATGGTGGCGCGATTCTCTTTGATGATATCGACATCCGCGACATTCGCCTTGATTCCCTTCGTAAACAAGTCGGTATCGTGCTACAAGATTCCGTACTATTTACAGGAACTATTCGCGATAACATTGTTTTCGGTAAGCCGGAAGCAAGCGACGAGGAAGTGATTAATGCTGCGAAACAAGCTAACATCCATGACTTCATTATGAACCTGGAAAAAGGTTATGAAACAGAAATCAGTGATGAAAACAATATTTTCAGCGTTGGTCAAAAGCAGCTTATGAGTATTGCGAGAACTATTATTACGAACCCTTCTCTTCTAATTCTAGATGAAGCGACAAGTAATGTAGATACCGTAACCGAAAGCCGGATCCAAAAAGCTATGGACAACGTAATCTCCGGCCGAACTAGCTTCGTCATCGCCCACCGTTTAAAAACCATCCTCGATGCCGACCATATCGTCGTCCTACATCAAGGTGAAGTGATTGAACAAGGTAACCATGATGAGCTGATGAAGGCGGAAGGATTTTATTCTGAGCTTTATCATAATCAGTTTGTTATTGAGTAAAACTAAAAACCCCACTGTTGAATAACATCAATAGCGGGGTTTTTCCTTGTTTCCAAAGTCTCATCAGTAAGTATATTTCCACATAAACATTTTATTTTCACCATTAAATCACTCTCCTATTTTATAAATGTGATTCTATCAACTACATCCTCAGTTTTCATCATAGGGTATTTTTTATTAAAGTTGTTCAGCATCTCTTTTAATGAATTTGCTTCGTCTGGAATAGACTCTTCCAAGTCTGACCAATGTTCGAATATAATTTTCTCTGGTAATTCAACTAATCCTGTTATAGTATCCCAAAAAGCATCCCAATTTCCTCCATAATAATCAGGAAAATCAAGCTCTTGTTTTAATAAAATTTGTAACTCTTCTTTAGTTGACACTTTTTTTAAATCTATTGTAACTTCCTTTTTTGCCGAAGCGCACATATTATTTTCACTCCTATAAAATTACCAAAAAATCAATTGTTCTTATAGTGGTCTGTTGTTATATACATCAAACTGTACTACTTTATATTTAAATTTTACTTTTAAAACTTATTACTTTAATTTCTCTTTTTCGTTATCCAACCATTTTTTATGATTGGAAATAACTTCATAGAAATGTTTCTCAGTATAAAATTGTTGAGGTTCTAATTTATTTTCAATTCCTTGATACTGATAAGGCATATCGAAAGGAGAATTTAAATCTAGCCAGAATTCACTAACCTCTAACAAAGCATTTACATAATCTTTATTCGATATTTTATTTAATAGATTATTAACTAAAATCCATCTCCATCTATAGTAGGACTTCAAATCTTGTGCAATAGATTCTTTAAGCTCATCTAGAAGTTTGTATAATTCATTCTCATCATAAGGTCTACATAAACTTCCAAGCTCCCATAAATAAGGATTTTGTTCCTCTATATTTTTAGATAGATAGTCTAATGTGTATTTCATTACAAGTTCATTATCAAGCATTTCTTGTAAGTAAAAATTGTTATCTGAATATCCAAATCTCCCTACTTTAAGCTCATTCCAAGAAAAAGGAATATCATATTCTTTAAATTCATTTATATAATTCATTATTTTATTGGCACCCCTGTCAATTCTGAATTTCTAACAAACATTCTATGCGTAACTTTCCCATCTTGAATTATCCACTCAAAACGACCCATGACCCCGTTTTGACTTCCTTGAACTTGATATATTTTAGCGTTACCTAAATCTGTGACTTTAGCCAAATCAGCGTAATTATCAACGATATCAGAGAAACCATGCGCTTTTGGAACGTGAGGAAACTCATCAGTGATAATTGAAGTTTGTTTTGTAGGCGTTTTTCCTGTTAACGGATCAATTTCATAAATAGAACCTTTTTCTTTAACAGGTTTTATATTATCTACCTTCAAACCACTTCCAGTTCTAGGGGCTTCTAGAACCGGATTAGATTTGCTACTTTCTTTAATTACAGCCTTAGAAACCAGTTTTGTGCCACCTTTTCCTCCAACTTTGACTAAAATTCCAGCAATTAATAGTTCTTCTGGACCCGGTATGACAAGCATAAGTGCATAAGTGCTCCATTCACCTATTTTCTCAGAAACTTCTGCGCTTTTTTCCTTATCAATATTTCCGTTCGCATCAAAAGCCCATACTTCATCCGGTCTTGGATAGCCCGCTTTGTAGTCGTAGGTTGGATCGCTATAGCCTTTCTTTTGACTTTCTAAGAATTCTTGGTTTTTACATAAGGCTTTTTTGACTGTTTTAACAACTTTTTTTAGTGGTTTTCTTGATTTTATTTACTTTTTTCACGATAGTCTGTTTGGCTTTTTTATAGACCTTCTTAACTGTTTTTCGAGCTTGTTTAATCGATTTCTTAGCTGCTTTCTTGAATTTTGTTACTGTTTTTTGGACTTTTTTGGTGGTTTTCTTCACGACGCGTTTTACTTTTTTGGTTGCTTTTTTAAGCCATTTTGAGATGTGCTTGTATTAATAATCAACGTAATGCATTTTTTTATTTGAATCTTAATTTAATAAAAGTAGTACTTTATACGCATTTAAGAGAGCTCTTTCAAGCTCTCTTAAACGAATCGTCATGTACTAAAACTACAGCTAGCATTTTAATAGCTATCGTAAACTTGATTAGTGAGTTTCTCCTTACTAGTCAAGGTTTTACTATCCGGCTCCAATCAGATAGTAAAGTGCTTTTTTATTTAGTTATACTTACCATTTTCATATCGCCTGTTTTCAAGTTTACTTTAAACCTTCTTCCTGAAAAATCTGTTACAAATAAATGATTACTTTCATCTACATACATAAGAACAATGGGTGAACAAGTAAATTCAAGGTTATCTTTAGGAGGGGAATTCTTAATTTGCCAAACAATATTTCCCATTTTATCTATCGCGTAAACATTATTATCCTCACCTTCTATATACTCTGATGAATTCATGATAAGTGCTAATCTTACAAATACATACTCATCATTTTGTTTAATTTCATCAATTTTCTTTGGGAATTTGATTTTTTTACCTGAAATTTCTAACTCATTATCTTTATATTGCATTGTTATTCTCCGCTCCAATCTATAATTTTCCCTATTTCTTTAAACTCACCAATTTTTTGTTGCATCATATCGAATTGGAATCCACCGCCTTTGCTTCCAAATATTGGATTAACTTCCCCTGCTCTAATAGTACTACCTTTAGGTAACGTAACTTCTCCAATATATTTAGGTAGTTGAGGCAACGCAAATTTTTCTTTTATTTGTAAAGGGGTTAATCCTTTAATATCTTCAACTCGCATGACCCAGCCTCCATACAACCCACTGTCCACACCATCATATACCCTAACAAATTTGGTTTCTTCTAAGAGTTTTATTTCCTGGACAACAGTTTTAGGAGTGTACGGCGGGTGCTCGTATCCTTGCTTTTTCCACCAGGCATTAACAGTCTCAGCTGATTCGTATTTATTGACCTTTACTTTATTTTTTATACTTCCTAATTGATTATCTAAATACTCAAAACCCTTAGCTCTCTTAGTCACAGCCTTAGGAAACAGTTTCGAACCAATCTTCACTCCTACTTTTTATACGGAATATGTACATCTGAACTTTTTCAATCAACAATTTTTCCCTTTTGTTAGAAATTACTTAATTATATCTTATCACTCCTCAATCAATTACAATTGTCTACTCAAATTTTCTATTTTTATCTGTTGTTCCTCATCATTTGCTAGTTCACTCGCTTTTGTTAAAAAACTTCTTATAAACTCAGTTATAGTTTTTATAAAGTTATCTTTTTCTATTCGTACGCTTCCCTTAGTCATTTGAAATTCAATACCACTTTCTTGCCAAAAGTCATTATCCCCACATATCTCAATATCATTTCCTACTCTTCTGAAATAAACTTGCGGCAAAATCGAGCCTTCTCTATAAGAAAACCAATTATGTTTAAAAATCCATGTACTTTTTGCGCTATACCAAAGATATTCTTCAATAATATCCTCCGATTCGAATTGGTCAGCTTCACTTATTAGCTCTAGGGTAGTATCTCCCTTCACTGGAAGAGGGAACGGATCATAACCAATTATATATTCGATATTTTCACACATCCACGTTACTACACAAAAAAGATTCCATGAATAAGATTTTAAATTACCATCCTTTTTATAACTACAGAGATTCTTGCCGTTGATATAGAATTCTAAATTGCCTTCTCCAAGCTCCTTATCAGTATTAAATTTGTAGTCAATGGAGATTGAGCTCAAATTATTCTTTTTCATTTCATGTCAACTTTCTCCTTATATATTCGCATATAGCTCCATGAGTCTTCTATTTCAAATTATAAAAACTCTTTTATTAACTCTTGGGTTTTTACACCTAATAAATTATATAAATCCCTTTTTTCCTTAAAAAGATAAGCGATACTCTCTAAAACACTAAAAGTCACTACATCAACTGCATATTCATCTTCCAATTCCAATATCTTTTCAACATACTCAAACGCCTGTACCATTTCCATTTGCTTATTTTCTTCTATGCACCCAGTCAAATATGGTGTAAATACATCCCCATAGGCAGTATGAGAACCTGTATCATCACCTTCTTGCCAGCTTGTCTCCTCTACATATTCTTCGTTTAGATTCGGAAACGATTCCACCAATAATTTATTTAGTTCTTTACTTTTCAACCTTAGTTCCCTCCTAACGCGTCGTTAAAGTCCATTAAAAGGTCATTTGCAATTTTTGAATCATCTGGATTCAGGTTTTGCTTATTAATAATATTTTCCAAATTTGTAACTCTTTCGGTAGCTATTTGAATATGTCATTTTCCACCAACCAATTCACCAGTTTTTAATTCATGTCTTACTGCATTTGCTAAACCACCGTCGCCAGTTGTTGCCCCAGGGCGGGTGTAAGGAGATTAATTGTTTACTATCCTTTTAATTCAGCTTAATCCAGTCTAATGTATCTTTTTTATTATTGACTAAATAAATGAACTCTTGCAAAGATATCTTAACTCTAGTCTGTTCCTCACTTATGCCATTTTCTTCACTAACCGCATCAAGAATTAAAACTTCATCTTGAATACTGGAAATTAAATACTGATTTCCTTCAATATATAAACCTTCATATGCTTCTCCTGTATACAATATATCCTTATATTTTGCTTGCTTAACTATATCGCTACTTGTAAGAAAGTCTATGGTTTCCTCTAAGTTATCCTTATCAATTTCAGATATTAAAAAATCTTGTATTTTACTCACCTGTTGTCTATTATAATTAGACAAAATTTGTTGAACAGAAAAATTTGTACTCATTATATAATACCTCCTATTTTGGATTTGGGACAGGATATGTTGTCCATACGTTGTTTAGCTCGTCATATACAATTTTTAGATGAGTCTCACCTTTAGTACCTATAATCTTACCCGTGTCAATGATAGAAGAAAATGATTTTTGACCTTGCGTCCCTATTCCATTGTCAATTGTTTCAACAACTTTTCCATTTTTTAACGCATCTTGAACCACTTGATTAGCTTCTTGTGGTGTTGTAGCATTAAATTGTCTTGCACGTTTTGCAGTAGAGCCATTTAAATGCTTATTTTTAATTTCAAAATCCTTGATGTTAATATCTTTAGCTCCACCAGCCCCCTCTGCTTCTTTTGTTGACTTATCACTTTTCGCTTTCCCTTTCTCAATATTCGAAGACAAATCCTTCGCGTCTTGGAAAAAGTTGGCGCCACTGTTTACTACAACGGTTGCGCTTCCTGTGATTATGCCAATTCCTGCTGCATTAAGTTGAACTCCGATTGGTGCTCCAGCCCCTGTTAAGTCCAGTGCTCCACCAAGGATTTCAGTTCCGACTCCAAGGACAATTCCCTCAACGCCAAGATAGATACCCGCTGAATCAGCTATTAGTCTTCCAACATAATAGCGGTTATCATCGCCATACACTTCCTTATTTTTACCAATGGTTTCTACGGAACCGAAAGTGAAATTATTTATTAGACTATCCAATGTACCTGCGCCTACTGGTTCAAGATTTTCGCAAATTGCTTTCATTGTTTTTTCTACGCGCATGCTGTGTTTTGCTTGGGATATGACTAATTTAACGCCAGCTTTAATGGCTTGTTTTTTTGTGGCTTTTGAAATGGCTTTGATTGCACTTTTTGCTTTGGTTATGACTTTTTTGCCGGCTTTTTTCACCGTTTGTACTTTTTTCTTCACGGTTCGTTTGACTTGATTATATTTTTTCTGAACCACTTTTTTGGCTTTTTTGTACACTTTTTTCGCCGCTTTAGTAACTTGCTTAATCGATTTCTTAGCTGCCTTCTTAAATTTCGTCACTGTTTTTTGGACTTTTTTGGTTACTTTTTTGACGGCGCGCTTGATTTTTTTGGTGGTTTTCTTGATGGCTTTGCTTACTTTTTTCACGGCGCGTTTTACTTTTTTGACGGTTTTTTTGATGACTTTTTTGGCTTTTTTGATGCCTTTGCTTACTTTTTTCGCAGCTTTTTTGACTTTTTTGGTTGCTTTTTTAAGCCATTTTGGTATGTTTCCGCTTGGGTCGCCGAATGACATTGGGTTATTGACGCCGTAAATGTAGCGGTTTTGGCTACGTGGGTCGTCTAAGGATCCTCTGTAGCTATCGACTTGTTGGAAACGACCGGTGTTTGTGTCATAATTTCGGGCACGCAGGTTTTGTGTGTCGATTGTGTCATGCATTTGCGCACGATAACCGATTTGATTCGCAACTGGAGCTGTCGCAAGTGCGGTACCATAGTCTGTGTAATCATAGTCAGTACTTGTTTCACCGTCAGTTGTTGTTGTGATGTCGGTTAGGCCGTTTTCGTGATAGCTTTCTTCTTCGGTGCCAATTATTTGATTGTCGTCACCAAAACGGAAAGCGGTCTTGGTCGTGCTTGTTTCGCCGTCGTCTTCTGTCGTCTCGTTAAGCTGAGCGACTTGGGTGTACTCTTGCGTTAAATCGTTGACGTAGCGAATGGTATTTACCGTTTGATAGCCAACTGTTTGGGTCATTTTCGTGGTGCGCTGACTGGTTTTGCTTCCGCTGCTATCGCTTGCTTTAAGCTCGGTTTTTCCTTGCATGCCATCTTTAGTCACTTTTTGTGTACTTGCTTCTGCATACGCTGAGCAACCTTTTGAAGTTTCATTGGCGCGAGTTTCTAATTGTGCCGCTAGTGTTTCTGTTTTTCCTTTTTGACTATCTTTGTCGTATTCTGTAATCCATTCACTGAGCGAGCCTTTGAAGGACTTGGTTTTGTCTGTGATGGTTTGTTTGCCTATGCGATTACCAAATGCGTCGTATGTGTAGGTCGTCTGATTACCTTCGTTATCGGCGGATTGAATCAGTTGGTTTTCGCCATTGTATGTGTATGTTTCTACTTTACCACTTCGTAAGGCTTTCTTGGTAATGTTACCGTTTTTGTCATACGTGTAGGTTGTGTCTTCATCACCATCTGCTTTAATCATGGTGAGCGCGTTGTCATCGTCGTAATGATAGTTTTCCGTAGTTTTCTTACCGTTTTTATTACGTAAAAGTTTGCTTCGGTTGCCGTTAGCATCATAGATATACGTAATTTTTTCGGTAGTTTTTCCTTTGGTTATTGTTGTTTCCATCAGCTGGTCATCGGCATCATAGGTGTGGCTCTTGGTTTGTTTTTCGCCACTTTGATTGATGGTTTCTTTGGCTACGTTACCGTTTTCGTCGTAGTTGTAGTCAAATGACGCGATGGTTTCTCCGGCTTTATTTTTGGTGATAACTTGCTCGGTTTCGCCAGTTGCTGTGTATTTATAGCTAGTCGTTGTGCCATTGCTGTAATGAATGCTTAGTGGCAGGCCATTCGCGTCGTATGTGTAGCTCGTTTTCTTGCCGTCTGATTCGATGACATCGGTTAGCAAGTTGGCGTCATTGTAGCGGTAAGATACACGCGTGCTATCTGGATAAATGAGCGCGGTTTTGCGGCCGATTGTATCATATTCGTATTTCAATGTTTCGCCGTTTGCATCTTTGACTGATAGTACGTCACCGAATTTATTGTAGGTGAACTTGGATGTTCCGTCTTTTGATGTGGCGGTTTTTACGTCGTCATTACTGTCATATGTGTATTTGTAGCTGCCACCATCAAATTGTTGCTCGACTAAATTGTTTAATTCATCATATTTGAAAGTTGTTTTTTCACCATCTGGCTTCGTTTTAGATTTCAAAGAACCATCTAATTGATATTCGTATTTTTCGGTTTTGCCTTCTGGTGTTACTTCTTTGACGAGGTCACTGCGATCATTGTAGCTATATTTTGTGACAAAACCTTTGGCGTCTTTGATTTCCGTGACGTTATCTACTTTGTCGTAAGTGTAAGTTGATTTTTGTCCTAATCGGTTTTGTGCTGCTGTCATGCGATCTAGTGCGTCGTATTCAAAGCGTTCTTTGTTCCCTTTTGCGTCTGTTGTTTCGCTAAGATTCTCGTTGCCATCGTAGGCCATTTTTGTTGTGTGACCTTTGGCATCTGTTATAGAAGTTAGCAGGTTACGCGCATCATATTGGTATTTAGTTATTGCGTTTGTTGGGTCTTTGATGCTGATAACTTGGTCGTTTTTATTGTAACGATATTCTGTGCTTGCTGCGAGTGGGTCGATTTCTTTGGTCATGTTGCCTTTTTTGTCGTAGGTGTATTTGTAGACTTGGTTGCCTGGATCAATCATGGAGGTAACGTTGCCGACTTTGTCATACTGAATTTTAGTATCATTGCCACGAACATCTCGCATGGTAGTAACACGGTCTAGTTTATCGTACGTATAGCCGACCGCAAGTTTATTTGGATACGTAATTTGCGTCATGCGCTGGGTATCGTCATATGTGTAGCGCGTGATTCGGCCTTGAATATCTTTTTTCGCCGTTTGTTGACCCAATTTGTCATACGTATAGCTGGCAATCGCCTTTTTCTGCTGATTATCACTTTCTTCGATAAGGTCGCCGTATTCGTTATATTTGTAGCTTTGTTTATAGCCAATCGGGTCCGTTTTAGATAAAAGTTGATCGTCTTTATCGTAGCTATAAGTGGTCGCATTGCCATTTGCATCTATTTCTTTGGTCACATTGCCACGTAGGTCGTATTTAAACGTTGATGTGGTACCATAAGGCTCTTTGACCGTCAAAATGTTATCTGCGTTGTCGTACGTGTATTTCGTTGTGTTTCCGCGCTTATCTGTTTCGGTGATAAGGCGTCCCGCTGCGTCATAGCTGTTCAGAAGTTTGAATCCTGCTGCATCTATTTCGGTTGTTAGTCGTCCTAATTGGTCATAACCGAATTGTGTTTTATTTCCTTCTGCATCCGTCTGACTTGTGACTAAACCAGTTGCGTCAAATGTTTGTTTTGTCGTGCCGCCGTTTTCATCGGTAACTGCTGTGACATTGCCATTTGCATCGTAAGTTACGCTCGATTTAGCGCCTGCTGGATTCGTTGTCGTAATCAGCTCGTCGTTGGCGTTGTATTGATAGCTTGTTGTTTCGCCTAGCGGGTTTGTTTCTGACAACAAGTTACCTTCTGCATCATAATTATAAGTGTATTTCCCAGTATTTGGTAAAACTTCCGAGATAATATCGCCACGTTTGTTGTATTCGATGCTTTGCGCTTTGCCTGTTGGGTTTTGTTGTTTCACTAAGCGGTTTGCTGCATCGTATTCGTAGCTTGTTTTATTGCCTCGCATGTCGGTTTTACTGCTGACATTGCCAAATGTGTCATAGGTGTAGGATTCATTGCGACCTTTACGATCGGCAATACGGGTTACGTCCCCCACTGTGTTGTATGTGTAGCTCTCTTTTTGCCCTGTACTGTCTTGCTGTTCTAGCAGTCTGTCCATTTTGTCATAAGTATACGTTGCTTTTGTGCCATCTGGATTTTTTTGTTCGATGACACGGTCCGCTTTATCGTAACTGTAGGTTGTTTTTCGACCGAGTGGATCAGTACTTGTTGTCAAATTGCCACGATTATCGTAGTCATACGTTGTTTCGTTACCTAGGGCATCAATGATTTTAGACACTTCGCCCGTTTTTGTGTAACGATAGCTTGTTTCGTTGTTGTATGGATCGATTTCTTTGATTAAATCGCCGTTTTTGTTATAGCGATATTGAGTGATATCGTTTGTCGGTGAAATTTCTGTTTCGACTAAATGGAGCGCATTATAGGTATATTTGGTGGTATTACCTTCTGCGTCCGTTTGGCGAATCACATTACCAGCATTATCATACGCCATTGTTATCGTATGACCATTACCATCCGTGATTTTCGTGACATTTCCGTCTGCGTCGTACACATAGTGTGTTTTTTCACCAAGCTCATCGGTTTCGATTTCTACTTGATCAACTTTATCAAAACTATAGCGTTTTACGCCGCCAGCTGCGTCTTCTTCTGAGGTTACACTACCATTTTCATCGTAGCTATATGTCGAAACACGGCCAGCTTCTTTTAATTTTGTTGTGTTTCCGTTCGCATCAAATTCATACGTCTGAACGTTACCAGCTTGATCGACAAAACGTGTAATATTGTCCATTGCATCATAGCTAAACTCTTCTGTTGTCTCGTCTGGATAGGTGATTTTCGTGACATTTCCGTCTGCATCATAGGCATAGCTTGTCTTGTTGCCAAGTGGATCTATTTCTTGTATCTTATAGCCTGATTTTGCATCATATAGATAGCTTGTTTTTTGACCATCTTCGGTTTCTTCGGATAATTTTTGACCAAGTGCATCATAACCATACGTAATGACCGATCCGTCTGCCGCAATCGCTTCTATCATCCGATTTTGCGAGTCATACTTAAATTCCTCCGTGTTGCCGAGTGGGTCTGTTTCACTAATTTTATTGCCATTTCCGTCATATTTATACTTTGTAACGCCGCCTAGTGGATTCGTTTCCTCACTCAAACGACCAAAAGCATCATATTCAAAAGTAGTGCTATTCCCATTCTCATCGGTTTCGCTTGTCTTATTACCATTGGAATCATAGGAATATTTTGTCGCTGCTCCATTTGCATTCCATTCGCGCACTAGCTCACCGCGCGCATTTCGTTCATATTTTTCCGACTTACCATTTGCATCTGTAATGCTACTCAACATTGACAAATTATCATAGGCGTATGTTGTCTCATTGCCACGGCCATCCGTTACTTTTGTCGGATTTCCTTTCGCATCATAAGCGGTCTTTGTTACCGCGCCATTCGCATCTGTCTCTGTAACCACCTGACCATCTGCATTATGTGTAAATTTCTTCACACCACCGTTTGGCTCCGTTATTTGTACAACATTCCCTTTAGAATCATAAGTATAGCTCGTTACGCCTCCACGGCTGTCCGTCACGCGTATCAATTGGTTTTTCGCGTCAAATTCGTTCGCTTCTGTTGTCCCATCTGGATATACAGTTTTTGTCAGATTTCCGTTTGCATCATTTTCAAAAGTTGTCGTATTTCCCAATTGGTCGATAGAAGCGACTAATTGATGTTTGTCGTCATATTTATTTTCAGTCGTTGTATCATCGGCATACTCAATCTTCGTGGTTTGGAAGCGCTCATTAAAATAAACCACTTTCTTATTACCGTTGAAGTCTGTTGTCGTTGTTTTACCTTTCTCATATTTCAGTGTGGCAGTATTGCCTTCTCCGTCCGTTTGTTCCGTCACACGACCATCCGCATCAAATGTATTTTTAATCAATAATTTTCCGTTATGGTCTTTATACGATGTCATATGATGTTCCGAATCATACTGATATGTGATTGCTTTTCCAGTTTGATCCACCAGTTTTGTGAGGTTTCCATCGTCATCATATGAATAAGCCAATTTCCCGCCATCAGGCAACACAATCTCTTTTTAGTGCCCATCTGCATCCCACGTGTACTGCAATACCTTTCCAGAGCCAGTGACCATTTTCACCAGTTCCCCATCGGCATTGTACGTATAGTTCGTTACATTCCCATCCTTACTTGTCACTTTTAAAAGCAGGCCGTTTGCAGCGAAAAGAGAGATTTTGCCTGTTTTGGAATCCACAATCTCAAATTCACGCGCGCCGTTTTTATTCACTTTTTTTGTAAGTGCTAGTGGCTCATCTTCTTCTATTTCAAAAGTTCCATCCGGCTGCTTCTCAAAAAACACACTTCCGCCATCTGAGCGCGTCAACATCACGGTGCCGTCCTCTAAGAAACCTAGCTGATCAGCTAAATTAAAGGTCCAATTTCGTCCAATTGGGCTATCTTTTCCTTGTGCCATCGAATTATAAGTCCGCGTAATCGTCTGTTCCTCATCGAAATCAAACCATTTCGCATCTTCCATGTTATAAAGCAAGTTCCCACTATCAAAATTAATTGGTTCATATCCGAATGTACAATGCTTCCCGCGCCCTATAGCAAGCGCATCCAGTCGCATTTTATCCGCTGTGTCGTAATTTCCCGATTGGTAGGCTTTACCAGCATTCTTTTGCGGATTCCGAATGAACACGACGTTTCCTTGAACGAGCAATTCATCCTTCATATTATTATCCAGCATAAACTGCGACCGTTTATTGGCAATCCCGTAGAATTTCAAAAGACGAGGCAATGAGTCTAGGCCTGTCACTTTATAAATCTGAAACGTATCGTATTTCTTACTTACAGCTTCGTTTCCATCTTTAATCTCCGCTTCTACTTGATACAAATGATTTTCTTTCAAAGCACCTTTTAAAAGTAGCGTGTTAGTCTGCCAGTTACTCATTAACTCACGATATTCCTGTGTTTCACTACTTAGCTTCGGATAGTTCGGAAATAAATAGTCTCGACCAATTGATGGATCCGTTCCGCTAAATGCTACCTTATTTTTATCCGATGTATCGATAATTTTATAATTAATTTTCGCGTCCGGACGACCAACGCCGTCCATTCCAAGTGCTGTAAAATCCAGTTTGCCATCATTATTCGCACTTACAAACGGACGCAAATAAAGCTTTGTGTCTTTAAGTGGCATGTCCGCATCAATCGGCGGACGCTCACGGTGTTTAAATACCACATACGGCGACTCACTCGTCACCCCAGACTTAGGTGCAGCAAATACATCCGCTTGCGAATATGGTAGTTCAAATGCATTTACTTTTGCCGTTTTCACAATCACACCGTTGTTTTTACCGCCATTCACCCAGTCCTTCGCAACATTTGTAATGTCAAAAGAAACCCGGCGATTCGCATCATCAATTCTTCCAATATACGTTTCTTTTCCGTCTACATTTGCAGGCGGACCATACGGGAAACCAAGATTTTTAAATTTCCCATACGTTAAATCGGCAATATTACCAACGTCTTTCGTAATTCCATGCACTTCAAATAAACGTTTCACAACGCTTCCTTTACTATCTTTTGCCCGGTCTCCCCAAAAGCCTTCCGTGCCGCTTCTAAAAAGAGACAACTCTGCCGATTCAATTTCACGGTTGGTGCCAATTTTTTTAATCTCACTATCCGGCACTTTCACAACACCATAGGTAATAAAATGAGCTGCTCCGAGTGTCCCCGAGTTATTTCCATCATCGTAACCAATATACATGTACGGTTGGAAAGAATACGCCACATCATCCCGATATTGACGCAAGCTAGTAGCTTGAATCCCATTCGTGATTTTTGTGCTCACAAAAGAAACAGCCACCTTGGCCAAATTACCTTTAAGATTTGTTGTATTAAACTTCGCGACCTGCAGCTGATACCCAGTTTCCGTCTTCACCGTTTCCGCGGTTAACGTATCCATAACCGAGCCCGTCTCATCTTCTAAAACTGGGCTTGGAATCGCGCCAATCAAAGCTTCACCACGATAAATTAAGGTTGCCGCACGCTTTGCATCATCTTTCAAAGTCACGTCATTTGGAACCGTCAAATCAAATGTAACCTGTTGTTCCGTATCGTCTCCCGTCTTCACATACTGCCCGAGCTCCATACCAAAACTATCGGCTTGCAACGTGAATGGCTCCGCTTTACCATCTTCACTCGCATACATAATTCGGTTATCTTTCGCTGCCACCTGAGCCAAATCAGCCTCACCACTTGGACGAACAGCCACATTCGCGCCATCTAAGCTAAGTGTTGGCATCGCACTTTCCGTCACCACTTTTGGCGTCGTAATCTCTTTCGCCGTCTCACTTGCAGTCCAGGTCTTCTCGCCATCTTTCACTAGCGTCGTATCAAAGTCCGTCCACTTGCCCGCATCATCCTTAAAATGCACAGGCTCTGTAAAATAATACGTCTCTCCCTCGCCCGTATTTTCATTTACAAAAGTTTTCGTGTTTTCCGTACGCTCCGATGCAACCTCCGTCATGCCAGCAGCTGATGCATCTTCTGCTAAAGTATCTGTTACATTCGGCGTCTCTGTCTCAAACAAACGAACAGCATCCGCATTCTTATCGCTTAAATCCTCATCAAGCGTTGTGTCTTCCGGTGTGCTCTTATCCTTTAATTGTTCCTGCGCATTCTCATTTAAGTCCGCCACAGTCACTTTATCTTGCGTAGAAAGTTGCTTTCCATAATAATTTCCAAACTCACTCTCAACATTTACTGCTCCTTGCACGAATTGCCACGGTAACAGTGGAAATAAAAGTAACGTCACCAGTAAAATTTTTATGCCCTTTTTCATATGTAATCCCCGTCTCCCTTTTATATCTCAGTTTCTTTCTTTACGCCTTTCTCTATCTCTAAAATCTTTGTCAGAACCTGCTGCGCTTGTTTAAAATCTTTTGCTTCAATCGCATCATTCATAACTTTGAGCTCTGAAGCCACATCGCCATATGCTGTATAAATGGTCTGATCTTTTTTCGATAAGCCATCCCATATTTTTGGCTTTTTAGCCTCTACGTAAATTGTTCCGAAGCTCTTTTCCATCTCCCGTAACTCCGCTAAATAAAGTGGATTACAAATGTCCCCATTCAACTTTAAATCCGACCATTTGGCGTAATTTCGTTTGAGGTCTAGTTCTACTTTTAACGGTCCTGTTCCTTTTTCATCATGTGCACAATCTTGAAGCACGAATAAAAGTATCGCAATCAACACTAAAAGCATTGCCAAGACTATCCATAGCTTCTTCTTTTTTGATAAATTTCGCATCCTATATCCTCCCGTTTTTCACAATCTCAGCAAGTATATCATAAAAGCAAGTTGATTTTGTATGCTTGAAGCAACGTTCGATTTTCTGTCACATTTGCGTTTTAATTCATTCATAGCTCCCTTCAAAAAAGGCTCGTCAATCTATCAGTTGAAGCTAAGTAAATATGCCTCAAAAACCTTGGAGAGCAGTATTTTTCATCACACACAAAAAAAGGTAGCACTCCGAAGAATGCTACCTTTCATATCCATATCATTATAAAAAATATGGAAAAATCTCTATTAGTAAAGCTATTTAAAATCATAAAAAATTATTTCATCACTAGAATTGTGTCATTTTGCTTAGACTTATACTTCACAAAATCACTACTATCTATAAATTATCAACTAAACCAACCTTGCACACCATTAGAAACGTAACTTCCAATGCCTTTAAAGAAAGAACCTACTGCTTGTGTAGAGAGTGCAAACCAGTTTGCTTTTTCCACATCGCCAGTAGTTAGTACTTTGATATTTTCTGTTGGTATTCCACCAAGATAACCTAATTTGTCGCCATCTTTTAAGGATACTTCCATTTCGCCAACTTCCGTATTCTTTTTAACTGGTGCTTCTAATGTTTTTCTTTCCGTTTAACTTTAATGCTTAATTTAGGTTCATTGATGCAAGTAAAGATAAAATGGAGGCGCGATTCTCTTTGATGATATCGACATCCACGACTTCATTATGAACCTAGAAAAAGGTTATGAAACAGAAATCAGTGATGAAAACAATATTTTCAGCGTTGGTCAAAAGCAGCTTATGAGTATTGCGAGAACTATTATTACGAACCCTTCTCTTCTAATTCTAGATGAAGCGACAAGTAATGTAGATACCGTAACCGAAAGCCGCATCCAAAAAGCTATGGACAACGTAATCTCCGGTAGAACTAGCTTCGTCATTGCCCACCGTTTAAAAACCATCCTCGATGCCGACCATATCGTTGTGCTACATCAAGGTGAAGTGATTGAACAAGGTAACCATGATGAGCTGATGAAGGCGGAAGGATTTTATTCTGAGCTTTATCATAATCAGTTTGTTATTGAGTAGATAGATACTTTTATTTTTAATTATGTAATAAACAAAAAAACGGAAGTTCTCAAATGCTAAACATTGAGAAGTTCCGTTCTTCGACAGTCTGATACACATGAATTATGTATCTTGCTAAGATGAAAGTTTTATATTTTATTATTTTTCCACTGCTTTAAATTGTATATGCGAGTATTTTTTTGGATAGACGTTGGCATAGTTGTTGTAATATATTTGACCTGTCCAAGTATTAATATTTTTATATCTTTGCTTAACTGTATAATTAGAGTAAACTCTTCTGTAGTAGATTGTATAATTTTTATTCTTTTTAACATTTACAGAATAAGATGACGTTTCAGTTGTACTTTTCGTAACATTAAAACCTACTGAAGCATCTAGTTTACTTTTTGGGACCTTTAATGTGCCCGAATAAGAGTTCGAGCTTGTAAAAGAACGGGAGTAACTCAAAGTCCCAGATGCATTTGATTTTTTAGCTGATGTCCCTACATTCCAAGCCCCATAAGAATTTGCAGTTTTTGTTTTGCTGTAAATTTCCCAAAATGATGATATGCCATATAACATTCTTTTTTCCGAAGGCACTATTTCATCAGTTTCCTCTTGAGAACTTTCACCGTCAATAATAATACCATCTAAGTTCTCAACGTACTCATTGTCAACATATTCTTCCTCTGTATTAACATTATAATTATTCTCATTAGCAGAAACTTTCTGAATTTCAATTGTAAAGAACAATAATCCCGTAAAAATTAATAGAAAACCTATTTTTAAGTATTTTTTTTCTAGCATATAAAGTCTCCTTTTCATTTTCATCTCAGCAATTTTATGTTAACATAATTTAGAATAGAAAGAAAATAAAAACAGAGGTGAACATACATATGAATTTTAATCTTTTTGTTAGAAGTGGTTTTATTGGTCTTATTTTACTTTTTGTTATCCAGATATTAGGGGTTGTTAGAGGATTGTTGATTCAATCTGGTTTTATGGATGGAAGCATCAATCAGAGTTTACTGGGCACAAAGCTTATTATAGTGCCAATTATATTTTTTACTATTAGTATTGTTTTTTTCTTATTATGGTTTTATAGAGACTATCAAACAAATAAAAAAAGTAGATTTCCTAGTTAAGGAACTCTACTTTTTTATTTTAATTAAACCAGCCTTTTACGCCATCAGATACGTAATTGCCAACACCTTTAAAGAAAGAACCTACTGCTTGTGTGGACAGCATGAACCAGTTTGCCTTTTCGACATCGCTGGCAGTTAGTACGTCGATTGTTTCTGTTTGTTTTCCGTCCAGATAGCCTAACTTGTCGCCATCTTTTAGAGATACTTCCATTTTGCCGACTTCCGTACCTTTTTTAACTGGTGCTTCTATTGTTTTTTCTTTTAGTGTTACATTTGTATTTAATTTAGGTGAATTGTCGTTCTTTGGTACCACTAGTTTTACTGCGTCTTTTGTAACGAGCCCCACTGTGTCTTCTTTGCCTTTATCCACTTCGATTGTAGAAGGATCCTTCACTTTCGAGCCTGCTTTTTGTACTTCTTTTACTTTGAAATTATTAAAAGCATAATCAAGCATTTTGTTTGTTTCATCAAAACGAGCACTTGTATGCGCGCCTGGTGCTCCGCCATTAGCATGAAGAACAACCGTGATTACACGCATTCCGTCTTGTACAGCTGTTGCAGTTAAACACATTCCTGCATAGTCAGTTGTTCCTGTTTTCAAACCATCTACACCTTGCCGACCATAAATCAAGCCCGGTAATAGCCAGTTCCAGTTTGTCATATCAATTTGATCTGATGTACCTTTACGAAACTCTTTTTTAGTTGTACTAGCAGTTTTAAGCACATCTGGGTAATCATTAATTAAGTGTTTTGCTAACTTTGCCATGCCGCGAGCAGTCATTTTGTTTTCGTCTTTCGGTCCGCCTACTTGTTGACCACCTTTTAAGTCTTCGTTGTTAAGACCTGTAGAGTTAACAAATTGGTGTTCGCCTAGTTTTAGTTCTTCGGCTTTTTTATTCATAGCATCCACAAATTCTTTTTCAGAACCTGCAATTTTTTCGGAAATAGCAATTGCTGCGCCGTTTGCAGAGTAGATTGCCATTGCTTCATATAATTCTTGTACAGTATATTCTTCGCCAAGTCTAAGTGGTACGTTTGATAGCGATGTGTCTTGTGAAACTTTGTATGCATATTCAGAAATGGTTACTTTGTCGTCCCATTTAATTTGTCCTTTGTCAATTGCTTCCAGTAGTAAGTATTCATCCATCATTTTTGTCATGGATGCGATGCCCATTAGCTTGTCAGCGTCTTTTGAATATAAAATTTTACCTGTACTTTCTTCAATTGCGATTGCTGCGTTTGCATTTACATTTGGTGCTTCCGCGGCTTGTGCTGCTTTCGGACTTACTAAGAAGCCACTAACTGCAAGGGATGCTGCCATGATTAGGATCCCTGTTTTTTTAATTATGTTTTTCACTGCAACTTCTCCTTCATTTGAGTAAATTATTAACTCATTTTATCTATATTTTCATAAAGAAACCTATCATAAAAATTCCCTTTTCGAATAAGTTTCATTTTTTTGACGGATACTTTCATATTTTACCATGATTTACTATCGCCGTATATAAAACTTTTCGCCCAAAAGTCTGAGCTTTCTATCGAATAATTGGAAGGAGAATATGGGACGGGTATTCTGGGCTATGATAAATAGTCTGGTTGGCGATTTGGCTTTCAGTGGAATTAATGAAACTATCACCTGTATTTGGGTTAGGATCAAACCTCGGAAAATTACTCGAAGATATTTCGATGCGGATTTGATGCCCCTTTTGGAAAAGATTACTTGTTGCCCAAAGGTCGATAGTGTATTCATTAATGTTATTTTGCACATTATCGCCGTGTTGCTTGGCTGCCCGGATAATCCCATCTGCCAAATTAAAAGCCGTGCCATCTGGAAATACATCTACTAATTTCGCAGTAAAATCCGTATTAGGTGCATCTGTTTTCGCCCAAAGCTTCACTTGAATTGGTCCGGTAACTTCGATTGCTTCTTCTAGAGGTACTGTTGAATAACAAAGGACGTCTTCGCGAAGTTCAATTTGTTGCTGGTCACGAGGTCCATCTGCATGTAACGCCTTATGTAAGGTCCCTCCACCGTTTGATGGTACTGGATTTTCTGGATCATAGCTGAATTTTGCTTCTGAGTATGTTGCAGGCGGTGTGAATTCTGCACTCGCTTTTTCACTTTTAAAATATAGTGGTGTCATATGGGCGTTTTGAGGCGGCCAGTTTTCAGCTGTTTTCCAGTCGTTTAATCCCATCACAAAATAACTAACCGACGCTGATGCTGGTAAAGGCGCTTTTTTCAACCAGTGATTGAACCACTCTATATGCCTAGCATGCATATTCGCCTCACCCCATTTAGTGGCAGCCATTCCAAAATCACGGTCGCCAATCATCTGCGCGAAATTAGCGTGCGTCCAAGGCCCAATAATGAGCTTATCTCCTAGACCGCGATGATGCCCATTTTGAAAATTAGCGATTGTTTTATCTAAAAAGCAGTCATACCAGCCGGCGACATGGAGTCCTGGCACATTAATTTTATCATAATTGCTTTTCGCATCGATTTTTTGCCAATGATTATGTGTTGGTTCATAATTTAATAGCTCAGAGAAATAAGGCATTTCATTTTGACCAATTGCTGGCCAGTCTTTATATGGTTTAAATTGATAAAGCGCATCTAAACTATCTAAATTTTTCATTAATGTGTTCACTGCTTCTTCTAATTCATCTTGCGTTTTATAAGTACGGGCTAGCATGTTTGGAAGCATCGACTCTAAATTCCAAGTTTCCCACATTCCAAGTTCTAAAGCGCCATCGTGGTCATTAAAAACATCTGTCATGCTATTTTGAGCCATAATTGGAGCAATGGCTTTTAAATGTTTATTCCCGCTAATCGCTGCTAAAATTTGCGTATAGCCATAATAAGATAAGCCAAACATGCCGACATCTCCGTTAGCATAAGGAAGGTTCGCAGCCCACTCAATCGTATCATATCCATCGTCAACTTCTGCTATGTATGGAACAAAATCTCCTTCTGACGTATATCTGCCCCGAACATCTTGAACAATAACAACATAACCTTGTTCCGCCAAAATATTAGGACGAATAAAGTGAAGCCCGTATGATTTACTATAAGGTAATCTTGTAAGCAAAACTGGATATTCCCCCGCGTCTGCTGGACGATATATATCTGCGTAAAGCGTTACACCATCGCGCATTTTAGCTGGGACATCCGTTTCAATAATTAATTGATTATGTTTCACGTGAAACATCTCCTTTTCAGTATTGATTGCTCTTTTATTGTTTCGTATACAACAGACTATGTCAAACAAAGCGACCCACTCAATATGAGTGGGTCGCTTTGTCCGTTCTTATTTATCTAGCTTTAATTTAGCAAGCGCTTCAGCCATTGGATTGTTAAATGGCTCATCTTCTTGTTTGTTTTGTTTTTTCATAAATTTAGCTACATCTGTTTTGGATACGTTTTTGTTTTTCTGTTTGTCACGCCGCTGTTGGAAGGCAGATAGTTTCTCCCGGTGTCCACAAACACATACAAAAATTTGTTTATCACCTTCGCCGCGCATTTCCATTCGTTTATGACAATTAGGGCAACGAGCATTCGTCGTTCTTGAAACAGATTCACGATGACCGCATTCACGGTCCTGACAAACGAGCATCGTACCACGTTTGCCTTTCACTTTTAGCATCGGCTTTCCGCAGTCTGGGCATTTTTGTGAAGTAATGTTATCGTGACGGAATTTTTTATCGTTTTGTTTAATTTCAGTTACTGCTTTTTTTGCATAGTCGCGCATTTCTGCAGTGAATTTACGATAATCTAGTTCGCCTTTTGCGATTTTAGATAATTTTTGTTCCCAACGCGCCGTTAGTTCTGGGGATTTCAAATCTTCGGGGACTAATTCTAGCAATTGACGTCCTTTTGAAGTAATTTGAATGTCCTTGCCTTGTTTTTCTAGGGAGAAACTATTGAAAAGTTTTTCAATGATGTCCGCACGAGTTGCAACGGTTCCAAGTCCACCTGTCTCACCTAGTGTTTTGGCGAGTGCCTTGCTTGTTGTTTCCATGTATTTGGACGGGTTTTCCATGGCTGAAAGTAAGGTTGCCTCATTGAATCTCGCTGGCGGTTTTGTTTTTCCTGTCTCTAAATTGATTCGTTTAACTGGGATTGTGTCGCCTTTTTTCATTTTAGTTAACTGATCTGGTTCGCGCGACTCTCCGTAAATACTTTTCCAACCAAGCGATTTAACAACTTTACCTTTTAAAGTGAATTCTTCTTGGTCGATTTTGGCTTTAACAGAGGTTTCTTCATAAATATATGGGTCTGAAAGTACTGCTAAAAAGCGTTTGACTACAAGGTCATAAATTTTCCGTTCTTTATCGCTTAAATCTCCGAGAGAAACGGGTTGCTCGGTCGGAATAATTGCGTGATGGTCGCTTACTTTGCTGTTATCTACAAATGACTTGTTCGCTTTGATTGGTTTTCCGCTGATTTGGCGAGCAGCTTTTGCATTTTCACCCACACCGCAGGCCGCTAAACGTTCTTTTAGCGTTGGGACAATGTCCGTTGAAATAAAGCGCGAATCTGTTCGTGGATACGTTAATACTTTGTGGCGCTCGTATAATGTTTGCATAATATTAAGCGTTTCTTTCGCCGAAAAATCATATCTATTATTCGCATCGCGTTGTAATTCGGTTAAATCATATAAACCTGGTGAGAAATTTTTCTTTTCTCTCATAGAAACATCTGTGATTACCGCATTTTTCCCTTGTAAGGACTTTACTAGTTTTTCTGCTAAAGTTTTATCAAAAGTTTGCCCATTGTTCCACGTGAAACTTTCTTGTTCGGTTAGCGCGGTAATTCCGTAGTATTCACGCGGTTTAAAATTACGAATTTCTTCCTCACGATGTTGAATCATTGCAAGGGTTGGCGTTTGCACTCGGCCACAGGAAAGTTGTGCGTTATATTTCGTTGTCAACGCACGCGTAGCATTGATTCCTACCACCCAGTCAGCTTCAGAACGAGCGACTGCAGAGTGATACAGATTTTCATAAGCTTTCCCTGGTTTTAAGTGTTCGAAGCCTTCACGTATCGCTTTATCCGTTACAGAGGAGATCCATAGTCTTTTTAGAGGCTTCTTGATTTTGGCATAATCAATAATCCAGCGAGCTACAAGTTCTCCCTCTCTTCCTGCATCTGTTGCAATAACGATTGTAGTTATATCTGTACGGTTCATTAACTTCTTAACCGTTTCATATTGTTTTCTTGTTTGCTTAATTGGTTCTAGTTTCATTTTCTCAGGAAGCATTGGTAAATCTTCCATATTCCAGCTTTTATACTTCGAATCGTAGCGCTCAGGGTCAGCCAGTGTTACAAGGTGCCCAAGCGCCCAAGTTACTACATATTTTCCACCTTCTAAATAGCCGTTCTTACCTTGTTTAGCCCCGAGTACCCGGCCGATATCTTTACCGACAGACGGTTTCTCTGCCAGTACTAATATTTTTGTCATCTGTCAAAACCCTCTCTTCTATCTTATTTTGATGCTTCTTGTTGCAGTACAGCCAAGAATTCTGCACCGTATTTATCGCGTTTCATTGCACCAATACCTTTGACTTCAAGCAGTGCATCTTCCGTTTGCGGCATATATGCACACATTTCACGCAACGTTTCATCTGAAAAAATGATATATGGCGGCACTTTGTGTTTTGCTGCCAGTTCCCGCCGCACTTCCCGCAATTTTTCGAAAAGGTCACTATTTACATCTATTTTAACTTTTTCAGCCCGTTTCGCTTGTTTTCTTTCCACTTTTAGCTCGCCTCGTAAAACCGAAACGGCTCTATCCGTCAGTTTTAAAGAAGGAAACTGGCTATCAGTTGGTTGTAAATATTTTTCTGCTGTAAGATAATCAATTAGTTGTAACACATCTTTTTGGGAAGCATCTTTCATCAATCCATAAGTACTGAGTTCATCAAAGCGCCAATCTTTCACTTTCTGGTCAGCAGAACCTGTCAAAACCTTGGCAATTAATACTTTCCCAAAACGCTCACCCATTCTTTTTATACAAGAAAAAACTTGTTGCGCTAAGATTGTAACGTCCGCGGCTTCCCTAGTATCTAAGCAATTACTACATTTCTCGCAGTTTTCCTCGTCGTCTCCAAAATACTGCACGATGTATTTCTGCAAACAAATTTCCGTATAACCATACCCTGTCATTTGGCGTAGCTTGGCGAACTCATTTTGTTTGCGCTCATCATCCATTTCGGATTGTTCAATTAAAAACTGCTGGATGCGGCTATCTTGGGGGGAAAACAACAAAATACAATCACTTGGAACACCGTCTCGACCAGCCCGACCAGCTTCTTGATAGTACGCTTCGATATTGCGTGGAATATTATAATGAATAACAAAACGCACATTAGATTTATTAATTCCCATTCCAAACGCATTCGTTGCCACAATCACTCGAATATCATCGTATAGAAACTTCTCTTGCCAGTCTTTTCGTGCTAAATCGGTCATTCCGCCATGATACATACCGGATTCGACGCCTTTTTTTAGCAAGAAACTGTGCAGTCGCTCCACTTCTTTCCGAGTCGAAGCATAAACAATTCCGGATTCAGTCGCATTTTTTGTTAAATAATCAATCAAATACTTATCTTTATCTTGCCCTTTCACTACTTGGAAAGCCAAATTATCTCTGGAAAATCCAGTTTTAACGACCGAATCTGCTCCTATTTTTAGCAACCGGCAAATATCGTCTGAAACTGCCTGCGTCGCTGTAGCAGTAAGTGCAATAATGAGCGGACGCTTGGTCATTTTATCCAAACTATCACACAGCGTCAAATAGCTAGGCCGAAAATCATGACCCCACTGCGAAATACAGTGCGCCTCATCTATCGCAAATAATGAAATAGGTACTTGCTCAATTAAACGCTGAAAACCTGGCGTTTCAATCCGTTCTGGAGCAATGTAAAGCATTTTTAACTCACCTGAGAATGCAGCATCCAGTCGAATATCTATTTCTCTATTAGTCAGTGTACTATTAATAAAAGTAGCTGCAATCCCCTCTGAGACTAGCGCATCTACTTGATCCTTCATAAGTGAAATTAGTGGAGAAACAACAATGGTCAAACCGTCAAAAAGAAGTGCTGGAATTTGGTAACAAAGTGACTTTCCGCCACCCGTTGGCATGATTGCGAGCGTATCTTCTCCCGCGCAAAGTTTCGAAATGACATCTACTTGTCCATCCCGAAAATCTTGATAACCAAAATTTTGCTGTAAAATAGCTCTTGCTTGTTCTATCATTATCTTTTTCACGCCTCCTCTATAGAAACAGTATAGCGGTTTTATAACTTTAATTGAAGCTTTTTGGAGAAATTCGTGTTTTCACGCAGTTTTCTTATTTTTATAGTAGAAATAAAAAAGCAGAAACCTCTTTTGGAAGAGATTTCTGCTTTTTCGACCTTAAGAAATGCTATAGTTCGGTGCTTCTTTTGTAATTTGAATATCATGTGGGTGGCTTTCACGGAGTCCAGCGCCAGTCATACGAACGAATGCCGCTTCTTCGCGAAGATGTCTTAAATCAGGAGAGCCAGTGTAACCCATACCTGAACGAATACCGCCAACTAATTGGAAGATAATATCAGCAACGGAGCCTTTGTAAGGAACGCGACCTTCAATACCTTCAGGAACCAGTTTTTTCGCATCTGCTTGGAAATAACGATCTTTTGAACCGTGCTCCATCGCTGCCAGACTACCCATACCACGGTAAGTTTTAAATTGACGACCTTGGAAAATTTCTGTTTCACCAGGGCTTTCGTCTGTTCCAGCAAGCATACTTCCTAGCATAACCGCATTTCCTCCAGCAGCTAGAGCTTTCACGATATCACCGGAGTATTTAATGCCACCATCCGCGATAATTGTTTTACCAAATTCACGTGCAACCGTCGCACAATCATAAATAGCTGTGATTTGCGGAACCCCAACACCTGCAACTACACGTGTTGTACAGATGGATCCAGGACCAATCCCAACTTTGACGATATCAACGCCAACTTCAAAAAGAGCACGTGCTCCTTCAGCTGTTGCAACGTTTCCGGCAACAATCACTACATCTTTGAATGTTTGGCGAATTTCAGAAATTTTATTAATAACCCCCGCTGAATGTCCGTGCGCAGTATCAATAACAATCGCATCCACACCAGCCTCGATTAACTTCTCTACGCGCACAAATGTATCATTCGTAATTCCAACAGCTGCTGCGGCAAGTAGTCTACCATGCTTGTCTTTAGCAGAGTTCGGGAATTCAATTACTTTTTCAATATCTTTAATAGTGATAAGCCCTTTTAGAATGCCTGCTTCATCAACAAGTGGCAATTTCTCGATGCGATGTTTTTGCAGAATCTGCTCAGCTTGTTTTAGCGTAGTTCCAACAGGTGCTGTCACTAGGTTTTCCTTTGTCATAACATCTTTAATTACTGTAGAGTAATCGGAAATAAAGCGTAAATCACGGTTAGTTAAAATCCCAACTAGTTTGCGCTCCTTCTCGTTGTTTACAATGGGAACACCTGAGATACGATATTTACCCATCAAATGCTCTGCAGCAAAAACTTGGTGATCAGGAGTCAGATAAAATGGATCAATAATAACGCCACTTTCTGAACGCTTCACCTTTTCGATTTCTTCTGCTTGTTGTTCGATACTCATATTCTTATGAACAACACCGATTCCACCTTGGCGCGCAATTGCAATCGCCATTTTGGCTTCCGTAATCGTATCCATTCCTGCACTCCAAATTGGTACATTTAATTTGAGTGATGGAGCCATTTCTACACTTAAATCTACATCATTTGGTAATACGTCCGATTTCGCTGGAACAAGTAAAACATCATCAAATGTTAAGCCTTCTTTTGCAAATTTTGTTTCCCACATGGGTCGCAAACACTCCTTTTTTATTGGTACTCGCTTTTTTATATAGAAAAAACGCATCATCTTATCCTTATTTTCATAAAGAAAAAATGGTGGAAAATATCCACATCATGCGACTTGTCTTCTATAATCATGCTGAAATAGCCAATGTATATTTTTAGTTATTGAATATGATGTTACAAGAAGCTAGGAGCTATGTCAAGAAGGTTTTCCGTTGTTGTTTTATTCAGAAAATATAGTAAAAAATGTTTCACGTGAAACATTTGAAAAAGCCGCCTAAGATTGTTATCTTAAGCGACTTCGCTATTTATTAATTTGTTGTATAAGTTGAAATTTTCTTCATCGAAACAAACAAAGCGTATTTCTTTAATGCTCGCATCATACTCTTCTTCCGCCCATTTACGAACAGTATACAGCGCTACTTCCGCTGCTAGTTTTTTAGGAAAGCGATATACACCAGTAGAAATATTAGGAAAAGCAATCGAAATTAAATCTTTTCCAGCCGCTAAATCTAGCGCTTTCCAATAACAAGATGCCAGTTTATTCGCTTCTTGATGCTCTCCATCTTTCCAAATCGGACCCACTGCATGGATAATGTAATTTGCTTTTAAATCACCGGCAGACGTAATGACCGCCTCACCTGCTGGGCATGAGCCGATGCGATTAATAACCGCTTGGCATTCTTTTAACAAATCCGGACCCGCCGCTTGATGGATAGCCCCGTCCACACCACCGCCACCTAAAAGTCCGGGATTAGCAGCATTCACAATAACGTCTACATCTTGTTCTGTAATATCACCTTTTACAACTATTATTTCCATACCATCACCTCTTTTCTTCATTCTAATTTATTTTGAAAGGGATTTCCAGCACGGCGATTATCTTCGTTTACTGGTTGCATAACTATAATTACCTTCATAAACGGTTAATTGTTTATTCTCCAGCCAAATTACTTTAGAGCAAAGTTGATCAACAAAATAGCGATCGTGCGATACGGTAATAATTGTACCGCTAAACGCTCGGATTGCTTCTTCTAAGATTTCCCGCGAGGCGATATCCAAATGGTTAGTAGGTTCATCGAGAATCAGCGTATTCACTGGCATATTAATAAATTGAGCCAACCTAAGCCGCATTCTTTCGCCACCGCTAATATTGCCTACTTTTCGGAAAACCATCTCCCCATAAAACATGAATCCTGCTAGCATCTGCCGTGCTTCTCCTTCTGTAACAGCAACCTTATCCCGAAACGCGTCCAACACGGTTACCTCTTCATTCAGCTCTTCCATTTGCTGAGAAAGCGAAGCGATTTTAACACTCGCGCCGATTTTAATGTTCCCGCCATCTGGAACAACTTCCCCTTGCATTATTTTAAGCAAAGTGGATTTCCCGGCGCCATTTTCACCAATAATCGCTACTCGTTCTCCTTGTCTAATTTGCAAGGAAGCATCTTGTACGATTATCTTTTCGCTAAATGACTTGCTTAAGTTTTCCATAACCACAACTTCTTGTCCACTTCGACCAGCTTCATCGAATTGTAATTGCATTTGTTTTTGCGTTAACACTGGACGCTTTACTTTTTCCATCCGTTCTAATGCTCGTTCCATGTTTTTCGCCCGGCGGAACATGGCGTCATTCGGTGGATTGGCTTGCATTGCCCACTGGCGCAATCGTTTGATGGCTTGCTGCATCTTTTTGATTTTCTTTTGTTGGTCTTTGTAATCTTGGAATTCCCGCAATAGCCGTTCTTCTCGTTCTTTCAAATATCCAGAAAAATTCGTATGATAAACTATTAATTCGCGGTTCTCAAGCTCCACCATTTTCCCGACTACTTCATCTAAAAAGTAGCGATCATGAGATACAACTAATACGGTTCCTGAATAATGTTGTAAAAATGAGGTCAACCATTCTACCGCCATCAAATCTAAGTGGTTCGTAGGTTCATCTAAGAGTAATAAATCTGTTTTCTGTAATAATAAATGCGCTAATGCAGCCTTAGTCTTCTCGCCACCGCTCAAGTCCCCCCATCGTTGCGAAAGTAACAATCCAATACCAAGCCCATTCACTACTTTATTCAAATTGGCATCCATCTCATAGCCGCCAAGCTCGCCAAATAAAGCCATTTTATCTCCGTAGCGGTTCATTAATTTTTCGCTTGAATTTGTTGCCATTTCTCCTTCTAATGCTCGTAATTCTTTTTCTAACTCCTCTAACTCGCCAAAACTCGTCCGCAAATATTCTTCTACTATTATATTAGGATCCACCGTAGATAATTGCTCCAAAAGTCCAATTTTAGCACCCTTTTTGCTCGTTACAACCCCGCTATCAACGCCCTCAGTTCCTTTTAAAATCTTCAAAATAGTACTTTTCCCTTCACCATTTCGCCCGATTAAACCGACGCGCTCACCTTCTTGTAACTGAAGCGATACTTTCTCTAAAATAATATCTCCGGTAAAACTTTTAACTACATCATTCATTGCTACTATTGTCATTTTATCCTCCATTTATCCAAGGAAGCATGGCAAAGTGTTTCACGTGAAACATTTTTAGACAACAAAAAAGCGTCAGACAAGCGCCCGACGCCAATTATAAGTATAATACTAATTTAGCACTATACAAACCGATTGCGTGACTCCATGCTTCTCTCATTTTTTCTAGCTATACAGTTTTTTGGGCAGACTTCACCAATGTAACTGCAATACCGGAAAAAATTGCACGGACAATATACAAAAATTTAGCTATACTAGTTCGTGCATTCAAAAGAAACATGTCATCTCACCTCTTTTCATTAATACATATAGAATAAGGGATGCTGTCCCAAATGTCAATTGCTCTTCCAATCACATGCACGAAACACAGCGTTTCAACTCAGAAACTTTTACCATTGATATGAAACACGAACCCAAAGCACCAAAATCTATTTACCAATTAGTCGAAACCGTTTACATTAATAAGGCAAGCAAAACTAAAACAGACTAATCGCACATAATTTTTGGAGGTGCCATAATGGAACATAATAAGTTGAAACCTTTCCCAAAAGATTTTCTATGGGGATCAGCTTCTGCAGCGTACCAAGTAGAAGGTGCCTGGGATGAAGATGGCAAAGGACCATCTGTATGGGATGAATTTGTTCGTATTCCTGGAACAACATTCAAAGAAACAAACGGAGATGTAGCGGTGGACAATTACCATCGTTATAAAGAAGATGTCGCGCTAATGGCTGAACAGGGCTTAAAAGCATATCGTTTCTCTGTCGCATGGAGTCGCGTTATCCCGCATGGTAACGGGGAAGTTAACGAAGCAGGACTTAAATTCTATGATAATTTGATTGATGAACTTCTTTCTTATGGAATTGAGCCAGTCGTTACGCTTTATCACTGGGATATTCCGCAAGGGCTTCAAGACGAATACGGTGGATGGGAGTCGCGCAAAGTTGTAGAAGATTTCACTAACTACGCTGCCCTTCTATTCGAACGCTTTAACGGAAGAGTTAAATACTGGGTAACACTTAATGAACAAAACGTATTTATCTCACACGGTTACAAATTGGCGTATCACCCACCTGGCGTTTCTGACGACAAGCGTATGTTTGCGGCAAATCACAATGCGAACTTGGCGAATGCTTCTGCAATTGCTAAATTCCGTGAACTAGGTACATCTGGAAAAATTGGACCAAGTTTCGCTTACGGACCAAGTTACTCCATCGATGCCAACCCAGCAAACGTGTTAGCTTCTGAAAACTCCGAAGAATTCAATGCCCATTTCTGGATGGATGTTTACACATGGGGTGAATATCCGACTGCTACTTGGAACTGGCTGGAAGAGCACGGTCTTGCACCGGAAATCTTACCAGGCGATACGGAGCTTCTGAAAAAAGGAAAACCTGATTTCATGGGAGTTAACTATTACCGCTCAATGACTCATGCATTTAATGGGAAAGACGGCGTTGGTTCTGGGAAAATGAACACAACTGGCGAAAAAGGCACTTCCGAGGAAACTGGTGTACCGGGGTTATACAAAAACACCAACAACCCTTACTTAGAGAAAACGAATTGGGACTGGGATATTGATCCAACTGGCTTGCGCATTGGCTTACGTAGAATCACTAACCGCTATAAATTACCAATCATGATTACAGAAAATGGTCTTGGTGAGTATGACAGCTTGACGGAAGACCACAAAATCCATGATGACTACCGAATTGAATACATTCGCGCACATGCTCTAGCAATCCAAGAAGCAATCACGGATGGTGTAGAAATGCTTGGTTACTGCACTTGGAGCTTCACAGATTTACTAAGCTGGCTAAACGGCTACCAAAAACGTTACGGTTTCGTATATGTGGACCGCGACGAAAACGATGAAAAAGAATTAAAACGCTATAAAAAAGATAGTTTTTACTGGTATAAAAAGACCATCGAAGCAAACGGAGCTAATTTAGTAGAAGAACAGGGCAAATAAGCCTTGTTCTCTCTGCTTCAACCATTTTGGGAGGGAAATTTTAATGAAAAAAATATTACTTGTATGTGCGGCCGGAATGTCGACAAGCTTACTCGTTACTAAAATGAAAGCGCACGCAACCTCTATTGGGGAAGAAATTGAAATTGAAGCATTACCAGTATCAGAAGCTAGTAGCGTTGTGGACAAAATGGATATCGTGATGCTTGGACCTCAAGTCCGCTACCAAAAACCGCAAGTAGATGAACTTGTACAGGGTCGTATTCCTGTTATTGTTATTGATATGAAAGACTATGGTATGTTAAATGGGAAAGCCGTTCTTGAAAAAGCTTTCGCAGAGATTGGTTAAGGGAGTTTCATTTAAAATAGGGAGGTTTTAAAATGAGTATAATGTCAAAATTTGAACACGGCATGGAACGTGTTTTAGTACCAGTTGCGAATAAATTGAACTCGCAGCGCCATATTGCAGCAATTCGTGATGCATTTATTTTAGTTTTCCCATTAATTATGGCTGGTTCAATTATCACTTTGATTAACTTCGCAGTATTATCACCGGACGGCTTTATTGCAAAAATCTTATTCCTAGGGAAAATCTTCCCTAATTTAGCAGATGCACAGGCTGTATTTTCGCCGGTAATGCAAGGCTCGACCAATATTATGGCGATTCTGATTGTATTCTTAGTCGCACGGAACCTCGCCATCTTCTTTAAACAGGATGATTTGCTCTGTGGACTTACCTCGATAGGTGCATTCTTTATCGTTTATACACCTTACACAGTAGTGGACAACGCATCTTACATGACAATCAAATTCTTAGGCGCACAAGGGCTTTTCGTTGCTATTATCGTAGCAATTATTACCGGGGAAGTATTTAGCCGCCTAGCTAGATCCCCTCGTTTAATGATCAAGATGCCTGACCAAGTACCACCAGCAGTTTCTCGTTCTTTCAAAGTATTAATTCCAGTTATCATCATCACGATTCTTTTCTCTGTTATTAACTACTTAATCACTTTAATCGCTCCAGAAGGTTTAAACGACCTTGTTTACACAGTTATTCAAGCGCCACTTAAAGACATGGGAACTAACGTATTCTCTGTAATTATCATCGGGCTTGTTTCTAACTTACTTTGGGTTCTTGGTATTCACGGACCTAACACAGTTGCGGCTATTCGTGACACCATCTTCACTGAGCCAAACTTAGACAACTTATCTTACGTAGCACAACACGGTTCTGCTTGGGGAGCTCCTTACCCAGCAACATGGGCTGGTTTAAATGACGGATTCGCAAACTACGGTGGATCTGGTATGACTTTAGGGTTACTGATTGCTATCTTTATCGCTTCTCGTCGTGCAGACTATCGTGATATCGCGAAACTATCACTTGCACCAGGAATTTTCAACATCAACGAACCTGTAATTTTCGGTTTACCAATCGTATTAAACCCAATTATGGTTATTCCTTTCATCATTACACCAGCAATCAATACATTAATTGGTTACTTCTTTATCTCAACAAAACTTATTCCACCTGTCGCCTATCAAGTGCCTTGGACAACTCCAGGACCACTGATTCCATTCCTTGGTACAGGAGGAAACTGGCTCGCGCTTCTGGTCGGCTTGCTCTGTCTTGCCGTCGCAACAGTCATTTATCTACCATTCGTACTTGTATCTAACAAAATTGCCGCGAGTGATGCTGCAATGGACAAAAATGCAACAGCCTCAACGGAACAATAGGATGTGACAAAATGAAAATTGCAGCATTTGATATTGGTGGAACGGCCCTTAAAATGGGGGTCGTTTTGCCGCATGGTGAAATTATTTTAACAAAATCAGCCGAAATCAGCGGTAGCGACGGTGACCAAATTTTAGCAGAAATGACATTGTTTCTTGCTGAAAATACAGATGTGACAGGGATTGCTGTCAGCGCACCCGGCTATGTAAACCCAAAAACCGGGCTTATCACAATGGGCGGCGCTATCCGTAGATTTGATAACTTTAATTTGAAAGAATGGCTTGAAGCAGAAACCAACCTTCCTGTTGCCATTGAAAATGATGCCAATTGTGCCCTACTCGCTGAAAAGTGGCTTGGTAAAGGACAAGATTTGGATGATTTTCTTTGTCTAACAATCGGGACAGGGATTGGTGGCGGGATTTTTTCTAATGGCGCATTAGTTCGTGGTGGTCGATTCCGAGCTGGCGAGTTTGGTTATATGTTTAGCGAACGTCCGGGGGCTTTCCGTCCTGGCAAATATACGCTAAATGAGACAACCACAATGCTCGTTCTTCGTAGGCAATACTCGGAACTTACCGGGCGTCCTTTGGAAGAGATTACTGGCGAAGAAATTTTTGCTAATTATGACGCGCATGATGCCGTGTCAGAACGTCTTATTAACGAGTTTTATACTGGGATTTGTACAGGACTTTATAATTTAATTTACCTGTTCGATCCAACGCATATTTTTATCGGTGGCGGGATTACAAGTCGCCCTACTTTTATCGCGGAGCTAAAGCATCATATGGAAAGCTTTGGGCTGCGTGACACGATTATCGAAACAGCAACACATAAAAACCAAGCTGGCCTACTCGGCGCAGTGTATCACTTTTTACAGGAGGAAAATAGACATGAATGAAATGGAAACAGTAATCTTTGGCATGATTAGCCAAGTTGGTTCTGCGAGAAGCAGTTACTTAGAAGGGCTTCGTGCGGCTCGTGAAGGCAATTTCGAGGAAGCAGAAGCAAAACTACAAGAAGGTAGCGAAACACTCGCAAACGGACACCACGAGCACCATAAACTAATCCAAAAAGAAGCTTCCGGTGAAAAAGTGGAAATTCAGTTACTGCTAATTCATGCAGAAGACTTACTGATCACAACAGAAACATTAAGAGAAGTTGTCACTGAGTTCGTGCATGTATACAAAAAAATAAGCTAAAGAAAAGCGTGTAGGCTCTGAAACCTACACGCTTTTCTATTCGTCTATTTGCTCTTGATTATAATTTTTCTTCGCCATTGCTTCCAGTAAGAAAAGGACAGGAATTTGTGTCGTAATATTCGTCTTATCAACCATTTCTTGCGTTACATAGTACGGAATATTCACATCAGATAAATCGGCAAGCGTGTTGTGGCTTGTATTAGTAATACTTATAATCCGACTCCCATATTGCTGCATATTTTGTGCCTGTTCAAGCACCTGATCCGTCTCACCAGACACAGATAGTATAATCATCACTGCTTTATTTTTAAATTGTTCTCCCGGGTTAGGATAAAATGGATCTTTAATATAAAAAGTCCGCTTCTTCATATTGGAGAAAAAACGACTGCCATACTCTGCCAAAATCCCTGAAGTTCCAATTCCGAAAAATACGACTAAATCAGCTTCATTGATAATTTCCGCCGCCGCATCTAACACATGATCATAATCACGGTTCATTGTTCGTTCAAAGAATTCCTCTAAAACTTCCACTGTATCCGCTGTTTTTTTCTTTACCTCGCGTGTCGCTTCTTGCTTTAGCTTTACTTTAAATTCCGAAAAGCCTTCACAACCTAATTTTCTTGTAAATCGAACAATCGAAGCTGGCGAAACATGCGTCACTTCTGAAAGTTCACGCACTCTCATAAACATAACTTTGTCCCGATTGTCCATTATGTAACGGTATAAATGATGCTCTGTCTCTGTAAACTGTCTAATCACTTCATACGAAAACATAAGTTTATTCACCTCATCTGTATCAGTATTTCCCGGGAAATAAAAACAGGCGACCAACTCGCATTATGCAATCTAGGTCACCTGTCCGTGTCCATCTTCTTATAAGGATGGAATATTTTTCTTTTTCTTCACATAGAAACGTAGGGCAATAATAATTGCACCACCAACTGTGTTAACAATCGGACTTAACGCTACATTGATATTTGGAGGAATAGTTACTTGTACAATCGTCATTACAAACATCCATACGGCAATAACTCCGACTGCTACTAGTAAGTATTTTATCGTTCCACCTTTTTGCCCCGCACGCATGTTAGATGCGTATTTACGTAAGATAAGCATTGCGAAACCACCGACAACTGCCGTGATTAATAATACGATAATTCCCAAAGTCTGCGCATTTTTTTGGAAATAAGCACTAATTCCGGAAATCAGCATCATTGCTCCCAGTACAAGGAGTCCGCCGTCAAGTACTAACCACCATTTGTCCGTGTTTTGCTCCACTGTAGCAGCTTTCACATCTAAAGAAACAACATATTCTGTTGGTGTTAAATTAAATAATTTTCTCGCTGTTATGCCTTTTTTCTGTTCGGCTAAAATCTTTTCACTCATTTCATAAACAATAATCTCTTGTTGTTCGGCGCCGTAATGAGTTTCTCGCAAATGTTTTTCTACTTCCATCACATATTGCAAGTTCCGCTTCGTTAAATTAGCTTTCAATTCAGCTAATTGCGGTTTAATCGTTTCTGTTTCTGTCGTCAATGCTAAATCCTCCCTCGCTCATTCTATCCTCTATTATACCGGACTTGCCTACTATAAAAAAGCTATTTTTTTAATTCGTTTTAGACAATTGGAAAAGCCCACGCATCTTGTTTAAAATGTAGAGTGCTAAAATAAAACTACCAATCGTTGCACCTATTCCCCAAGACAAATAGCCGATGAGACCAAGCTCTGTATCCGCCACTGCCATATTGGCAACAACCATCCCAACAAACACCGAAAACAAGACTAAAAACGGCCATTTAACCCAAGAAAAAGCAAATAAATAACCACTGCGCTCAATATGTTGTTTCTTATATAAAATTAAAATAACCAAAACCATAAGCATGCTTAATATTATACTGAAAATCACAGCCCCAATCGATGCGGACTCAAACGAAAACGGAGTAAATATATTAACATAATCCTCAAATTGTAAAAGATTAGACATACCTTTATCCCCACCATGCGGCCAAATAAAGTTATATATATTATCTAAAGTAGGATTTAAAACACTCGGTAATAACATCACCCCAAATGCCACAAAAGCTGCAGCAATTGGTGAACCTATCAATAAACCAATTAAAATAGCCACTAAAAATATAAGAATATATGTAAATAATCCACCAATAATATCTACCCAAAATTTCGGTGCATCTAGCTGAATATATTCTTTTGGAACGTGCGACATGAAGTACACCAAACCGATTCCCATTGAAACAAGGTAGCTCAGTGTAATCGTCGCTATTCCCATCACCATTTTAACCCCAACAATATGCGTCCGCTTATATGGTAATGAAGCCGTAAAGCGATTCGCTCTTGTGTAACGTTCGAAAATAACTGCCAAAACCCCTAAAATAAAAACACTCACCTTGATTAAAGTAAAAAACATTTCCACTTGAAAATAGAACATAAACGGCATGTAATCGACAAACTCATCTTGAACAAAATTTGTATACATCGGAATCGCCAAATAAGCCACTGTCAAACTCGCTTGTATTTCTTCATCAGAAGTTTTGAATTCAGGACTTTCTTTCTGCTGCTTTAAAAACTCACTTGATTCATAGTACTCTTTTTGACTGTTCCATCTATCTGCATCTGACATTAGCCCCAAAGTAATTCCTAAGAAAAATAATATCATAACACCCAAAAGCATCCATCTCATATTACGCCATTCTCGGTACCATAACCCTCGACTAAACATAATTAGCCTCATCCCTCCTGCCTGTTTTAGATCTCATAATAATCTATCTTATCATTCGCTAAATGCACCGTGAAAATGTCTTCTATCGAAATCGACATCTCTTCTAGTAAAACTGGCTCTTCTAAACGTAATTCAGCAAGAAAACTGCTAGCATTTTCAGTCACTAGAAGCGTATAAATCCGCCCATTACGATACAACAATTGCGCGTTATTTTTCACAAAATCAGGTATTTTCTTCGTTTTGAATGCCACTTGTATTTTCACTGCGTCCGTCCGCATGTCTTCTAAATAATAATCAAATTCCACACTCGCGCCCTTTAACACAATTATTCGGTCCGCAATCGCCTCAAGTTCTTCCAAACGATGAGATGCAATCACAACACTTGTTCCGCGCTTTTTCACTGTATCTTTTATTATCGCTAAAATCTGCTTTTTGATAATGATATCTAATCCGTCCATTGGCTCATCCAGTAGCAAAAATCGAACATTAATCGAAAAAGCTAAAATAATAAAAAATAGCGCTTTTCGTCCTTTTGAAAAAGACATTAACTTAGCCTTCATCGGTAGTTCAAATTGCTGCATTAATTCACTAAAAAAAGCCTCATCAAAAGTCGGATAAATTTGCCGATAAATCTTAACGACTGTTTGCACACTATATGTATTAAAATGGTTCATATTATCTTCCAAGAAAAATAGCTGTTGCTTCACTTCTGGGTGTTTAAAAATACTCTTTTCATCTAAGAAAACATCGCCCTCATCCGGCAAATAAATTCCCGTCATCGTCGAAAAAAGTGTCGTCTTTCCCACACCATTTCGACCAATTAATGCCGTTACTTCTCCTGCTTTTAAATCAAATGAAACATCCTTCAAAACCAAATTATCATCCATCTTTTTAGTTAAGTTCCGAATTTTCATTATTCCACCTCTTTCACTCATTATATAAGCTCCACCATATTTTTTCTACATTTTTAAAAATTTTCTACCAATTCTTGAATAAAAGTTGCAAACCAATCATTATACTAATTTCACATATTGCGGTAAAATATCCCTATATGAACTTATTTAAAACCCCTGAGGTGAAAACATGATAAAACTTGATACGACAATGCTCGATTCTTTTAAAGAAAACCCAACCCTCCGGAAGCATTTGTTTTCTGGACATTTTGGTTTAGAAAAAGAAAATATTCGCGTAACTTCTGATGGAAAATTGGCTCTTACGCCACATCCAGCCATTTTCGGCCCAAAAGAAGATAATCCATATATCAAAACCGATTTTTCGGAAAGTCAAATTGAAATGATTACCCCGGTAACAGACTCGATTGACTCGGTATATGAATGGCTTGAAAATCTTCATAATATCGTTTCGTTGCGCTCAGAAAACGAACTACTTTGGCCATCTAGCAACCCACCCATTTTACCAGCAGAAGAAGATATTCCAATTGCTGAATACAAAACGCCCGATAGCCCGGATAGAAAATACCGCGAGCATTTAGCAAAAGGCTACGGTAAAAAAATCCAATTATTATCTGGTATTCATTATAATTTTTCATTCCCAGAAGCTTTAATTGATGGGCTTTATGATAAAATTAGCCTTCCAGAAGAATCGAAGCAAGATTTTAAAAATCGTCTCTATTTAAAAGTCGCAAAATACTTTATGAAAAATCGCTGGTTGCTTATTTATTTAACTGGTGCAAGCCCGGTTTACCTTGCTGATTTCACGAAAACGAAGCACGAAGAATCCCTTCCGGATGGTAGTAGCGCGCTTCAAAATGGGATTTCTCTTCGAAATAGTAATGCTGGCTATAAAAACAAAGAATCTCTTTACGTAGATTATAATTCATTCGACGCTTATATTTCTAGCATCTCTAACTATATTGAAGCTGGCAAAATCGAGAGCATGCGCGAATTTTACAATCCGATTCGTTTGAAAAACGCGCATACCGATCAAACATTGGAAAGTTTAGCGGAGCACGGCGTGGAATATTTAGAAATTCGCTCTATTGATTTAAATCCATTAGAGCCGAATGGCATTTCAAAAGATGAGCTTGCTTTTATTCACCTATTTTTAATTAAAGGTTTGCTTTCAGAAGATCGCGAATTATGCTCCAACAACCAACAATTAGCTGATGAAAACGAAAATAATATCGCGCTTAATGGTCTCGCGCAACCTGCCCTGAAAAATTGTGATAATGAAGAAATATCTGTCGTAGAAGCCGGACTTATAGAGCTCAATAAGATGAGCGACTTCATCCAAAACTTGCAACCAGAAGACACCAAGCTCCAAGCAATCATCGAAAAACAAAAAGATCGTCTACTACACCCTGAAAAAACGATTGCTGCACAAGTGATGCAACAAGTAACAAAAGAAGGCTACGTTGACTTTCATTTAAACCAAGCCAAAACTTACATGGAAGAAACCGAAGCTCTAGCCTATAAATTGATTGGTGCAGAAGACATGGAGCTTTCCACCCAAATCATCTGGAAAGACGCCATCGCGCGCGGTATCAAAGTCGACGTATTAGACCGGGCCGAAAACTTCCTTCGCTTCCAAAAAGGCGACCATGTGGAGTATGTAAAACAAGCAAGCAAAACATCCAAAGACAACTACGTTTCCGTTTTAATGATGGAAAATAAAGTAGTTACTAAACTTGTACTTGCAGAACATGATATTCGTGTTCCATTTGGTGACAGTTTTAGCGACCAAGCTCTTGCACTAGAAGCTTTCTCTCTATTTGAGGATAAACAAATCGTTGTTAAACCAAAATCCACCAACTACGGGTGGGGTATCAGTATTTTCAAAAACAAATTCTCGCTAGAAGATTACCAAGAAGCTTTAAATATTGCATTTAGCTATGATAGCTCCGTCATTATTGAAGAGTTCATTCCTGGCGACGAGTTCCGCTTCTTAGTTATTAACGACAAAGTTGAAGCTGTACTGAAACGTGTCCCCGCTAACGTAACCGGCGACGGAATCCATACAGTGCGCGAGCTGGTTGAAGAAAAGAACACTGATCCTTTGCGCGGAACAGACCATTTGAAACCACTTGAAAAAATTCGTACTGGTCCAGAAGAAACGCTAATGCTTTCCATGCAAAATCTTTCTTGGGACAGCATTCCTAAGGCAGAAGAAATCATCTACCTTCGCGAAAACTCCAACGTCAGCACAGGTGGCGACAGCATTGACTATACCGAAGAAATGGATGACTACTTCAAAGAGATAGCTATTCGCGCGACACAAGTACTTGACGCCAAAATTTGTGGCGTAGACATAATTGTTCCACGTGAAACAATCGACCGTGATAAGCATGCTATCATCGAGCTTAATTTCAATCCCGCGATGCATATGCACTGCTTCCCTTATCAAGGGGAGAAGAAAAAAATTGGTGATAAGATTTTAGATTTCTTATTTGAATAAAAAAAATCCCAGCTGCTGGTTTAGTAGCTGGGATTTTTTATCATAACCAAAAAGGTAGTGAATAACTTAATTCTTATCACAAATGGCTAAATTATAGTTCTTTAGTATATTTATTCAATCATCCACCGCCCCCTTTATCTTTCCGCCCATATATACTACAATAAACTTTAACGAAAAAACGGAACCTCTTCCGTTTAAAATAGAAAGGGGTGACTGCATGAATTTTTACGAGCGCATTAAAATCATGGTCCCACCATTTCCCTTTGAAGGATGTTTTTTTCCCAGATAAATAACTTATTCAGGAGAGAATTTTATGGAAAAAAACATCGAAACAAAGAAAATCAATTTGGCATTACTTGTTTGCCTTGTGGGGTTTCCACAAATTAGCGAAACTATTTATACGCCTTCTTTAACTGAGATTGCTACGAGCTACGGCGTCTCATTAAATTTAGCTCAAATGACTTTAAGCATCTACTTTCTTGCTTTTGCAGTTGGCGTCTTCTTTTGGGGCGTTTGTTCCGATTTTTTAGGTCGACGAAAAGCAATGAACTTTGGGATATTTATTTACATTATAGGTTGTTTGGTTTGCCTTATGTCTAGTAGTATTACTGTCCTTTTTATCGGGCGGTTTATTCAAGCATTTGGCGCTAGCACGGGCTCGGTTACTACGCAAACCATTTTACGCGACAACTATCACGGTACGAATCGCCATCATTTATTTGCAAAAATATCAGCTGTCTTAGCCTTTTCGCCAGCAATAGGCCCATTAGTTGGTGGTTTTGTCGGACAGTATTACGGCTTTCGTGTAGTATTTTTAATTCTAGTAATCATGGGAATGGGGCTGCTATTCTGGAGTTTGAAACGACTACCCGAAACCATTATTGTTACATCTCATTCTTTCAGTGCGCAGAAAATGGTAGGAATTGGTAAAAAAATGGTGTGCGACCGCTATACTGTTGCTTTTGGTGTATTAATTGGTATTTTTAACGGCATTTTGTTTAGTTACTATTCCGAAGCCCCAACTATATTTATCGAAAAGTTCCATTTCAGCCAGAGTCAGTATGGCTTTATGGGATGTGCTGTCGCGGCGGCAACTATATTAGGTGCGTGGCTTTCCAACCGGCGCCTAAAACAGCACTCTCCCCAAAAGATAATTACAGAAGGAATTTTGTTAGCACTTGGCGGAACTCTATCTCTTAGCATAGTTTCTGCATTCCCCTTAATAATCCAAGTGATAGCGTATATCCTTTTCGTTTCTATTATCTTGGTAGGAATCGGCATGGCATTACCAAACTGTTTGAGCTTAGCGCTAGTGAAATTTCAAGAAGTTGCAGGTACGGCTGGTGCCTTTTTAAGCTTAGGATACTATGTCATTGTCAGTATTTGTACGTTTTTAATTAGCATCCTACACTCAGGATCACTGCTTGTATTTCCAGCGTTTTGCACAGTGCTTCTTTTAATTGCACTTACTTGTATAAAAGGAGTAACTAGAAAAAATAGCTAACTAAAAAACAGGAAACTTTTGAAAGCCATTTTGCGAAAACGGTGGCTTAAAGAAGTTTCCTGTTTTATTTTAAACTTAAGCTAGTTGGCTTGTTTACATCCAACCTTATTTTAAAATTAGCGCTTGATTCCGCAACTACGATACCTTCGCACTCTTCCATAATATTTACAAATGGATTGGAAGTTTCCGAGTATAAAACCCAAAGTAAATTTTTACGCTCATCAAGATAAGCAACAAACTCCTGGGAGCCTAATGCTTATTGTTTTATGCTAATTGTTCGCTCATGCTTTCCATTTGAGCAAGGAAGGCTTTTTGCCATTTCTTCTCGTTTAAGAATTCAATTGGGAACTGAGGATCAATTGTGTGCAAGATTTTAGCCCATGCATCCGTACGTAATGAAGATGCTTGACGAATACTCATAACAAACATTATTACTGTACCAGCGATTAAATACAGCATGATTATAATGCCTAATATGATTGTAACTGGCATATTCCCTCTTACTGCGAAAAAGTAAACTAAATAACCTAAAATGACTGCTATTGAAAAGAAAGCGCCAACGAATATCAAGATTTTCTTACGAGTACCATTATAAGTAGAAATACCCAACGCTTTTTCTAACAAAGCCATTTGGCGAATTGGATTGTTTTTCTTTTCCACTTGAATATCGTATTTATCAATTAATAAATGGGCTGCTTTTCTTTCTTCCTTGTTGTTTTTAGGCATTAATACAATAAGGACAATAAATAATGCTATTAAAAGTAACTGTGCCAAACAAAACACTCCTATATTAAGATTTTCAACTAATTATAGCATTCTTAATGTTGTTGCAAATTGTATATTTTGTGAACTAATCAACGCAAAGAAGCTTGAATTAGTAGAATCTTACTTGACAATTTACTTTAAATAAAAATTATTTGGTTATACTAAAGATTGGCTCATTTCTGTCCATAAAAATTCAGCAAAGTTATCTGCAACAATTTTCTTTTCGGCATTGTTTTTAAATGTTAATGGTGTCTCAACTATCACAGCTTCACCAGCACTTCCAACTATTGAAGTATCAATAGAGAAAATCGAACCATATCCAGAATTTTTTATCATAATAAGCTCGTTATTTATATCTTGAAGCGCCCGTGCCTGTTCTGTTGCATACCTAACATCGGGGATAGACGTAGCACTTAATCCCCTGTTAGATATGCCGTAAAAAGATTCACCATTAAAAGTTAACGTTCCAAACTTTTCTAAAAAAAGTTTATATGAGTCAGGAAAAACATTTCCTAAGACCTCTTGGTAAATCGGAATTAAATTCATTGTTCTAGTTCCATTAGAATGAAAGGTTGCTTCACTTTCCATCATTAGTTTATCTACTTCATCAAGGAAACTATTAGTCATCATTTACACTCCTAAAAGTTCATTTATTTAACACACTTTTATTATAGCACCCTTGTATTTATAGACTTTGTAGAATTTGTGACTAAATTCCACAAAAAAACAATCTTTCGACACATTTACTTGTCAAAAGATTGTTTCACGTGAAACATATTAAACGTTAAAACGGAAATGAACAACATCTCCATCTTTCATTTCGTATTCTTTACCTTCCAAGCGTACTTTACCCGCTTCTTTGGCAGCTTGCTCTGAGCCGTATTCAAGTAAAGCATCGTATGCGACAACTTCGGCACGAATGAATCCACGTTCGAAGTCTGTATGGATAATGCCCGCACATTGTGGAGCTTTCATACCTTTGATGAATGTCCAAGCGCGAACTTCTTGAACGCCTGCTGTGAAGTAAGTTGCTAAGCCAAGCAATGTATACGCAGAACGAATCAATTGGTCTAAACCAGATTCTTCAATTCCAAGCGCTTCTAAAAACTCTAGCTTATCTTCGTCTTCAAGTTCAGCGATTTCTTCTTCGGCACGAGCACAAACAACGATAACTTCGGAGTTCTCACTCGCAGCGAATTCGCGTACTTGCTGTACATATTTGTTATCGTCCGGACTAGAAACATCTTCTTCACTTACATTTGCAACGTATAAAACTGGTTTTCTTGTAAGTAAAAAAAGGTTGCGAACGATTTTCTCTTCTTCTTCGTTAAATTCAATCGCACGAGCTGGTTTGTCATTTTCGAATGCTTCACGTAGTTTAACTAAAACGTTATATTCAGCCACAGCATCTTTATCTTTTTGTTTAGACAGCTTCTCAACGCGTCCAATACGCTTCTCTACTGTTTCTAAATCCGCTAAGATAAGTTCTAAGTTAATTGTTGAAATATCGTCTAGTGGGTCTACTCGGCCTTCTACGTGAGTGATGTTTTCATCGTCAAAACAACGAGTTACATGGCAAATCGCATCTACTTGACGAATATGGGATAAGAATTTGTTTCCAAGTCCTTCCCCTTTACTAGCACCTTTTACAATTCCGGCGATATCTGTAAATTCAAAAGTTGTTGGAACGGTTTTTTTCGGTTTTACAAGTTCCGTTAGTTTGTTTAATCTGTGGTCAGGAACTTCAACAATTCCTACATTAGGGTCAATCGTCGCAAACGGATAATTCGCAGCCTCTGCTCCTGCTTTTGTGATTGCATTAAAAAGTGTCGATTTCCCAACATTAGGAAGCCCGACAATACCAGCTGTAAGTGCCATTATATATAAACTCCTTTTCATTAACTTCATTTTGAAAATGCCTGTCAAATAGACATTTTTTCACTAACGTATATTATAAAGGTTTTTCAAACAAAAAGCCACCCACCAAAAAACGAAAACCCTAAAGAGGATTTCCGTTTTCATTTCACTTATTTTAAATCTGCCACATGCTCTTCAAGGTTAACACCAGTTCCCGCAGCAACCCGACTAGCGAATTCTGGATCTACTTGATAGAAATTACGTAAGTTTCGGATTTTAATATCTTCACGCACTGCAGACCAATCATCGACAATGTTTTTCACGAGTGCAGCACGTTCTGCATCTGAATAGCGATCCCATACTTCTTTTGCATGACCAAAGTTATTTGGCTTTTCAGCAATCAGACGACCAGCCACATCACCACGGATTTCCTGCTCCGGTTCGATAAATGCTGGGTTTTCTTTCGGTTCCGTATCATAGCTATTTGGTTCATAATTAATAGAGCTCGTTTGTTGTTTAAAAGGCATATGACCATCACGTTGGTTGTTCGCGACAGGCGCTTTCGGGCTGTTAATTGGGAGTTGTAAGTAGTTTGGCCCCACGCGATGTCTTTGCGTATCTGAATAAGAGAATAGACGGCCTTGCAACAAACGATCCTCAGAAGGTAGCATTCCGCGTACAAGTACACCAGGGTTAAACCCAACGGATTCTGTTTCTGCAAAAATATTATCTGGGTTGCGGTCTAGCGTCATTGTCCCTACGTGTTCATATGGGAATACATCTTCAAACCAGTCTTTTGTTGCATCCAATGGATTAAAATCAAAGTTATCCAAGTCTTTCGGATCCAACACTTGCACATATAAATCCCATTCTGGATAATCTCCATTTTCGATTGCTTCATACAAATCACGACTTGCATGGTTAAATTCTTTTGCTTGGATTTGAGAAGCTTGCTCCGTCGAAAGATTCACGATTCCCGCTTTTGGAATCCAGCGCAGTTTTACATAGACTGTTTTGCCTTCTTCGTTAATCCATTTGAACGCATGAACACTAGAGCCACGTATTTCGCGGTAAGAAGCCGGCGTCCCTTCATCACTGAATAAGTATGTGATCATCGTCGTAGCTTCCGGTGTAAGGCTAAAGAAATCCCAGTAACGGTTGCCATCTTGAATATTTGTACGTGGATCAGGCTTCAAGGAATGAATAACATCCGGAAACTTAATCGCATCACGAATGAAGAATACCGGCAAATTATTTCCGACAAAATCATAATTCCCTTCTTCTGTATAAAACTTAACGGAGAAACCGCGTGGATCACGTAAGGTTTCTGGAGAATGTTGTCCATGAATTACTGTTGAAAAACGAGCAAAAACCTCTGTTTCCGTTCCTTCTTCTTGCAAAAATTTAGCCATTGTATATTTTTTCATGCTTTTTTTAGTAACAAATTTCCCGTGCGCACCAGCACCACGAGCATGTACAACCCTTTCTGGTACTCGCTCTCTATCAAAATGCGCCAATTTCTCAATAAGCACATAATCTTCTATCAAAGTTGGTCCTTTACGTCCCGCCGTCATCGAATTTTGGTTGTCACCAACTGGTACACCTTGATTCGTCGTTAAATTCTTTCTATCTGTCATATGTATATACCTCCATAACCATTTTATATCATTTTTATTTATAATAATTATTAAATGATACTATTTATATTTTAAAGAAGGAATAGACAAACTTCAACTAAAAGGCTTATATATTATCTCTAAGATGTTTTTCACATCATAAAAAAGGCCACTTCTTTTTTAGAAGCGGCCTTTTTTATTCTTGTTCAGCTTTAACTAAAATCTTCTTCACTTTTCGTTCGAATTCGCGGCGGGGAATCATCACACTATGACCACAACCTTCGCACTTAATCCGAATATCCATCCCCATGCGTATAATCTTAAACCGATTGGTACCACAAGGATGCGGTTTTTTCATTTCTACAACATCATTTAAATCGAAATGCTTTTTTTCCATAAACATCACAACCTATTCATCATCAAACTGAATATCTAAAATCTCTAAAATGCGATCTAAATCATCATCAGATAAAAATTCAATTTCAATCTTACCTTTTTTATCGCGACGTTTAATCGAAACTGCTGTTCCAAATTTATCACGTAATTGGTTTTCGCTTTCACGGATAAAAATAGGAACTCTAGCTGGTTTAATTGTTTCACGTGAAACATTTTCATTTAGGTTATTAACTACATCTTCTAGTTGCCGTACTGTCAGCCCTTGCGCCACAGCTTTTTTAGCTGTTGGGATAATATTTTTCTTAAGTTTCAAACCTAGTAACACTCGGCCATGTCCGGCTGACAATGAACCATCACGTAACATTACTTGAACTTCTTCAGGTAATGTCAAAAGACGAACAAAGTTAGCGATATATGGTCTACTTTTCCCAACGCGTTCTGCTAATTTTGCTTGCGTTAAGCCCAATTTTTTCATAAGGAACTGATATGATTCCGCTTCTTCAAGTGGAGATAAATCTTCACGTTGTAAGTTTTCAATGACAGAAAGCTCCATCATTTCTTCTTCCGTTAAATCACGTACAACTGCTGGGATTTCTTTTAGTTTAGCCTCTTTTGCTGCGCGGTACCTACGTTCACCAACAACAATTTCATATCCTTTATCTGTATTTCTTAAAATTATTGGCTGTAAAACGCCGTGAATTTTAATGGAGTCACGTAGTTCATTGATTGCTTTCGTATCAAAGATTTTACGTGGTTGATATGGATTTGGCTTAATATCTTTTATAGCGATATTTTGTACAGTTTCTTCATTCGTATCTACATTATTAAATAGTGCATTGATTCCTTTACCTAGACCCTTAGCCATGTGCAACCACTTCCTTTGCTAATTCTAAATAAACTTCTGCACCTTTCGATTTTGCATCATATAACAAAATCGGTTTTCCATGACTAGGTGCTTCACTTAGACGTACATTACGTGGAATAATAGTATTAAATACTTTATTTTGGAAGTATTTTTTCACTTCTTCTATTACTTGAATACCTAGATTTGTTCTCGCATCAAGCATTGTTAGTAAAACACCTTCAATTTGCAAATCTTCATTTAGATGTTTTTGAACGATTCTTATTGTGTTTAATAGCTGGCTTAAACCTTCTAGCGCATAGTATTCACATTGAACAGGAATCAAAACAGAATCTGCTGCTGTTAATGCGTTTAAAGTCAAAAGCCCGAGTGATGGCGGACAATCAATAATCACATAATCATAATCATCACGGATTGAGTCGATTGCTTTTTTTAATCTAATTTCACGTGAGATAGCTGGAACTAGCTCTACTTCAGCACCTGCAAGTTGAATTGTAGCTGGAATAACATTTAAATTATCCAAGTCTGTCTTTTGCAACACATCTTGAATGGCTACATCATCAACTAGTACATCATAAATACAATGTTCAATTTCACCTTTGTTAACACCAACCCCACTTGATGCATTACCTTGTGGGTCAATATCAACTAGTAACACTTTCTTACCTAAAAAAGCTAGGCTCGAGCTTAAATTCACAGATGATGTCGTCTTACCAACCCCACCTTTTTGGTTTGCTAGTGCAATCACTTTGCTCAATCTTTTTCACCAACCCTTATTTTGTACCGAGATTTCCGGTTCTTTTATCTTCTATTCTACCAAAAGATTTTCATTTAGTCTTACAAAAAGTAAAAATAAATTGAAATTCGTGTTTTGAAAGCTTAAAAATGATGAAAATAACGTTTTGAAAACTAGAAATGTTTCACGTGAAACATTTTAAAATAAAAAAGCAACCAACCTAAGCTGATTACTTTTCTATCTTCAATCTACAGAGAATGTTGTCTTCACGCCTAGAACTGTGCAGACCTTCTGATACATTCTAAGAGTTAAATCCGGATCTCCGGCTTCTAAACGACCAATAATGACCGGAGATAAATCTGATTTCAACGCTAAATCTAGTTGCGACCATTTCTTCTCCATTCGTTTAGAGAAAATATATTTACCAAGGCTTGCTGAAAAACTATCTAAGTAATGAGCAATGCCTTCATTTTCTAAGGCTTTATTTTTCAGTGTTTCAAATTGATAATCTGAATTACCAATGCTTGTTTCTGCTTCAATACGGCGTAAAAATACACGTTTTACTTCTTCACGGTATGAGCTCATGTGATCCGTGAACGGGTTTTTATCTTTAAAATAACCTTTAACGAAGCAATAATAGGTTTCATCTCCACTAAATGCAGTGAAGTAAATTAATCGACAATTTTTATCTTTAAAATGTGCTTTCATCTCTTGAATTGGTTGGTCTACAGTTGTTTCTACACGAGTGGTTTGCAGGGAATAAGCTTGACTTTTTCCGATGATTAAATGTACATCGGGGAGAATTTGTTTCCCTGTACTAAGTTTTCTCGTTTCTGCTGTTTCTAATTGTAGCAGGCCTTGAAATACTAAAGTGGCCATTAGCGGTTCTTCCACAATTAAATTTTGTAAGAAATCATACGCTTGGAACTCATTTTGTTCGTCTTTCACAAAAATGATTTTTGCCATTCGTTTCGTGATACCACCCAGAGTTGAGTGAATCACTCCCTCCTTTACAACTTTACCTAATTCTATTGTACTTTTTTCTGTTCAAAATTGCACTTATTTTCTCTAATTTTTATAAAATAAACCAATTCCACTCAAATTGAGTTGTTTTTCTTTTTGAAAATAAAAAACCCGCTTCAATAAGCAGGTTTCATAACTATTTTTTAACTTCTTTCGCTATTTGGTACCAACCATAAATCTTCACTATCGCAAAGAAAGTATAGCCAAACGCGATGAGATATGCCCCGTAATTAACTAATAAAATGTTAAATCCACTTCCCCAACCGGACTCTTCTGCCACGGCAACCGCTCGGGCATAAGGGCTGGTGAAAAAATAAGTAATATATAATGGATTAAAGCTTAAAAGTGCACTTGTAATCGCTATTACGAAAGATGGAAGTACCATCAAACAGCTGATGACACCAACTGCATGTCCAATTATCTTCAAAAACCTCACTGCTACACCTCTTATTTCTTTTTAGGAATTTGAATGGTGATTTGATAGAAATCATCTGTCTCTTCTTCGGTGAAATCTAGGTCCATTCCGTTATCTTTGACCATTGTAACCGATTGTTTAATCGTGTTCATAGCGATTCGCACGTCACGACTAATAGCTTGGCGTTTTGGTTTTGGTTTTTTAGTAGCTACTGGCTTCTTTACACCTAAAATTTCTTGAATTCTTGCTTCGGTTTGTTTGACGTTCCAGTGGTTTTCGACAATTTCGGCTAAAAGGGCTACTTGTTGTTCTTCTGTTTCTAACGCAAGCAACGAACGAGCATGGCGCTCAGAAATTTGTTTGTTAAGTACAGCTTCTTGAACCGTTTCTGGTAGTTTTAGAAGACGCATTTTGTTGGCGATAGCAGATTGGCTTTTCCCAACACGCTGCGCAAGTGCTTCTTGAGTGACCTCTTGCATGTCCAGTAAACTCCGATATGCTTTTGCTTCCTCAATTGGCGTTAATTCCTCACGTTGCAAGTTTTCGATTAAGGCAATCGCAGCTACTTCTTCATCATCTAAATTCTGAATAATTGCTGGAATTTTTTCCATTTCTAAAGAAAGCACAGCACGAAAACGACGCTCGCCTGCAATGATTTCATAATAATCCGGTTCCATTTCTCTAACCACAATCGGCTGAATAACACCGTGAATCCGGATAGTTCGAGCAAGTTCATTAATCTTATCTTGATCAAATACTGTCCGTGGTTGAAATTGGTTCGGGAAAATTTTATCCATAGGAAGTTCTTGTACGCGTTGTACTCCTTCTTCTACTATATTATCTGTATCATCCATTTGATTCTTCTCTTTTTTTCCAAATAAACGTGAAAAAGGCATCTGGGTCCTTCCTTTCCGGAACATCTTGGGGTTTCTTAATATATTATGTAGCTATCCGCAAGTCTCTTAAACTATTTTAGCAGAAATGCCAAAGAAAAACACGCTTATTCTGTCGTTTAAATGTGAAAAAAATAGATAGAGCTGCTAAAAATCCACAGTTCTATCTATTTTCTTAATGAAATTCATCGGTAACGGTATTGATAGTTTTTTCCATTTTATCGCGGTAAGACTCGTTTTGCAGTAGCATCATGGAAATAATATCCATTACATACATAATCGAAAACTGGCTATTGGCGAAATAGTGTTTGCTTACGAATAAAGTATTATAAACCGGGATGGTCACATCACTAATCTCCGTCATTTCACTATTTTCAAAGCTAGTGAATGTGGCTACTTTACTTTTATTTTTCTTAGCGATTTTTAGCGCTGTGACTAGCTCTGGGGTGTTCCCTGAATTGGAGATGCCGATAACGAAATCCTCTTTTGTAGTAATCGAACTGGTAATAATCATCATATGCGGATCATTGACGCTAATGACGTTTAACCCCATCCGAATAAGGCGCTGTGACATTTCAACAGCAGTGAGACCCGAACTTCCTACTCCGCAAATATAGACACGTTTGGCTTCTTGAATATAATGTACAACCTCGCGGATTTTGGCCGGCTCAATCAGCTTCACCGTGTTATCAATCACTTTATGGTAAAATGAATAAACTTCTTCAAAAAGATCATCGTAACCAAGCGACGGAACCATTGTGGCTGCTGTGTTAACCCGCATTTTCAAATCAACAAAACTATCACAGCGCACATGGCGGCAAAACCTCGTTATCGTCGAAATGGACGTACCGGTTTCTTCAGCTAGCTCTTTAATATTAATATTCTTGAGTTCATCACTATTTTCTAAAATATACTTCGCAATTTGTTTTTCTTTATTCGGTAATCGATTGTAATTTTGTTGGATTTCATTTAAAATCGTCATCTTTTTCGGCCTCTTTCTGGTTTAAGAAATGATAAAGCGCACCAATCATCCCTGCTTCATTTCCCAGCTTTGCGAAAGTAATATCTGCTGTATCGAACATCGGTGAGATTAATTTGGCTGATATAGCCGCCTTTAGACGTGGTTTGAAGAACGACTCTTCTTCCATTAATCCACCACCGAGCACAATCACTTCTGGGTTGAAAATATAGATTAAGTTTACTACACCTTCCACTAAATTCTCAATCCATTGCTCTAGTTCGATCAGTACATCCGCATCTCTGTTATAGGCCCATTCCATAATTTGATGACCATTTAGTGCATTTATATCCATATTTTTTCGTGTGGCTACTTGTTTAATTAATGCTTTTGTTGAAGCCACATCTTGAAACCTGCCTTGCGAAAGGTGCATATAGCCCACTTCACATGCTGTAAAAGACGATCCATTTATTAGTTTGTCATTTAGTAACATTGCTCCGCCGATTCCGGTTCCAATTGTCAAACAGAGCACGCTCCCACGCCCCCGTGCTCCACCCAACCAAAACTCGCCAAGACAGGCTGCATTTACATCATTTCCCACTGCGCACGGAAGGTTAAATCGGTGCTCTAGTTCTGCTTTTATTTCAGTTCCAGTGTATTTGGGAATCGTATATCCAGCATAAATAATTTGGCCTTTCACAGAATCCACAACACCCGCAGAGGCCACACAGACGCCTGCTACATCCGTTTTTTCTTGTTCGACAATCCGAATAAGCGCAGGCATGATTTGATTCGCTCCGTCAGTTATAGGCGTCACACAAGACTTAAGCTCGCCCACCCGCTTACCTTCCTGATTAAATTTAGCATATTTGATACTCGTTCCACCAATATCAACACAAAGATAATTTTCCATTTCTTCACCTCTTTAGTGAAAGTATTATCCTTCTTTTGTTAACTCATCGTAAAACGCTTGGCTTGAATTTGCTTCGATTAAACGGGTTACCTTTTCCTCGTCCATGAGCACTTCTGCAAGCTCTGACAATACTTCTAAATGGCTTTCTGAGTCTGTTGCCGCAAGGGTAATAACTAGTTTCACCGGGTCGAACATGTCGCTTCCAAAAGCCACGCCATTAGCCAATGTTGCAAAAGTTAGGCCACCGCGAATGACGCCGAATTCTGGTCGTGTGTGCGCTAGGGCGATATGTTTAGCAATCACTATATATGGTCCATTATTTTCTACACTTTGAATCATTCCGTCAATATAACTCTCTTTGATAGCTCCTCGTTCTAGTAAAAGTCTTGCTGACGTTTGGATGGCTTCGCGCCAGTCTTCTGCTTTTAAATTTACCTCAATATCTTCTAAAGTAACTCGGTCTAATAACATGCTCGCGCCCCCTTATTTATTATATTCCGCCATTATTTCTGTTAAATCTACCTGCGCTAATGATTCTCGCTCCAAATAATTCGGGGTTAAGTCACTATGTTTTGTTACTTCATTTGGAATGACAAGAACATTGACACCCGCACTATTTCCCGCCAAAAGACCATTTCGCGAGTCTTCCACAATAAGAGCCTCCGACGCCTTAACATCCAGTGCTCTCAAAGCTTCTAAAAACAAATCTGGTTCTGGCTTGATTCGTGTAACATCCTCCGCTGTAATAATCGCATCAAAATATTCTAGCAAGCCTAGTCGTTCCAAATGATAGAGCGGTTTTGGTCGCTGCGATGATGTGGCGAGTGCTAATTTTAATCCACGTTCTTTTAATTCACGAATAAAGCTTTCCACGCCTTCTTTGGCCGGTAAACTTTTGCTATTTTCAATGAAAGTTGCTTGTGTTTCTGCTTCGAATGCTTGGCGATTAATATCCATTTGCTGCGTCTCATTTAATTCACGGAATAAATCGTCCACATTAGATCCGACGCACTGTAAAAATTCCTCAATAGAAAGATCATAATGTTGTTTTGTTTTAAACCAATCTTTAAAAATTTCGTACCAAACTACTTCTGTATCAATAACAATTCCATCAAAATCCATCACAACTGCTTTTAACATCATTTTCCTCCTACCCACTTTACTATTCAAAGCGCTCCTAAAAAAGAAGCGCTTACAAATAAGTTAATTCTTTTGTTCTCGGTCTGCAACTATTTTATCTATCAGTTCTTGATATTCTGGTGCACCGAGGTAATCCGTTATTTCTACATAATATGCATCTGGTTGCTTTTCTTTGGCTCGGTCGATAAGGGATTTATGCGTCACCACCACATCGCATTCGGTTGGCAATTCGTGGATGGCAATGTGGAACACTTTAATGTCGTCTAAGCCAGCATTTTTGATTTTTTTCTGTAGCACAGTCGCTCCCATCGCACTAGATCCAAGTCCCGCATCACAAGCATAAGCGATTCTTTTAACATTTTTAAAATTAAAATCATCTACTGTAGATTCGAAAACGGAGGAAATACTGCTCTTTTTGCCTTTAAGGCTTTCCATTTTCTTCGCTGCGTCTTGTAGTTCAGAATCTTTGTTACCCATGCGTTTAATAAATGGAATCGCGGTAATGAATGTAACAAGTGCCGCACATAGCACCGCAATAAGGATTTTAATGTGATCGCCTGGTGCTGCCATCATCATGATTGTGATAATACTACCAGGAGAAGCTACACCAACAAGACCCGCATTTGTCATTGTTAAAATAAATGTTCCTGTCATACCACCAAGAATTAGCGGTAAAATAAGAATAGGATTCATTAAAACGAATGGGAAGTAAATTTCGTGAATACCACCAAATAGGTGAATAACACTTGCCCCGTAGGAAGATGCTTTGGAGTTTCCTTTGCCAAAGAACATATAGCCAAGTAAAATTCCAAGTCCTGGTCCAGGGTTTGATTCTAGTAAGTAAAGCACTGATTTCCCTGTTTCTGCGAGTTGCAAAGTGGCTAGTGGACTAAGAATACCTTGACCAATCGCATTGTTTAAGAATAAGACCTTGGCCGGCTCAATAATTAAAGCCGTTAGTGGCAATAAATGATTATTAATTAATACATCGACACCACTTGCTAATACTTTTGTTACAGCTTCGACCATTGGAGCAATCGCAACATAAGAAAATAGCGCTAAACCTGCCCCGATAATACCAATCGAAAAGTTATTAACTAATAGTTCAAATCCAGCTGGTATTTTCCCATCAATACGTTCATCAAATTTTTTGAGTATCCAAGCTGCGAGCGGCCCCATTATCATTGCGCCGATAAACATGGTTATATCCGAACTAATAATTGCTCCCATTGTTGCAACAGTACCAATAACTCCGCCTCGGTAACCGTGAACCGCTCGACCTCCAGCAAAAGCAATCAGAAGTGGTAACAAGTAATTTAGCATTGGTGCGATGAACCCTTTTAACATTTCAGAGCCTGTAGCCACCCCAATTGCCGTTAAAATACCCCAAGCCATAAAAGCTCCTAAATTCGGAATGACCATACCACTTAGCTTACTCCCAAACTTTTGTACATGTACCCGAATAGACATATTTCCCCCTCCAATCATATGTGTGGCGCTATTTTATAGTGATACTTCTTTCCCCTCAGCAATCGAACGTTCAATCGCATCTACTACTCGTAAGGAGTCATACGCTTCTTTTGGTGTAATAATTGATTTTGTGTTATTCGCAACGTTATTAATAAATGCCATTACTTCCTCAGCTAAGTCGCCGGAAACTTCGCCATTTGTGTAATACCAGTGTCTTGAATCAGGGTAAGAAACTCCTTTTTCACTAACAAAACGAACACCGTGATCGCATGAGTCTACATACGCTACGCCTTTTGTACCAACTAACTCTAGTTTGTCGTCAATGATGGTTGGCGAGTTTTCTGGCAAGACCCAGCAAGCTTCAAGGCAAGCAATTGCGCCATTTTCGTACGTAACAATGGCATAAATCACATCATTCATGCCGTATTCTTTTAGCAACACACTGCGGCTTTTGGCGATAACTTTGACTGGCTCGCTATCCATGTACCAGTTGATATAGTCGATATCGTGAATCATTACGTGCATACTTAAATCAGAAGCACCTATGTAACGCTTTGGCCCGGTAATTGGGCTGTTACGACGACAATAAAGATGAATAATATCACCCAATTCGCCGTTATCTAGGCGCTGTTTAATCATATTAAAACGAGGATCAAATCTTAGTAAAAAGCCAACTGTAAACACTTTGTCGTAGTCTTTGGTTAGTTCATACATTGCTTTTCCGTCTTCGAGCTCTTTTGCGAGTGGTTTTTCGAGTAAAATATGTTTTTTGTATTTTACGGCTTCTTCCACGCAATCACGGTGCATATTATCAGGTAAAACAATGCTCACAGCTTCAATCTCCGTATTTGCTAGAAGTTCGTGGTAGTCTTTGTATGCTTTGCACTGAAATTTTTCTGCCATTTCGGCACGTCTTTCATCGTTGTACTCACAAATTGCTACTAATTCTACTTGCGGAAGTTTTTGGTAAATTTCTGCATGATACTGCCCCATTTGTCCAACGCCAATTACGCCAACTTTGATTTGCTTTGTCATATCACTTACCTCTTTCTTCTTGAATTTTTTGGATTTCGTTTGTAAAGCGGGTGGTTATTTCCTGTGGCCGAGTTACTGCGCCGCCAACAACAACGGCATAACAACCTAACGTAAGAACTTGTCGTGCTTTACTAGGCGAGTCGATTTTCCCTTCTGCAATCACTGGACGCTTCGTACTTTTCAAAACTTCTTTCAAATGGGAGAAATCGTCGTCGCTGATATTTTTATTCGCTGTTTCCTCAGTGTAGCCGTAAAGTGTTGTGCCAATTAAGTCGAAACCGAGGGAATCAGCGTAATAAACATCTTCAATACTGCCTGTATCTGCCATGAAAAGCGTGTTTGGAAACTCTTTTCGAATGGCGTTTAGTATGTCTTGTAGGTCTTCGTTATGTGGTCTTTTTCTCGTTGTCGCATCCATTGCAACAATTTCTACTCCCGTTTCACATATTTCTCTGACTTCTTTTAAAGTGGGTGTGATAAATACGTCCGAATCCGCATAGTCTTTTTTGTAAATGCCGATAATGGGGACGTCTACCTCACTTTGAATTGCACGAATATCTTTTGCCGTATTTGCTCGAATGCCAACAGCACCACCTTGAACTGCGGCCAGAGCCATTTTTGACATGATAAATGCACTATGAAGTGGTTCGTCTTCTAAAGCTTGGCAGGAAACCACTAACCCGCCTTTGATTTTTTTCATAACAGAATTGCCCACTGATACTCCTCCTCTATACTGTGTTTCAGTGTAAAGTATGCGTTTTCAAACAGACTATATCATAAGAAAATGATTTTATCAATATCGATTAAATGAAAATGATTTTCATATCTAGGTGTGGTTGCTTATGGAAACTAGCTTTAAAAAATGACGTTGCTGTTAAAAATAAAAAGTCCTTTCGCTTGAAAGGACTTTTTTAACTTATTCGATTGGTAATTTGTTGGGTGTTCCTGGTTTGCGCGGATATTTGTTGGGAGTTTCTTTTGTTTTTGTGATAACGTAAATATTGCGCTCGCTTTCTTCTACTGGTAGGGAGAAAGAGAAGTGTTCATCGACTTTTCCGCCAAATAATTTGATGGCTTTTTCGGCTGTTTGCAGCTCTTGTTCGGCTTGGGCTGCTTTCATTACAAGGAACGAACCGCCTTTTTTGACAAGTGGCATGCAAAGCTCGGATAATACGCTCATTCTTGCTACAGCACGTGCGGTTACAAGGTCGTATTTTTCGCGGTGCGCTTTGTTTTGACCAAATGTTTCAGCGCGATCATGATAAAAATGCACATCCGTTAGGCCTAATTTTTCTGCTAGCGCGTCAAGGAAAGTCATGCGTTTTTTTAAAGAATCCACGATGCTCACTTTTAAATGTGGGAAGCAGATTTTGATTGGGAGACTTGGAAAACCAGCGCCAGCCCCGACATCACAAATCGTATCGAACTTAATGAAATCAACATAAAATGCAGCTGATATGGAATCGTAAAAGTGCTTTAAGTACACTTCTTTTTCGTCGGTAATGGCCGTTAAATTCATTTTTTCGTTCCATTCTACTAACATTTCGAAGTAATCATGGAATTGTTTTAGTTGCGTGTCGCTTAATTCTATTCCTTTTTCAGCAAGTGCTGTTTGGAATTGTTCTGGGTTCATGTTTTTTCCTCACTTTATTATCGCGATTTTGCCATGTTTAGGATGTTGGAACGTGTTGGTTTATACTTTTAAACTGGCTTATACCGTATATTTTAGCTCATTATTTTCAAGTATAAGTATTTTCGTCCTTTTTAGCAAGTTCGTATTACGTTTAACAATGATCGAACTTGTTGGCATTCTCTTTAAAACTCACTTTGGCCTTTGTAACCCATTTGCCTTTTGCGGTAGTGGAAAGCCCGTCTATGTAACTTGTACAATTGCTTTTTATATCTTCTATTTTGTCCTGCTTCATCATTTTTAACATTTGCTTGCGGTTTTCTGACGCGGTGTAGGTTTGTCTAGCCACAAACATCCAAATAAGGTTTATTTCTAGGCTTTTTCGTGACTCCAACAAATCCGCTCTTAATTTATCTATCATGGTATCAATCACGTTCCTTTTTCAGCTGATGTAGTTCTTCTTCATAAGCAGTCACTTGCTTCTTATAAAGGGTTTGGTGTTCTTCGGACTCATTTTCTAAATGTGTTACTGTCTTTTTTACCATCCATTCGCCTTCTTCTTGGATAGAACTGATTAAATGGTAGGCTTTTGGTAAATCTTCTGATGCGTCATAATCTCTTTTTTGATAGATATACCTGATTTTTTCAGAAAGATTTTCAAGTTCTTGTTTAAAACGCCATTTTTCTTGGAATGCGTCGTCCATCGCTTCGTCTAATTGTCGTCTTTTTCTATTAAACGCTTCATCCAAATTTTCTAGTTTTAGCAATAGTTGTCTTTGTTTATCCATACATGCTCCCTATTTGTTTGGCTAATTCTTGGTCGGTTTTTAGCTGGCTTTTTATGGCTTCGTTGATTTGTACTAGCAATTTATCATATTCTTGTTCTATTTTGGTTGCTTCGGCTAATGATTTTTCGCAGTCTTGCACTGTGTCTATCACAATTTTTGATTCTGTTACATTGCCAAGTGCGAGCGCGTTTAGGATTTCTGATTCAGATAGCTTGGAACCGATGTCTCTTGCGTCTGAAAGTGTGTCCCGCCACAACTCTTCGGCGTTCTCGATTGCTTTATCAAACATATCTTTTAAGTCTTTTATTTCGCCTTGAATCGTTTGCTTCATTCCTTGTGTAATCGCGAGCCCCTCTGCCGCATCTAAGAATATTTCTTCCGATGAAGATAGGGCGCCACCACTTTTTGAAAAACTGGTTCGCATGATATTGATTGCTGCTAATTGCTGGGCTGTTGCGTATTTGGCTAATCGCAAGCTTCCTTCTTTATTTGTTAGGACATTTCCATCTTCATCGAATTGATAACCACCCCACATATGCTGCTCAACCATACCAGCTTTTTTCGACTCAACCTCTATTAAATGACCAATTGCCGGGTCTCCGATACCATAACCAATTGGCACATAATCCTTCCTATCAACAAAATTAAATAATCTATCTAAAGCGTTTATTGCTTTTACGGTATCTTGTTGTTTTGGCGTTAGATTGGAGTAGATATTCGGACCTTGGTAGAAGAAACCCCCGCTGATGCGTTTGATGTCTTTTTTATCTAAGTCTGCGATAGCGTACTGGGCGTTCATGGAGCCTAGAGAATGACCGTATACGTAGATTTGAGCGTTTGGGTAGAGTTTCATGGTTTGTTTTAAGGTTTCTGCGGAGGTTTTTAGTTGGGGTGTTACTGTGGATCCTCCGCCATTTGTGATTTGGACTGCGGTTGGAATATCATTACTTAACCAGTCCTTCCTCACATCTTTATAATCTGGATGTTTTGGAACATTAAGGTTTCCATTAGCAGGTGCCGTAGAGCCTTTGTAAAGGATTGTTAGTTCTTTTACTTTGTTTCTTTCGCTGATGGAGGCTGTGGGTGGCGTGTATTTGTCTGTGATGATGTAGGATTGTTCCCCGGTTGATTTGTTGTTGATTTTTTGGGATACGATTCCGATGGTTTTAATCCCCCCATTAGTTGCGGGAATATTTACTGCTTCACCCGATTTCATTTTATGATATTCTTTTTCTGCTAACTTAACTCTTTCTTGATCTGTATGAGATTGACTCATTTGTATCCCTCCAAAAGCCCTAATCTTCTTGTAAGCTCTTTAGAAATACTAGCGCCACCGCCTTTTAGACTTCCGTTATGTTTATTCAAAGTGTATGTTAACTTCAAAGCAGGATCCTTGTTAATAACTAATGTAACTATAATTCCGCCCATTGGATTAGACTCTATACTTTCCTCCTCAACTTCATATGACTGAATTATACCTTCTTTTGTGAATGCTTTTGTATCAATAAGTTTTATATCATCATTGAATACTTCTTTTGCTTCATCACTATAAACCACTTTCTTCATTTCTTCGTTTAATTTCTCTTCATCCATATAGAATTTCACCCCTAAACCAAAAATGGTTATTACTGTAATTCCTAGTATTATTATCCATCTCTTTTTCAACTCTCCACCTCAGTATGTATGCTTTTTATTTGTAGGTCTATTTTATCACATGTCAGAAATTTTCACTTTCTTTTTTTTCAGTCTTTTAACGTTTGTTTAATTTCTTAGTTAGTATTGGCTGGACTATCTTAACTCCCCTTAAGTTCCAATTTCTTTGTAAGCTCCTTAGAGATGCTAGCACTCCCACCATCCAATTTGCCATTATATTTTCCCAAAGTATAAGTAATATACCACTCTAAATCCTTATTTATAATTAAAGTAACATTGATTCCTCCCATTGGATTTCTCACTATACTTTCTTTATTAATTTCATATGATTGAATTATACCTTCTTTCGTGAATGCTTTTGCATCCAAGTTTGTCAGCCTCTTTTCGAATACTTCTTTTGCTTCATCACTATAAACTGCATTCATCATTTCTTCGTTTAATTTCTCTTCATCCATATAGAATTTTACCCCTAAACCCAAAATGGTCATCACTGTAATTCCTAGTACTATTACCCATCTCTTTTTCAACGCTCCACCTCTGTTGTAAGACCTTTTCTCTGCAGGTCTATTTTATCATTTGTTAGATTTTTTCAGTCTTTTTTAAAATCAATGATTAGTATTGGCGTAATTCATTAACTCTCTTCTAGTCCATAAGAAGTTTATCAAGATTTCCCGATGTAACTGAAGCTCCACCGCTCAATTCTCCATTAAAATTGTTCATAGTATATTTTATATATAATTCTGGATTTCCGTTTATAATTAAAGTGACATTGATTCCTCCCATTGGATTCTCCTTTATACTTTTCTGATCTATTTCATACGATTGAATTACACCTTTTTCTGTAAAAGCATCTGCATCCGCGGCTTTCAATCTAACTTCAAATACCTTTTTCGCTCCATCACTATAAACCACATTCATCATTTCTTTATTTAATTTCTCTTCATCCATATAGAATTTTACTCCTAAACCAAAAATGGTCATTACTGTAATTCCTAGTACTATTACCCATCTCTTTTTCAACTCTTCACCTCTGTTGTATGACTTCTTATCTATAGGTCAGTTTTATTATATATAAGAATTTTTTGCCTTCTTTTTTCAGTTTTTTTTGCTTATTTATTTTACTTCCAAATACCTAATAGTTTTGCAAGTTTTTCAGAGATACTTGCTCCTCCGCACCTTAGTTGTCCATTAAATTTGTCCATAGTATATTCTATATCCATCTCTGAATCATTATTTATTATTAACTCGACATTGATTCCTCCCATTGGATTTTTCTTTATACTTTTCTTATCTATTTCATACGATTGAATTACACCTTTTTCTGTAAAAACATCTGCATCCGCGGCTTTCAATCTGACTTCAAATACCTTTTTCGCTTCATCACTATAAATCACATTCGTCATTTCTTTATTCATTTTCTCTTCATCCATATAGAATTTTACTCCTAAACCAAAAATAATCATTATTACAATTCCAAATAGTATTATCAATTTCTTTTTCAAATCTTCACCTCTGCTGTAAGCCTTTTTATCTATGGGTTAGTTTTATTATATGTTAGAAATTTTCGTCTTCTTTTTTCAGTCTTTTTGCTTATTTATTTTCTTCCCAACGTCCTAACAGCTTGGAAAGTTTTCCAGCTATACTTGCGCTTCCACACTCTAATTTGCCATTAAATTTATCCAAAGTGTATTTTATATACAATTCTGGATTTTCGTTTATGATTACCGTAACATTAATACCTCCCATAGGATTGTGATTAATGCTTTTTTCATCAATTTCATATGATTGAATTACGCCTTCTTCAGTAAATGCTTTTGTATCTAAATCTTTTAAGTCTGTGTAAAAAGCATTTTTCGCTTCACCACTATAAACTATATTTATCATTTCTTTATTTAATTTCTCTTCATCCATATAAAATTTTATCCCTAGACCAAAAATAATCATTATTGCAATTCCAAATAGTATTATCCATCTCTTTTTCACACATTCACCTCTGTTTTTATTTTCTTAGTTGTCTAATAATTTTTCTAATTTTGCAGAATTTCCGCCACCATCATCAATTAGTTTTTTGTCATCAGCTTTATTCAATGTAAAAAAAACATATAAATCAGAATCTCCATTAACATGCAAAGTAACATTTATTCCTCCCATAGGGTTTTGTTTGATACTTTTCTTATCAATTTCATATGTGTTAATTACACCCTTCCCAGTCAATGCTTTAGCATCCAAATTTTTCAATCCATTTTCAAAAACACTTTTCGCTTCATCACTATAAACAACATTTATCATTTCTTTATTTAATTTCTCTTCATCCATATAAAATTTTACCCCTAAACCAAAAATAATCATTATTGCAATTCCAAATAGTATTATCCATCTCTTTTTCACACATTCACCTCTGCAGTATGTCTTCTTTTATGTAATACCATTCTACCTTAATTAAAAATAAGAAAAAACCACATTATCCAACGGAAACTTTCAACTTAGACGGTAAGTTTGAAGTTTTCGTGAACATGTGGTTTCAGTTATTATAGTAATCCGTGTTCTTATTTACTTATTTTAGCTATTTTTCCTTGCTCAATATAAACTAGCAAAATAGATATATCGGCTGGGTTTACTCCGCTGATACGGCTAGCTTGGGCGATGGAAAGGGGTTCGATTTTCTTTAATTTTTCTAGGGCTTCTGTTGCGAGGCCGCTGATTGCATCATAATCGATGTTTTCTGGGATTTTCTTGTCTTCCATGCGTTTCATTTTTTCTACTTGAAGGTTGGATTTTTGGATATAGCCTTCGTATTTAATTTGAATTTCTACTTGTTCAGCGATTTCGTCGGTTACAAATGTTTCACGTGAAACAATTTGGGCGATCTTGTCGTAAGTTATTTCGGGACGGCGAAGTAAATCTGCTGCTAGAATTCCGTCTTTTAGCTCGCCTGAGCCGATTTCTTTTAGCATTGCTTGGACTTCAGCAGTTGGTTTAATGCGTGTTTTTTGTAGTCTTTCTTTTTCTGCTTCAATGGCACTTTGTTTTGCTAAAAAGCGTTCATAACGTTCGTCGCTAATTAAGCCGATTTCATGACCGATTTCTGTTAAACGTAAATCTGCATTATCATGACGTAATAGTAAACGGTATTCGGCACGAGATGTAAGTAAACGATATGGTTCTTCGGTTCCTTTTGTTACTAAATCGTCAATTAAAACGCCGATATAAGCTTGGTCGCGACCAAGGATAACTGGTTCTTTTTCAAAGACTTTACGAGCAGCATTGATTCCTGCCATTAAGCCTTGGCCGGCTGCTTCTTCATAGCCACTTGTACCATTAATTTGGCCGGCTGTGAAAAGACCTTCGACTAATTTAGTTTCAAGTGATGGCCACAGTTGATCTGGCATTACTGCATCATATTCGATAGCGTAGCCAACACGCATCATTTCTACATTTTCAAGTCCAGGAATAGTTCTTAACATTTCACGTTGCACTTCTTCTGGCAAACTGGTGGAAAGACCTTGGACATATACTTCTTCGGTATTTTTGCCTTCTGGTTCAAGGAAGATTTGGTGTCTTGGTTTGTCGCTGAAACGAACAATTTTATCTTCAATGGATGGGCAATATCTTGCGCCAGTGCCTTTTTTCGTTGCTGTAAACATTGGTGAACGGTGTAAATTCGCTTGGATTATTTCGTGGGTTGTTTCGTTGGTATAAGTTAACCAACAAGGTAGTTGGTCAAGCAACATTTCCACCGTATCAAAGCTAAATGCGCGCGGATGGTCGTCACCCGGTTGTTCTTCTGTTTTTGAGTAGTCAATTGTACTAGATTTTACACGCGGGGGTGTTCCTGTTTTAAAGCGACGTAGTTCAAAACCTAGTTCTTCCAGATGCTCTGAAAGTTTCACAGAAGGTTGTTGGTTGTTTGGACCGCTGGAATAGCGCAGTTCACCGACAATAATTTCACCACGTGAGAAAGTTCCGGTAGTAATAACAACTGTTTTCGCGTAGTAAATTGCGCCACTGTTTGTAATAACGCCTTTACACACGCCATCTTCAATCACTAAACGGTCAACAAGTCCTTGGCGCAAAGTGATATTTTCTTCTTTTTCAATTGTGTGTTTCATTTCGTGTTGGTAATCCCATTTGTCTGCTTGAGCACGTAATGCACGAACAGCCGGGCCTTTACCAGTATTTAGCATCCGCATTTGGATGTACGTTTTATCCGTGTTGCGACCCATTTCGCCACCAAGAGCATCAATTTCACGCACAACCACGCCTTTTGCTGGACCTCCAACAGAAGGATTACATGGCATAAAAGCGACCATATCTAAATTTATCGTTAACATCAGCGTTTTGGCACCCATTCGACCACTGGCAAGGCCTGCTTCTACACCCGCATGGCCTGCACCAACAACGATGACGTCAAAAGTTCCTGCATCATAGGTTTGCATTTTATAAAAACATCTCCTAAAAAATCATTTTCCAAGGCAAAATTGATTGAACAGCTGATCGAGTAATTCATCCTGGACAGAATCACCAGTAATTTCACCTAGTAAATCCCATGCACGAGTCATATCAATCTGGACAATATCCACTGGCATACCGAGTTGAATCCCTGTTGTAACGCCATTTAAAGCTTCAAGTGCTTGGTGAAGGAGCGCAATGTGTCGAACGTTCGATACATAGGTTGCATCACCCGCATCAATGTCACCCGCAAAAAATAGTGTTTTAATCGCTTCTTCTAAAGCCTCTAAACCTTCATCGTTTACTAGAGAAGTGGAAACAATCGGGTTTTCCCCTGCAAGTTCACGCACTCTATCTATATCAAGCTTTGTTTCCAAATCTGTTTTATTTAAAACGACCACATAATTATGACCCGCGGCTGCTTCAAATAACGCTTCATCTTCCACTGTCAGCTCTTCGTTTTGATTTAATACTAGCAGGATAAAATCGGCATCCGCCAAGGCTTTTCTTGAACGTTCTACACCAATTTTTTCCACAATATCTTCTGTCTCACGAATTCCGGCCGTATCGATTAAACGTAGCGGAACACCGCGAACATTGACGTATTCTTCTATAATATCTCGCGTCGTTCCAGCAATATCAGTGACAATCGCTTTTTCTTCTTGAATTAATTGATTAAGCAAGGATGATTTCCCAACATTTGGTCGACCGATAATAGCCGTTGCCAATCCTTCGCGGAGAATTTTCCCTTGGCTTGCTGTTTGTAAAAGTTGCTCGACGGAAGCGCGAACTAGCTCGGTTTTCTCCAGTAGCATTCGCTGGGTCATTTCCTCCACATCATCGTACTCCGGATAGTCGATATTTACTTCGACTTGCGCTAATGCATCCAAAATTTCTTGACGCAAATTGCGGATTAACCGTGAAAGATTGCCGTCCATTTGCCGAATTGCAACGCCCATCGCCCGGTCTGTTTTAGCGCGAATTAAATCCATCACAGCCTCTGCTTGCGATAAATCAATTCTTCCATTTAAAAAGGCGCGCTTTGTGAATTCACCTGGTTCAGCTAGGTTGGCGCCATTTCGAAGTAACAGTTGCAACACGCGGTTCACGGAAACAATTCCGCCGTGCGCGTTGATTTCTACCACATCTTCCCGTGTAAAAGTACGCGGCGCACGCATAACTGTGACCATTACTTCCTCAATCACTTCGCCGTCTTCTTTTATGTGACCGTAGTGAATGGTGTGACTTTCCGCTTCACTTAAGCTATTTTTGGCATAAAAAATACGATCCGCTATCTGAATCGCCTCTGGACCGCTTAATCTAATAATAGCAATGGCCCCTTCTCCCGGCGGTGTTGAGATTGCAGCAATAGTATCAAATTCCATTCTTTACTCATCCTTTCTCATTAGAAGTTCAGCTCAAATAAGCCTTATCCTATTTTGAATAAATTTTGGCACATGATTTTGTGCATTTTCAACAACTTACGCTCCGCTTTGACCAAAGCAATTAAATTGTTAGTATTTTGAAGGTTATCCATAGACTTATTAACATATCCACAGAAAAACCATTAATAAAAATTCATCCCTACTATTTTAACTTATCCACATGTGAATAACAATAGTTTTATCTCTACTAGTTAAGAAAACTTAAATTTTCTCGTTAAAGCTTTAACTTATCCTTCCACTTCCTTGGCTTTAACTCAATTCTTTTTATCTATACTAAAGTTAAAAGGAGGAGAAAAAATGAAAATACATAAACTAACTTGGGTACTATTAATGGGGCTACTACTGCTCTCATCCTGTTCCACGAAGCAACCAAATCTTTACTTGTCAGCAGATGCCGCCGCGGTTTATTCAGTCGAAAATGGCAACCCGTTATATGAACAAAACGCCGATAAAGTAATGCCAATTGCAAGTTTAAGCAAACTAATGACAGCCTTTTTAGTTTTAGAGGCTGTGGATAACAATGAATTAGCATGGGATGAAACACTTGACCTTGTTCGATTGGATGATCCTTCCGCTGTCTCCCTTTACGCGATTACACAAAAAAGAACATGGTCCGTCAGGGATTTATACAGCGCTATGCTCACCATGTCTGCAAATGACGCCGCAGAAACACTAGGGGACCGTTTAGACGGAGCTGATTTTCCAAAAGAAATGAATAGACAGGCTACAAAATTAGGCATGTCGAGTAGCACCAATTTTGTCAGTGCTAGCGGACTGGATGTTGACGGGAAGACGGCTGTTTCTACCACAAAGGATTTATTTTTGCTATCATCTAAATTAATTTCCACTCATCCTGAAGTGTTAGAGACAACTTCCAAACCCACCGTCACCACTGATGAAGGCGCCAAACTCGAATCCACGAACGACTTACTCGGTTCGATTCAAGGATTAGATGGGCTGAAAACTGGATTTACAGATGAAGCAGGCTATTGCTTTATTGGAACAGCTGAACGTGGAGGAAAACGTGTGATTTCGATTGTCCTAGATGCGGGAACTGCGGAAAAACGATTTAAAGATACAGAGAAGCTGATGGAGGTTGGATTTAAAGGAGATTAATGAATGAAAAAGAATCTCTCTTTCGTTGAGGAGTTCTTTTTTAGTTCAGCATCAACTTTTTAAAGCGCAAAGATACTTTTTCATATAAACATCTTTATTTTTAGAATTATATTGCATAATAAAACGTGGATGTTCCAAAGGTATGATTGTACCAAAAAAATGATGCTCATCATTTATTTTCGATAAAAAATGAAAATTCTCGCCACTGCCAATGCAGTAGCAGACTGAAGTATCTATCCCAAAATCTATTTGACGGCGGATGGACTCTAGTATAAATGACTTCAGCGCGGTTTGAAGTTTCTTATTCTCATAATAGTTGCAATTAACTTCATTGCCTTTTGCATTCGTGCGTACAATACCAAGTGGACAGACAAAATTCATGTAAAAGTCAGTATAAAATTGCTCACAACTCCCGTATTCTGTCATAACATCATATAAAAAATCTGAGGAAGACTGGTTTATATAAAATTCATCAATAAAAATACCAGTTTCGTTTTGAAGGTGTTTCGCGTCTTCAAAAGGGACACCTGTCACAGCAGAACCTCTCCGCGCGGGAGAACTTCCAAGTATTATTCGGCGCGGTTTAGTATCATTATAATATTTCTGATAAAATGCCGTTGTTATTTTTTCCACTAGTTCGCTTTGATCTCCAGAATAGGGATTAACTGCGCGGTACCCCTCCGGCAAATCAAACGAACTATTCCTAAGCGCCTCATTAAACTGCAATATTCGTTTAGCAATAGTTGTATTTTCAGTCATGTAAATTAGCCCTCTCTTTATTTTTACTTCACAATCTGCCAAACATCCTCAAATAAATCCGTATACCCTGCTTGCTCCCACCTGCTTGCAAAATAAGGGTTATGAAAATAAGTGAACGCCGTAATAATCGCGTTTCCTTGGTTCGTTCGACCGCTCACTTCCTCGGCTTTTTGTGCTAAATGTGCTACGTGGTTTTTCACTAATTCTTCATTTTGTTCAATATAATCCGTATAAAGTAAAAACATTTTTCGGTCGGTTTTGTATCGTTTTTTCTTAGTATCGGCCAAGAGCCAAAGCCAGTCGTGAAGCGCATCATCCGGTGTTTTCCCTGCGTCCTTTGTCCAATCGAAAATCTCCCGCGAAGTTTCCTCTAACCACCGTAGCGCCAATTTTTGAAATAAATCCTCTTTGTTTCGATAATGCTTATAAAGCGCCGCATGTGTAACGTTCAAATTACCCGCAATATCATACAGCGTCGTTTTTTCCATGCCTTTTTCGTAAATGATTTTCTCTGCCATATTTAAAATAATTTCTTGTGATAGTCTCGCCATTTTAACCCCTCAATTCCACTCATTCTTTGCTTTTTATTATACAGGAAAACAGAAAAGTTACAAATCCTTGACAAAGTAACTAAAAGGAGTATACTTCCAACTATAAAGTTACTAAAATTAAAAAAAGTAACCATTTTGGATTTAAAGGAGCGAATAGATTATGACAAATAAACGTGTTGCATTTATTTTAGGGGGTTCTGGCGGTATTGGTAAGGCCGTCGCCCAAAAATTGGTCGAACAAAATTTTGCGGTTGCAGTTCATTATGCGGGTAATAAGGCTAAAGCCGAGACGCTTGTTGAAAACATTGTGAAGTCTGGTGGAGAAGCGATTAGTGTTGGCGGCGATGTTGCTGATGAGGCGCAGATGATTCATGCATTTGATTTCATTGAAAGCCAGTTTGGCGGAATTGATGTTGTCGTTAACACGGCAGGTATTATGAAATTAAGTCCGATTGCTACTTTGGATATGGATGAGTTTGACCTGATTCAGCGAACCAACGTCCGTGGAACTTTTGTTGTTTCCAAGCAAGCTGCCCTCAGAGTTCGAAATGGCGGTGCGATTATCCATTTTTCCACTTCGGTAACGCGAACAAGTTTTCCGACTTACGGGGCCTATGTTGCTAGTAAGGCCGGGGTTGAGTCGCTCACATTGATTCTGGCACGCGAGCTTCGTGGGAAAGATATAACCGTTAATGCAGTAGCACCCGGCCCGACCGCCACTCCACTATTTTTGACTGGAAAAGATGATAAAACAATCGACAACTTAGCAAAAGCCACACCTTTAGAACGCCTAGGACAACCTGAAGATATCGCAGAAACCGTAGCATTTTTAGCCGGACCTGCACGCTGGGTGAATGGTCAAGTCATTTTCACCAATGGTGGATTAGCTTAATTAAAAAAGGAGGAAAACACAGCTATCTGGTTCTCCTCCTTTTATTTTATTGGTCTTTTTTAATCGCTAAAACAATCAATCCCGATGCTAACAAAGTTAACGCCAAGAACAGAAAAGCCGATTGATAAGAATTAGTCGCATTTACCAAATCCCCTATAATCATCGGCGCGAAAAAGCCACCTAGTACACCGCCCGAGTTAATAGCCGCGTATTTCGTCGCAATACGGCTTTGCTGAAACAACTTGTGCGGCAACCCCATTAGTGTTGTAAAGGCCATGATTAGGAAAATATTACATAAACACAAACAAATAACCGATAGCGCTAATTGTTCAAACAAATACACCCCGTATACCGCAAACGCCCCAAGCACACAAAACGCGAAAATAATAATCGGCTCTTTCCCTTTGAAAAAACGACTGATGAAATAGCCACCGACAACTCCCGCAATTAAAATACAAAGCCCGGCTAAAGAACTAATATAACTCACTTCGCTAATAGAAATCCCTCGAACCTCATTCAAATAAGAAGCAAGCCAACTTGTTAAACCGTAATTCGCTGCATTAATAAAAAGCGCTGATAACAAAAGAATCCACAGCTGTTTGTCTTTTAAAAGTTCTGAGAAAGGTACTTTGATTTTTTCTTTTTGAGCATTTAGATCCATTTTCGGCGCTTTGGGTACGACGATTAAAATCAGCAATCCAATTAAAATCACCGCAATACCAATCCAGTAATATGTATTGCGCCAACCTACTGATAGCAACAGTTGTGCGATTAATAATGGGCCAATAAATGCCGCAAAGCCAGAGGAAGCAAGCATTGCGGACTGAGCAAAACCTCTTTTGTTTAACGGAATATGAAGTGAAATATAATTGCTGACAGACGGAGGATAACCTGCGTGTCCAAGCGCTCCAGATAAGAAACGAATAACAACCAAAAACAGCAAGGAATACCCAAAGCCAAAAATCACAAGAAATAGCCCAACAATAATAATTGATACCGCAAGAACTGGTCGTGCGCCAATTCGATTGTTTAAATACCCCATTGGAATTTGAAAAAGCGTATAACCGAGAAAGAACGCACTTAAAATCAGTCCCTTTTGACTTGGATCAAATCCTAAGTCTTGAGAAACAGTTACAAGTGAAATTCCAATAGTATATTTATCCACGTATACACTGGTGTAGCCTATAAATAGAACAAGTAATACAATTAATGAATGCCTTTCTCCTTTGACCTGATTCATTTGAATTCACTCCACTCTTCTATAGTCCCGCCAATTGCAAAAGAGCATAACCAGATTCTTTTTCTGACTATGCTCTTTTCAAAGCTATTATCCATTCAATTTATAATAACCTAAAACCACGTCCGCAACCGATTTGGCAGCAACTAACAACGCATCTTCATCAATATCAAATTTTGGATGATGATTAAAATAAGCATTTGAAGTGTTTTTCGGTTTCGCACCAATATAGAAAAACACGCCCGGGATTTTTTGTAAATAATAAGCAAAATCCTCTGATCCGGAAAGCATGTCGTATTCAGAAATGCCCGTTAAGTACTCGCCAAGCCCTTTTTGCAAACTTGCAACTACTTGTTCAGTTACTGCTGGATCGTTGTAAAGTGGTGGGTAGTCGTTCGTGTACGTTAGTTCCACCGTTACACCAAACATCGCTTCAATACCAGCAACAATACGGTGAATTTCTGTATCTATTTTATCACGATTTTCGGTATTCATATAACGCACATCGCCTTCTAACTCAACCGCATCCTTAATAACATTAAAACTACCTTTACCGTCAAAAGAGCCAATGGTTATAACGCCAGTATCAAATGGATTCAAGCGACGGCTTACAACAGTTTGAATGGCTGTCACAAAATAAGCACCCGCGACAATCGCATCATTTGCCATATGTGGAGACGAACCATGCCCGCCAACACCTTGAATTTTAAGTTTGAAATAGGTGCGACCAGCCATCGCGTAGCCACTATGATAATAAACTTGTCCGCTTTCACCAAATGGAAATACATGAATACCAAAAATTTGATCTACATCATCTAAAATACCCGACTCAACGACGCTTTTTGCTCCTCCTGGTGGTGTTTCTTCGGCATGCTGATGCACAATTTTTATCGTTCCAGGGATGTTTTCTTTTAGTTGGATTAGACAATCTGCCAAAACAAGTAAATAAGCTGTATGTCCATCATGACCACATGCATGCATTACCCCAGGGTTTTTAGATTTAAATGGTAATTCCGTTTGCTCTTCAATCGGAAGGGCATCAAAATCAGCACGTAACGCAATTGTTTTCCCCGGTTTTCCGCCTTGAATCGTTACAACAACGGCATGGCCATTACCCACTTCAGTTGCCACTTCTACGTCTTTTCCTTTGTAAAAATCTTGGATGAATTTTGCTGTTTCTGTTTCATGAAACGATAATTCAGGGTGTTCGTGTAAATGCCGTCTAATCTGAGTGATTTCATCTTTTCGTTCCTGAAGCATGTTCATTAACTGATTACGCATTGCAAATCCAACCTCCTATTCTTTTGCGGCTTTTAGTTCAAGTGCTTTTTTTGCTGATGGTGTTGTTACAGCGACAGAAATTAGTGAAACAACACAAAAACCAACATTCGTTAAAAGTCCGACCATTGCGGCTAAATCAATATTTCCAGAAAGTGCAATCACCCCATAAATTGTAGCGGAAATCGCCACACCGAATGAGCCACCTAGAGAACTTGCCATTTTGTAAATACCTGAAGCTACTCCAACTTTATCTTCTGGAGCATTAGAGATAGCTGTATCTGTTGAAGGTGTTGCATACATACCAAGTCCGATACCAAATAAAGCAAATCCAACAAACACAAGTACTGTATATAATGTTCCTGGAATAAATGTGAGTGCCATTAAAGCAATACCAACAGCTGTAATACCAGAACCTAAAATCATTGGTTTACGCGCACCAACACGTTGAAGAATTTTCTCACCAATACGAATCATTCCGAGCACACAGACAAGGTAACCGATAGAAAGTAAACCAGATTGGAACGCCGTAAAACCGCGACCAATTTGTACATAAGTATTTGCAACAACCAGTGTTCCAGCAGCTGCATTTAACAAGAAGTTGGAAAGTGTCGCACCAGTATAAGCTTTATTTTTAAATAACGAGAAATCAATAAATCCGTTCGCTTGTCGTAGTTCCACCCGGAAAAATAATCCCGCAGAAATAAGGAAAACAACGAGCATTGTAATAGTAATTGGGCTTGTCCAACCAAATGTTGCACCACGAGTAATAATAAGGTTCAAACAAACCATTGCAATAACAAAAAGAATAAGTCCAAATGTATCAAATTTTGCTTTTGTATTTTGAACGACTTTACTTTCTGGAGTACCTTTAATAAGTAGCATTCCAAGCAGTGCGAATACGATGGAAATAATGAAAATCCAGCGCCAGCCCATATATGTTGCGATAGCGCCACCTGCGAACGAACAAATACCAGATCCGCCCCATGAACCGATTGACCAGTAACTAAGCGCTCTTTGTCTATCAGCTCCCTCAAAATAGGTTTTCATTAATGCAAGGGTTGCGGGCATAATACAAGCAGCAGAAAGCCCTTGAATAATACGGCCGATAATAAGTAACGTCGACCCTTGAGTCACCACAAGTAATAGTGAACCGATGATACTAAGAATGAGTCCGATATAAGTTAATTTCACGCGGCCAAACTTATCAGCCATACCACCCGCTACAACGATAAAAATACCAGAAAATAGCGCGGTTAAACTAATGGCAATACTAAGTAAATCAGAGGAAATTCCAAGGTCAGATTGAACGGCGGGCACGATATTTACCATTGATTGAGCAAAAAGCCAAAACGTGATAACCCCGAAAACAATCCCAACAATAAGTTTATTTGTACCTTTATAAGCTGTTGAAGTCATTAGTTATTCTCTCCTTTTAAGTAATCTACAACACAAGCTCCCATGGCTTTTGATGCAATTAATAATGAATCTTCATTAATATCAAATTTTGGATGATGATGCGGATAAAAATGACCGTCTGCCGGCATTGCTCCCACATAGAAAAAGGAGCTCGGACGTTCTTTTGCATAATAAGCAAAGTCTTCTGAAGGTGGTTGCGGTTCGCAGCGCACAACATCCGTAATTTCTGGGATTTTCGCCCCTTTAATAGATTTAACAACAAAATCAGTCAAAGCTTCGTCATTATTTAAAACAGGATAATCATTTTTGTAATCAAGTTCACAAGTAACGCCAAACATTGCTTCTATACCGCTAACGATACGGGTAATTTCTTTTTGAATAATATTGCGTGCCTCTTCAGACATCGAACGAACATCACCTTCAAGCTCAACCGCATCCTTTATGACATTAAAACTACCTTTCCCGTCAAAAGAACCAATAGTAATCGAGCCAACATCAAATGGATTTAAACGACGACTAATCACCGTTTGAACAGCTACTACAAATTCACTTGCTGCAACAATAGCATCATTCGCTAAATGCGGAGATGAGCCGTGTCCACCTTGACCTTGCACTTTAAGTTTGAAATAAGAGCGACCAGTTTGAATCGCACCTTCTCGGTAGAAAACTTCACCCGTTTTCATCGTAGACATCACGTGAATTCCAAGAACATTATCTACACCATCCAGCGCCCCATCTTGAATCATTTGAATTGCGCCACCAGGAGGAGTTTCTTCTGCATGCTGATGTAAAATAACTATTTTCCCGGTTAATTCTTGTTTCATTTCAATAAGTGTTTCGCCTAGAATAAGCATATAAGCAGTATGACCGTCGTGACCACAAGCATGCATTACACCAGGGTTTTTAGATGCAAAAGCTAGACCTGTTTCTTCCGTTATCGGCAGTGCATCAAAGTCAGCGCGAATTGCAAGCGTCTTGCCCGGCTTGCCTGTATCAATCGTTACTACAACACCATTCCCACCAACGTGCGTCCGCACATCGCAGTCCATTTCTTTATAAAAATCCGCAATATACTTCGCCGTATTTTCCTCTTGAAAAGAAAGTTCAGGGTGTTGATGTAAGTAACGACGAATTTCTATCATTCGATCTCGTTTTTCGTCTAGTTTTTGAAATAACTTCTCTTTCATTGTCCAAACCTCCATTTTTAATACATCTGCTGGCCAGAACATCCGTATTTTTCACTACAATTTAATTATAAAAAAAACCAAGCGAAAAGAAGTTTACTTTTTTGCTTAGTTTTAGCTTAAAATTTTCTTCTTTTGTAAATTACTCAAACCAATGTCAAAAATTCGGTGTTGAAGTCACAAAAAAAGCTCAACTGCTAGAGTTGAACTTTTTAAACCGTACTTCTAAACTCATAAAAATGAATCGCATTAATATCTAAATAAGCGTAAAACGACCAATCTTCCGTAATCGTTTCATCACTCACCGTAAGTGTAGGCTGAGAGACATCTACAATATAGTCCAAAATCTCTTTATCCAGCCCATACTTACTGTTCAGTTGCCAATACTTCGAATAAAGTGCCCCATTATCGCGGTCAAATTGCCATTTACAAACTTGATAATCACCTGCTTGAAGCCCTGTAAGTCTAATATGCACTTCTTTTTGTTCTTCCTTAATGAACCTTTCCTCCACAGAATAGCGCGGATTAATCGTCGCACAGTTCATCAAAATAAGCTGATACCCGTCCGCGTGCTTCGTCATAATATAATCTTCACCTTTCGCAACCACAACACCCTTAAGCCTTCTCAAAAACTTCACTGCATAAAACGCTGGTCGTTTACCGTTGAAAAAGTGGAACATTTCAATTCCGTCAAGACTAATATTTAATTTGCTATCATCTCCTTCGTGAAGTTCCGTATTAATCCAAAAACCTAATGCATCCACTTCTGGCACCAAATCTAGCATCGTTTTCAAAACTAATGCACCTCTGAAAAAAGTCCCGTTTGTGTATCTCGTATTCCCAGATAACGTGTTCCAGTTTACTAACATTAGCGGCTTAGTGATATGATGATGTTTCAAGAAAGCCTTTAATTTAAGCGTTTTTGATAAACAATAATCCTCTGAAATCGAAAACGACTTCATATCCTCTTTCGAAAAATCTACCGCTTCATTTTGATTCGCATTATAGGCGATAAAGTCCATTTTATCCGCTTCTTCTAAAAACCACGTATGTCGTTCAGGTACTGCATTTTTAGACAATGAAAATGGGACAAAATTCCCGACTTGAATAGCTGGAAAACGCAATTTTATAGTGTGATATATTTTCAAATAAAGTTTTTTTAGTTCTTCTTTATCCGCATAGGTATTTTTCGGTTCAAAAAACATAAAATGCCATTTAGAAACAAAATCCCGCCCAAAAACCTGCATACAATGCTTTAAAAAGTGATCCAATCGTTCAAAAACAGCCGCCTCATCGCCTACAATATCTTGATACTCCAAGCGAATAAACAATTGTAAATTTTGCTGTTTTAAAAAAGTGAGCGCTAAATCTGCATTCGCATACGGAGAAGAAGTTGGCACTAATTCGTCCGTTTCCGTCTCAGGTAAGAACGTCGAACCTCTAAACAAATGACGAATACCAATATAATTAATCCCAATCTCATCCCGAGTCGTAACAATCTGCTTTTGCACATTATCTTTAAGCACTTCTTTAAGCTCGCCAATCGTTAAAATATTCATATTCTCACTTAGACAGCGTTCGGTCTTTTCCGTGATATCAATTTTCTTTTTCTCAAATGGCGCTTTATTTAATTCCTTGCCAGGCTCTACATCATGATAAAGCCGTGACAACTTCACTAAAATTTCTGGCGATGGCACAATTTGTTCTATACTAGCACCCAACTCAGATGCTTTATTGTCTATTAACAAATTCGTTTCCGCATGGTACTCGGATCGATACTCACTCGGCGTTAACTCAAAATGAAACTTAAACACCTCTGAAAAATGTTTTTGACTCGAAAAGCCATTTCTCAGCGCAATTTCTGTAATACTTTCTGCCGAATGCACCAAATCTTGAATCGCATGCTTCAATCGAACTTCCGTCAAGTACTGCAAAAAGCCTAACCCCGTCGTCTTTTTAAAATAACGCGATAAATAAGCTTCACTTAAAAACTCTTTTTGTGCAAACTCACGAAGCGACAAAGTTTCATCAAATCGCTCTTCCACTTCCCGAATAATGCGCGCAATCCGTTTATCATTCACTTCTTTTCTAGTAGAAGACGGAATTCCTTTTTTCAAAAAACGCGTAAGCAACAATAAAATTTGAAACAATGCCGATTGCGCTTCTAATTTATTTGCTCGTTTCTTCGTTGCCGAAGCAATCAAAAGCTCACTTACCGATTTTCTTAACGACCCAACTACCCGCTCTCTTCCAGGATCACTTTCCTTTGAGAAAAAATTAAAAGAATGCTGGAAATAATCTTCATAATAATGCGCAAAAAACGTATCTGAAATAGTTAAGTCAATAATTAAATTAGCTTCATTTCCTTCAATCGTATAAAAAGTATTACGATCAAGGACTAAAATATCGCCTTCCTGCAAGTAAAATTTCTGTTCTGAAAACATGATTGTTACTTGCCCAGAAATAGCAAATACCAATTTTGTTCCAAGTGATATTTCCGATACCCGCTGCTTAATATGTTGAATACCAATTGTATAATCTTTCAAATGAGGCACACCATTCACTCCTTTGTTTAACCTAATCGGACACCTTTATATTATCATAGTCATGAAAATTAATCGCTATCAGTTTTGGTTGGGTTTTATAAAACAGATTCTGCTTTTTCTTGTGTTACTGATTATTTACTTCATGAAGCCTTTTCTGAAGTTCTTGCCAATTACCACCAAAAATGCTAAAATTTATTCAAAGGAAAAAACGGTTCGACCGTTTATCACTTATGTACAACATTGTATGTAAGTTGGGTATTCTTCACAAAATAAACTATTTAAGACAAGCTTCCGTTTTCTAGTCTGTCTTAAGTAGTTTATTTTTTCACTCTATAAAAAAGCCGGTCAGGATTAATTTCCCGACCGGCTTTTTGATTTCAATCTTCTTCCACTTGGATAGAAACACCTACATCCAGTAATTCCTCAACCGCTTCAATCACAGAAACTCAAGGTTGATTTCAGACTCATTTTCCGCAGAATAAAAGTAACTAATTTGCTTCATATTAAAATTATTTACTTTCTAAATCATGGACAAACAGCCCACTTAATAATTTTGGTTCAAACCAAGTCGATTTTGGCGGCATGATTTCTGTTGCATCCGCTACACTAAGTAAATCATCCATCGTCGGCGGGTACATCGCAAATGCTACCGAATGACTGCCATTATCCACCAAACGCGCTAACTCGCTCAGTCCACGTATTCCACCGACAAAATCAATGCGGTTATCACGGCGAATATCTTCAATCCCAAAAATTGGCGTTAAAATTTGCGATTGTAATATTGAGACATCCAGCTGACCAATAACATCGTTTGGAATCACTTCGCTTTTCGCCGTAAGTTTGTACCAATTTCCGTCTAAATACATTCCAACTTGTTTTGGCTTCTCTGGTTTAAATGCTTCTTTCCCAACCTTTTCCACGTCAAAGCTAGCCTCTACTTTGCTAAGGAAATCCGCTTCAATTGGCACATTCACAACCCGATTATAATCAAGGATTTCTAGTTGCTCTTCTGGAAAAACAACTGATAAAAAGAAATTAAATTCCGCTTCAGGCCCTGCATCCGGGAATTCCTCGCGCCGTTTCAAACCAACTTTCACCGCAGATTCCGTTCTATGGTGTCCGTCTGCGATATATAGCGCTGGGACTTCCAAGAACGCCGCTGACAGGTCTTCTAAAATATGGGCGTCCGTAATTGCCCAAACCTTATGAGCGACCTCATGGAAGCTCTCAAAGTCGTATTCAGGCTCATTTTCCCTCACCCAGGACTCAACAAGCGTATTAATCGCTTCTTTTCCACGATAAGTCAGGAAAATCGGACTTGTATTCGCATCACAAACATCGACATGGCGAATCCGGTCCAACTCCTTCTCCTCACGAGTCAACTCATGTTTTTTAATCTTCCCATTCGTATAATCATCAATCGAGGTACAAACAACAAGCCCCGTTTGCGGACGACCATCCATCGTCAGTTGATAAATATAAAATGCCGGATTTGCTTCTCTCCCAAGCCAACCATCCAGCTCAAATTGTTCCAAATTATCAGCCGCCTTTTGATATACAGCTGGGTCGTAAGGAGAAATCGCCGGATCCAAATCAATTTCCGCCTTATCAATATGTAAAAAAGAATACTTATTTGCGTCACCAAGTTCGCGCGCCTCATCCGAATTAAGTACATCATATGGCAAAGAAGCTACCTTTTCCGCTAAATTTTTAATCGGACGAATTGCTTTAAATGGACGTATATTTACCATTGTTATCCTCCTTTTTAGTAAAAGAGCATGAACCCGTCTGGCAATAACCATAAAGTTTCATGCTCTCATTATTTCCCGGGTAATAATTTTAAACTGTCACACCTAATGGTTCAATAACTCGAACACGCAAAACCCCTTGCACAGCTAACAAATCTTGTTTTAGTTGTTCCAAATTAGCTTGCGTTTCTTTATCAATATCAATTAATGTGTAGGCATATTCATTTTTACTGCGATTTATCATATCTAGAATATTTAAAGAGTATTTCCCTAATTCAGTCGTAATTTGGCCGACCATATTGGGAATATTTTTGTGACAAATCCCAATCCGCGGGTGCCCATTATATGGCATTTCCACGTTCGGAAAATTAACCGAGTTTTTAATACTACCTGTTTCAAGATATGATTGCAGTTCTTTTGCAGCCATTTTAGCACAGTTGGTTTCGGCTTCTTCCGTCGATGCACCTAAATGAGGAAATACATGTACTTTTTTGTGGTTTAATAATTCTTTTGTCGCGAAATCTGTAATATATAAACGTAAAAGTCCATCATCTAAAGCTTCTTTCACAGAGGCAGAATCCACTAACTCACCACGTGAAAAGTTTAGTAAGACCGCATTATCCTTCACTAATTGGAGTGTATCTGCGTTAAACATACCGCGTGTTTTATCCGTTAACGGTACATGAACTGTTAAATAATCGCACGTTGCTAAAACTTCTTCTATCGTCATCGCACGTTCCACTTCTTTAGAAATTCTCCAAGCCGTGTCTACTGAAACGAATGGATCATATCCAACCACATTCATCCCAAGCGATAAAGCGTCATTTGCTACCAATGCACCAATTGCGCCTAAGCCGATAATCCCAAGTTTTTTGCCTGCAAGTTCTGTTCCCGCAAAGGCTTTCTTCCCTGCTTCGACTTTCTGCTCCACATCATCTTCCGCAGGTAATTCTTTCACCCATTCCGTACCTTCCAAAATTGGACGCGCCGAAACAAATAAACTCGCAAGGACTAGTTCTTTCACGGCATTGGCATTCGCGCCAGGTGTGTTAAATACAACAATACCTTTTTCAGAACAATTTTCTACTGGGATATTATTAACTCCTGCACCAGCTCTGGCAACTGCCTTCACTGTCTCCGGAAAGTCAAAATCGTGTAAGTTGTAACTCCGTAGTAAAATCCCGTCTGCTGGCTGATTTGCATCAATCACGTATTTTTCAAGATCAAATGTCTTTAAGCCTTCTTTTGCGATAGCATTAAACGTTTGGATATTAAACACGTACTTCTCCCCCTTTTCTTGCATTTGCAAATTTTTCCATAAAGGCGATTAGAGCTTCCACCCCTTCAATTGGAAATGCGTTGTAAAGACTTGCTCGCATACCGCCCACTGAGCGATGTCCTTTCAAGTTTTTAAAACCATTTGCTTCAGCTTCTTGGACAAAAGCTTTATCAAACTCCGCTGAATTCGTCACAAAAGGCACGTTCGTGAGCGATCTAGCAGAAGGTTCGACCGGTGAAGAAAAGAAATCCGATTGATCGATATAGTCATATAATAATGCCGCTTTTTTGCGATTTAACGCTTCAATTCCAGCAACGCCACCTTGTTCTTTAATCCATTCAAATACTAACTTCGCTACATAAATGGCAAATGTTGGTGGTGTGTTATACATGGAATCATTCTCGGCTTGTACTTTGAAATCTAACATAGAAGGAAGCCCTTCTACTTGTCCTATCAAATCTTCGCGTACGATGACGAGCGTTAATCCAGCAGGCCCAATGTTCTTTTGTGCTCCTGCATAAATTAAGCCAAATTTTTTCACATCATAAACGCTCGATAAAATATTGGAGGACATATCCGCAACGACCGGGACAACTGAGTCTGGTACATCAAACATCGCTGTTCCTTCGATTGTATTATTTGTGGTTACATGTAAGTAAGCCGCGTCACTAGAAACTGTAGGAATTTCAGGAATATAGCTGAAATTGCGGTCTTCCGATGAGGCAATTACTTCCACCTCAACACCCTGAATTTTTTTAGCTTCAGAAATTGCTTTCTTCGCCCAAGATCCAGTGTTTACATATACTGCTTTTTTACCTTTTGCAAGATTCATCGGCACCATATCAAACTGCAAACTCGCGCCGCCTTGCAAAAATAGTACTTTGTAATTTTCTGGAATCTCCATCAATTCTCGAATTAAACTCTCCGCATCGTCTAGGATGTTTTGAAATAATTCTGAACGGTGACTCAGCTCCATTACTGACATTCCTGAACCATTGTAAGAGAGTAGCTCCCTTTGAACCTTTTCAAGTACCGGTACTGGTAAAACTGCCGGTCCTGCCGAAAAATTATAAACACGTTCCACTCAACATCTCTCCTGTCTTCAAAATTCCCCAATTACTTACAAAAATTTTCACCAATAATCGAATACTTATTGGCCAGATATGAGCCTTCCTCGTTACACTTATGCTTTTCGAAGTTCTGTTGTTAAGAAATAAAAAAGCCGAACCTGTGATATTCTACACAATATTCGGATTTTTCAGCGCTTAAAAGTAAACACTGCCTTTTGTACTTTTGTATATTATAGCAGAAACAGAGCTGTTTTTCAGAAAATTTATACTAAATCTACAAATAAATGTGATGTTTAAACTTTCTGACATTAAAAAAGTACGAGAAAGCGCTATTTAAAGCAATTCTCGTACTTCTGTTTTTTGAAAAACTCTTCACAAGAGATGTTAGCTATTTTTCCCTTTTCGTCCTAAAGTAAACCAATACACCGCAAAAAATACGACAAGCGCAATAATTGCTGTGCGATACATAATAGCATAATTGTAGTAAGTCGCAACAATACTCAAACCAAAACTACCAACAGCCATCCCAATATCCATCCCCGAAAGAAAAGTTCCATTCGCGGTGCCTTTATTGTGTGGTGCAGCCCGGTCAACAGCCAGTGCTTGAAGCGCCGGTTGCGACATCCCGTAACCTAGCCCGAAGAATAGCGAAGCAATAAACAAGCTAATCGCCCCAGTTGCAAAAGAAAGAATTAATATCCCAATTATCATCGAAAGCGCTCCTGGAATAATAACAAAACGGTGTCCCTTCGTATCATAAAGTCGCCCAGCAAACAAACGGCTCACAAGAACCATAATCGCTTGCCCGATAAAATATATCCACGTTGTCGAAATACCCAGTTCTGTTCCATATACCATCATAAATGTCTGGATCCCACCAAGCGGAATCGCCATTAATAAACATAATCCAGCTGGAAGTAAAGCCGTTTTCTCAAACAATTTCATTTTTTGATGTACAATTTTTTCTGATTTTGGAATTTTCACCTGTGTCATCAAAATTAAAATAAACCCCATCAAAACAAGCGAAAACGTCACTAAAACGTCGAAAGAAAAATAATTCATAATTAAAATAGCGATAATCGGCGCAAGCGACATTCCAAGTGCAGTCGTAAGTCCATAAAAACCAATACCTTCCCCCGTTTTGCTTGGCGGTACAAGTTTAGAAACGCCTGTTGCAATGGAAGTTGTTCCGATACCCCAGCCAGCCCCGTGGAAAAGCCGTAATATAAGTAAGGCAGCCACCGCAGTTGACCAATAAAAGTTCACTGTAGTTAAAATTAAAATCAAAAAGCCCGCAATAATAAGTACTTTCGGTCCGAATTTGTCATTCCAACTCCCAGCAATAGCCCGCATTAATAGGGCTACGATAGAGAATAGCCCAACTGCCAAACTAGCCTGCATTTGCGTTCCACCTAGCTCAATAATACGTGCCGGCAACGTGGGCATAAACACCATAAAGCCAATATATAAAAGTACACTTCCTAACAATAAAAATACGTAGTCCTTCGTCCAAAGTCTTGTCTTATTTTCCAAAATTTACCCCTCTTTACTCTATATTAGTAGAAATATTCTTTAAAATAGCCGTGAAATGTTCCAAATCTGCGCGAGAAATCCCAGCAAACATTTTTTCACAACTCGCCTCCACGATATCGCGGAGTTCATTCGTCTCTTTTCTCCCTTTGTCCGTTAAAGACAAAAGTGAAATCCGTCTATCTTCTGTACTCACTTCCCGCACAACAAGCTCTTTCCTAAGTAAAACATCGACAATCCGATTCACGGTCGGTGTGTCTTTTTTCGTCCAAAGCGCAATCTCTTTTTGCGAAATCGGCTCGTTCGCCTCAATCCCCTCTAAAACAGACCATTGCTCTGGTGTGACATCATAACTTGCAATCGAACGTAGCAAAAATAAATGCATTTTCTTCGCTGTCGTATTTACATCAAATGATATTTCATCATAATATCCGCGCATATTTATCCTCATTTCTATTGTCGCAACAATAATTGTCATAACAATTATTATACATATTGATTACTCTTTTGACAAGAAAAACAGCCGAATAAACGACTGTTTCTACAATAATTCCACATCTATAATATCTCTAAATTCAATTACATACTCATATCCAACAATATCTTTCAAAATAACTTCTTCCGTTAACATATCTATTTCTAGCGGCACTAAGTCTTGTGTTTCCATCTCTCCAAGCCCAAGAAATGCGGAAGGATATTCAAATGGCGCTAAACGCAGAGAAGATACATCTGCTTCTTGAAAATATTTTAAACGAACGACCCATTCTCGCTTTATAGCATCTTTTAATGTGATAAAAAAGCTTTCGCGCTCTAAATAATCCACTTCTGGCCGACTTGTTAAAAAAGCAGCATTCTTCTCTGTTCGCACTTGCTCTTTCTGAATTGCCGTAACCATCATTATCACCTCTTAACTTTATTATACGAACAAACGTTCTTAAAATCAAGTAATTTGCTGAAAAAGTTTTTTCCTAAGAGCCTGAATCTGTTTAGCGCTTACATATTCTTTTTCCGACAAAAACACTTGCAAATTAATGAATAGTTGCTATACTTATGTAAGTAAATAACATTAACAAAGGAGTTTTATTATTATGACTAATACATTTTTAGATTCTATTAAAGTTCGTCGTTCCATTTATGCACTAGATAAAAACGTTTCCGTTGAGGATTCCAAAATTGAAGAAATTATTAAAGACGCTGTTAAATATAGCCCATCTTCATTCAACTCCCAAAGCTCTCGCGCTGTCATTCTTTTAGGAGAAAACCATGATAAACTTTGGAATATCGTAGAAGATACATTACGCGCTATCGTACCTGCTGAAAACTTTGCAGCTACAGAAGAAAAAGTTGGTTCTTTCCGCGCTGGATACGGAACAGTTCTTTTCTTTGAAGATACTGCTGTTATCGAAGGCTTACAAGAAAACTTCGCTCTATATGCAGACAACTTCCCTGTATGGTCTGAACAATCTTCAGGTATTGCACAACATTCAGTATGGGTTGCTCTTGCAAACGCTGGAATTGGTGCATCTCTACAACATTACAACCCACTAATTGACGATGCTGTTAAAGCTGAATGGAATATTCCTGCAAGCTGGAACTTACGCGCGCAAATGCCGTTTGGTAACATCGTTCAAGAAGCTGGCGAAAAAGAATTCATCGATGACGCTGATCGTTTCCGCGTTTTCAAATAATAAATGTTTCACGTGAAACAAAAAATTCCGCGACCATTAACTGGTATCGCGGAATTTTTATTTTGCTAAACTTTTAAATCTGCTTCTAAGTTCATCACAACTTACAATACCAGCAATCCCGCCTTTAATTTCTCCATCAACAAGAACAAGCGAATTTGGTATTCCTTTTACATCAAATTTCTGAGCTAATGCGCGTTGTTTATCTACATTAATTTTCACAACTTGGACATTACCTTCTTCCATCTCAGCAAATTGCTCAAGTGTTGGCCAAAAGCAGCGACACGGTGCGCACCACTCTGCCCAAAAGTTAAGTAATATTTTAGGATGGCTACTAATAATCTCTTCCAAGTCATCTTCTTTTGCAAAAATAATTGCCATACATATCCACCTCACATTCAGAATATTCCAAAGTTGTATCGTGGTCAAGTAAAGGGTTTTAGAATAGCAATATATCTTGTTTTTTGTTCGTTTTTTGACACTTTTGTTTCACGTGAAACATTTTATTTACTATGTAAGATTTCTAAAATGCGTAAATCTAGCAAACCAGTGCGCTTCACAGTCATATCCGCATCACGAAGTCCAGAACCTACACCAACGCTTACAATTCCAGCTGCATTTATTGCTTCAATTCCAGCTTGAGCGTCTTCAATTCCGACTACCTCTGAAGTTTCTAAACCTAGACCACGGCATGCTTCCACAAAAATTTCTGGATCCGGTTTTGATTTAGTAATTTTAGCTGCGTCAACAATATAATCAAATTCTTGTTCCATTTCTAGCGCGCTCAAAACCGTCCGAGCATTTTTCGAAACAGATGCAATTGCGCATTTGAGATTTTGCTTTTTAAGATCCACTATAAGTTCTTTAATTCCTGGTAAAACATCCGCTGGCGTAATTTCTTTTAGCAAGCTAACATAAAAGTCATTTTTATCAGCTGCAAGAGCTTCAATCTGCTCTTCTGTAAAGTCATTTTCACGACCGTCTTTCTTTAAAATAAGAAGTAGGGAGTCAATTCTGCTTACTCCTTTTAAATTCTCATTAAACGCTTCATCAAATTCAATTCCAATACTCTCCGCTGTTTTTTTCCAAGCCAAGTAATGATAATGTGCTGTATCTGTGATGACGCCATCTAAATCGAAAACTACTCCTTTTAATGCTGTTGTCATTCTACTCGTCCTTTCCAAACTGCCGCAACATTTCGCGCGGTTCTTCTTAAATTATTTGGTGTTTCTTTCAGTATATTTTCTAACGTTGCTGGTTTGGCAATGGATGGAAATACTGCGCTGATTCCGACTTCATATACTGCTTCTAGTCCCTCACCAACACTTCCACAAATTGCAAAAACTGGTGTTTCTTTCGGTACTACTTTCGCAACACCCACAGGAGCTTTCCCTTGTGCGGTTTGCCCGTCCATTTTCCCTTCGCCAACGATGACCAAATCTGCATCTTCGCAAACGGTTTTGATTTGAAGAGCTTCAATAACAAAATCAATTCCCGATAACAGGTTAGCTTTTGCAAATGTCACAAGTCCGGCGCCAATTCCACCTCCGGCACCTGCTCGCAGCATTGTAAGCATTGCAGGATTCGCTAACTGATAAAACTGGCGCATTGCTCCATCAGCTGTTGCTAAATCTGTTACGGCTAGCCCTTTTTGCGGACCAAACACATACGATGCGCCAGCTTCTCCACAAAGTGGATTTTCGACATCCGTCACAATATTTACTGTGATGTTTTCTAGTTCAGCTGGGACTTTTTCGGAGCGAATGGTTGCTATATCAGCTAAATTTGCGCCAATCGGGTTGACGATATTATTTTCTGCATCTAGGAATTCATAGCCAAGCGCACTAGCCATGCCAATTCCGCCATCGTTTGAAGCGCTTCCACCAATCCCAATAATGATCTCGGTCGCACCTTTTTTCATTGCGTGCAAAATTAGCTCGCCCACTCCTTTAGTACTCACTTGAAGTGGATCGCGTCTAGTTGTCGGAACCAAGTGCAAACCGCAAACCTCGGCCATTTCTATTAAAGCTTTTTTGTTCCCTTCCGTGAAAGCAACTTGCGCTGAAACCAGTTCACTAAAAGGGCCGGACACATCGATTTTCATTTTTTTCGCGTCTAAAGCTTTACTTAAAATCTCTAGCGTGCCTTCCCCGCCATCACTGACAGGGAGTAAATGATAATCAGCATCCGGATAAATTTCTTGAAAGCCCTCTTTAATATACTCTGCCACCTCATGCGCCGTCAAACTTTCTTTGAATGAATCCGGTGCAATGACAATTTTCATAAAGACACATCCTTCTGATCCAACTTAATGGTTAATGTATCTGTTAATTGCTGTTTTTCTCCGTGAATAACTAATTCTAGCACGCTTTTTGTGCTTTTTGAAAGTTGTAAAGTGTTTGGCGCGATTTCTACCAAGATTTTTTCATCTTTCCAAGAGAATTCAAATGCCACAGATTGCCAGGAATCCGGTAATTTAGGTGCGAATGCAAGTAGTTCTCCACTAGTATCTATACCCGCAAATCCAAAAACTACTGCCAACCATATTGCGCCAAGTGACGCTGCGTGAAGCCCATCATCCGATGAATGCGGCTCACTTCCAAGGTCAATTAAACAAGCTTCTTGGAAAAATTGATAGGCTTGTGCGCGATTCCCAGTTCGATTTTCTACAATTGCATGGATTGCTTTACTTAAAGAGGAATCATGAATAGTTCGTTTTTCATAGTAATCCAGGTTTTTCTTCACAACATCAGGTGCAAACATCTTCGGAAACAGGTAAAACAACATGACTAAATCTGCTTGCTTTAAGATTTGTAGTTCGTTCACTTCTTGACGAGAATAATCTAATAGAATCCCTTGTGTACCTTGCGCCGCCTTATATTTATCTAAATTTATCCAATCTTTTTCTAGGAAAGTATCATCTTGTGGAATTAAGCCAGACTCATTTGCGACAGGTAAATAGATTTTTTCAAGGAAAGCTTCTGCATGGGCTACAAAATAAGCATTATCTTTATTCCATTCTAGTGCTTTTTCTACATTATAGCGTGCCATATAATTCGTATAAGTATTATTATCGATATGCTCTGTGTATTCGTCTGGACCAATCACATCAAGGATTTCCAGTCGTCCATTACGATTAGTTGCACGGCTTAGCCAAAATTCCGCTGTTTCAAGGAGCAGCTCTGAACCACACTCTTTCATAAACTGCGCATCCTTTGTCGCCGCTTCATATTCACAAACTGCATAAGCAATATCCGCAACTAAATGATGCTCCGAAATCGCTGAAGCTACTTTTTGACGTGTGCCAGTTCGAATATTAATCGCTGCAAATTCAGGCGTTTCTTCTTCGCCAGAGAATGCACTTTCCCACGGAAAAAGCGCCCCATTATAGCCGTTTTTCGTTGCTTTTTCCTTTGCTTCTTTCAAATGAAGATAGCGATATTTTAATAGTTGTTTGGCAACTTCTGGTTTATTATAAAGGAAAAATGGCATGATGAAAATTTCTGTATCCCAAAAAACATGCCCCTTGTATCCTTCTCCGGTAAGCCCCTTCGCCCCAACGCTACAGCGGAAATCATCTTTTGGCGTCATAATTTCTAAGTGATAGCACGCAAAATCTAGCGCAAATTGGTCAAAATCATTCGTGCTCTCTACCCGGACACCCGCATGCTCCCAAAAATCCGCCCATAGTTCCTCCGAAGCTGTTTTCAGTTCTGCGTAGGTCACCTTTGGAAGTTCCGCATCTACTTGATCAAGGGATGTTTTAACCATGCTTATTTTCTCCAAAGTGAATCGTTTATTTTCAGCAATTTCTTGCTCTACTTCGGTCATTAATTGTCTGTTTTTCGCAGTGAAAATCCCTTTTTTATTCACTTTTGTTGCTACTGTAATATGCTGTTTGCTCTCGATGGTTTCATATTCGCCAACCATCAGTTCCTCATTAAAAATTCGCAGACTCAACTCCGCCAACTGCTGTGTTCCAAAATTAGTTTGTTGCGCATCAATACCAGTTTTTACTTTGACTTTCGTCGCGCCGCTCAAAGGTATTATCTCCACTTTAGCAGCAATGACGTGCTTCGCTGCTTTTGAAACGAATCGATGAAAATTCAGTTGGTACTTTTTACCCGCGCTACTTTCCCAAGTAATTTTTCGAACTAATTCTCCTGTCTGCATATCTAAATAACGTTCATATGCATGGATTTTCCCCGCTTGCATCGAAAAAGTTTCCCCATCAAGCATCACTTGGAAACGCGTCACATCCGGCAAGTTCACTAGTTCCGAACTCAGCGAACCGCTCGGACGATTATAAATCCCCGCCACGTACATACCGCGAACTTGCTCTGGATACTCTTCTTCAAGAGCACCGCGCACGCCCAAATAGCCATTTCCCACAGTCATTTGGCTACCGTATTTATTTAGATAATTTAATGCAAATTCCTTCTCGATTATTTTCTTCATAAAGAAACACTCTCACCTTTTTCTGCCGATTCGTATAAACTTTCAACAATTTTTTGTATGATATAACCTTGTTCAGCGCCAGCAAGCTCCACTTTTCCAGCACCAAGAACGCTATCAACAAATGCTTTCATGCTGTTTTCGTGTTTATTTTCTTCCAGTTGTGCTAACTTCTCTAACAACTGAAATTCACCTGCATTATCTGTATAAATTTCAGCCGGGTATAAACTCCCTCCTGCTAAATCACCAAAAAAGTCAACGTTTAGCGCACTTTCTGGCTTAATATGTAGCGCAAAAGAAGTATCTAATTCAATTAATCCGCCATTTTCCAGTTCAATAAAGCCAAATAAAGAATCCTCTACCGTATATTTTTCCGGATCCCACGAACCAAATGTCCCCGCACTTTTCTTAGTGCCAATTTTTTGGAAACTTTTTGCTGTCACTTTCTTCACTTTTGGAAAACCAAGGACAAACATCGCCGCATCAAGCATGTGAATTCCCATATCAATCAGGGGGCCCCCGCCTTGCATTTCTTTATTCGTAAAAGTTCCCCAACCTGGCACGCCAGAACGACGAAGTGCCGTTGCTTTCACACAATAAATTTCACCTAGAATCGCCGAATTTCTCTTTAAAAACTGTGCTTCACTAGAAAAACGATGATGGAAATCGTACGCCAAAATCGCGCCTTTTTCTTCCGCAAGTTCCCACATTGCTTTTGCTTCCACCGCACTCATTGCAGGTGGTTTTTCACACATAACGGCTGCTCCATTCGCTAATGACAACATCACATTATCAAAATGGAACCGATTAGGTGTACAAATACTAACAATATCGATTTTCTCGGCCGCAAACATCTCTTCTGCCGTAGCATAATGCTTCTCAAAACCATTGTTCGCGCGGAACTCTTCGCCACGCTCCAAACTTGGGTCACAAACAGCTACAAGCTCCAGTTCATTTCTTGTCTTATAATATGCAGCGTGGACCTTCTCAGCGACTTGTCCAGCACCGATAATTGCAACTCTTTTCTTCATTATCCGAAACTCCTTTTAGAAAAATCCGTCCGCTTTAATTGGGACGGATTTTCTATTTTAAATTAAACAGCTTTTTAAATGTGCTAAGGCATCTTTATAAGCTTGTTCATGATTTTCACTGCGAACACGACATTCAAAAGTTAAAAATCCGTTGTAACCGTTCTTTTTCAGTTGATCAAAACTTGTTTTAAAATCAAGGCTACCACTTCCTGGTTGATAGCGATGATTGTCAGCAACATGAATGTGACCAATCGAATCCTTATACGTCTCAAGCGCAGTCGGGATGCTATCTTCTTCAATATTCATATGATAGAAATCAGCGATAATTTCTACATTTTTAAGATTATTTTCATCAATGTATTTCTGCGCATCACCCAGTAAATTAATCATATGATCTTGGTATCTGTTAAGCGGCTCAAGATAAACTTTCGTGCCAGTCTCACCAGCAATTTTATCCAAATAAACCAACGATTCGCTCACTGCTTTGAAATCTCCGGCTTGGCTACGTGGCGAAACCATTGGTGGAAGGCGGTATGTGAACATTCCCCATGCCGCTGGAACAACAATCCCTTGCCCACCAACTTCTGCCAAAGCTTCTAAAATCACCTTGATTTCTTCTAAACCGTTCAGCCTGCGCTCTTCGATGAAGTCACCAATCCAGCCATCATAGCCACCACATGCAGTACTAACAGGTAGCCCCGTTTTTTCGATTGCTTTCTTCACTTCGTCCAAATTTTCAACAAGTAATTTACCATCAATTTCAAAACCTTCAAAGCCCATTTCTTTTACATAAGCAAATTTTTCTTCTATATTTTCTGGGAAAAATGCTTGGTTTTGTGTGCCTAATTTCATTATTATCGCTCCTTAAAGGGTAATCCCCATTTTAATACTCAAATCAGGTTGTTGATCGACGTATTTCATGTAGCTCTCAGCTGAATCTGCAAACGGAACGACTGGATCAATAATGTCCGAACAATCCAAGTAACCGTTCATCAGTAGTTCCCAACAAGTTTCCTCGATACGCTTACGATCCCAGCGCGGATAATCCGGATTTGGTTCACTAGCCGCACGTGAAAAGACGATTTTCGCATTGTTGAAATGAGCTTCACGTCCTAGGTTAAATCCTTCTGGAAAAGGTTTCGCAAACGCAACATAAGAAATTGTTCCACCATAAGCAATTCCGCGTAGTGCTGCTTGAAGTGCCGCCGCATTCCCACTCGTTTCAATAATCGAATCGGCGCCAAGTTTACCAGTAAGGCGCTTCACTTCTAAGCCAACATCTGTCGTAATCGGATCAAACGTAGCATCTGCTCCGTGTTTTTCAGCAATTTCACGACGATGACTAAGTGGATCAACCCCGATAACAACACTTGCTCCAGCTTTTTTTGCCAGTTGAATCGCAATTTGACCGATCGCACCAAGTCCGACAACAACAACGTAATCGCCCGCACGAACATGTGCATCACGCACGCCACTCATTGCAAATTGAGCAGGGTCATAGCAAACCGCGTTTTTCCAATTAGCACCTTTTGGCAATTTACGTAGTTTATAATTATCGACAGCTTTCACAATAACAGTTTCCATAATCGGTCCGTAAGAACAAACGATATCTCCAAGCTCGTATTCTGTTACTTTGCTCCCACATTCAACTACTTCACCAACGACCATGTTACCTAGCTGAAACTCGCCAAATACAATGCCTCGCGCACTATTTGTTTCACGTGAAACAAATAAGTTCCATTCAGGCGAAAATTCTTCATCAATAAAAGGGCTAATCCCTCTAAAATCAACTACTTCTGTTCCATGTTTTGGAGAAGCAAATTGTACTTTAATTTTTACTTCATCTTCTAAAACTTCACGATCATGATATTCTACTAATTCCGCCACACGCGGCGCTGTCGCTACTAATTTTTTCATTTTAAAAAACTTCCTTTCTTATCCCTTAACTCCACCGTCAGTTAAGTTTCCTTTGATAAACCGTTCTGAAATTGCGTACATAATAACGACTGGAAGCGCCGTAACAAGCGATGCCGCCATCATTCTACCCCAAATATAATCAGGCGTACTAAATAATGTATTCAAGCCAATCGGTAACGTGAATTTCTCTGCGCTAGATAAGAAAATCGAAGCAAACAGATAATCATTCCAAGCTACCATGAAGCAGTATACGAACACAGAAACAATGCCCGAAATCGCAAGCGGAACAATAATACGTAAGATAATCTGGAAGCGATTCAATCCGTCCATCATTGCTGCTTCTTCTATATCAGTTGGAATCGTATCAAAATAACTTTTCAGCATAAATACCGCAGTTGGTAGTGTTTGTACAACCATCGTGATAATTAAAGCTGTCTCTGTATCATACAATCCCAAACTCGAAATTATTTTGAACAACGGAACAATTAATAAAATCCCGGAGAACATATAAACCGTATAAAAACTTGCATTGATCGTCATCCGCCCTTTAAAGCGTAATTTTGATAATGCATAAGCGCCTAAAATCCCCAAAACAACCGCAATACCGGCCGCAAAAACCGAAACAACCAAACTATTTTTAAAGTATGTTAAAAACGGAAAAATATCTGGGTTGAAAATATCGATGTAATGCTGGAAAGTGAATTCTTTCGGAAAAAATGTTGGATGTGTAGAAATGGCTTCTTTACTGCTTTTAAACGAAGTCATTAACATAATCGCAAATGGGAACAACGTGATACATAAAAATGCAACCATCGTCACATAAAACGCGATTTTCTTTGTTCTTTTTGACTTTTTACTACTTACCGCCATTCAAGTCCACCCGCTTTCTTGCAAAAATAATCACAACAAAAATAATGACAAATAATATGACAGAAATCGCTGCTGCTTTTCCTAAATCATTGAACGCGAATGCTGTTTTATATAAATAAACTCCAAGGATATTTACTTTATTCGTTAGTAAGTATACATCAGTGAACATATAGAACATCCAAATCGCACGAAGCGTAATAACTGTCGCAAGTACCGGCATAATCGCTGGCAAAGTAACAATTTTGAATTTATCCCAAATGTTCGCTCCATCCATATCAGCCGCCTCATAAAGCGACTTATCGACCGTTTGCAAAATCGCCAAAAACGAAATAAATGCATACGGGAAGTAACGCCATATCGCAAAAAAGGTTACTAAAAAGAAACTAGAAACTGGATTATCAAACCAAAGTGGCGCTTCTTTGAACATATGGAGTACATCCACAGTCATGAAATTAATTACGCCATAACCATTGTTAAACATATATTTCCATGCAAAAATAAGAGAAATAGATGGTGTTACATATGACAAAATAATAAGCGACCGAGCCGTTCTTCTAAAGCGAAATTCACGATTAAAGAATATCGCTACAAGTAGCCCCATCCCAGTACTGCCAACAACGACAAGTGCTGTATAAGCCACCGTAAGTCCTAGTGATTTATAAAACTCTGGATCCTTCAAAATATCTATATAATTTTGTAAACCGATAAAGACAGATTTAATATTTGGATTTAGCGGCATATCTAAAAAACTAATCTGGATATTTGAAATCATCGGATATAAAACAAGTGCTGCCAGTAAAACAAAACTTGGCGCAAGTAAAATCATTGCTAACTTAAAGTCGGACCTTTTATATACTTTCGTTTTCATAATGCCTCCTTAAATCAAAAAGCGACGTGCTAAACTGTTAAAAAAGGCGGGGAGACTCTCTCCCCGCTATTTGATTATTTGCCTTCTTCAGCTTTTTTCTGTGCAGCTTTTAAGTCCGCTGATACATCGCCACCGCCAACGGTTACGTTATTAACCATTTGAGCGATAATGCCTGAGCTAGTAATATCTCCCATTTTTGTAAGGTTCTTACCGTCAACAAGTCCGAAAACTTGGATATCATTGAATGATGCTGCGATTTCATTTGGAAGTTCCCCAAACGATTTAATTACTTCATTTTCTTTGTAAGCTTTTTGTTCCACTACTTCTTTATTTACTGGTTGCGCACCACCTGGAGACATTAATACCCACGTTGCCATGTTTTTCGGTTGAGACAAGTATTCAACAAATTTCTTCGTTGCTTTCTTTTGTTCATCATCAAGTCCTGCTGAAATAGTTAAACCAGAAACTGTACCATAAACTGCTTTTTCTTTTTCTTCTGGAATTGCGAAACCGATATTTTTTGGATCGCCTTCTTCATAAACAGATGGAAGGATATACGTAGAGTAAATCGCCATTGGAACTGTTCCATTCATAAATGCATCTTTAATTTCAGTTACATCATTTGAACCAGGCATCGTGTATGCTGACAAATCTTTGTAATATTGAAGTGCTTCTTTCATTTCTGGTGTATCAATCGTTACATTACCTTTCGCATCTAAAACATTTGCTTTGTTAGAAAGTGCGAATTGAGAGAAAGCTTGCTCACTCATCGTGCTTTCAGCTGTTGGAATTGCAATACCGTATTTTTTATCTGCTTTATTTGTGAATTTTTTCGCTACTTTTTCAATATCCGCCCAGTTTTTAGGTTCTTCAAAACCAGCATCGGCTAAAGCTTTTTTGTTGTACCAAATACCTTGAACCCAACCGCTTATTGGTGCTGCGATATAGCTCTTACCATCTTCAGAACGTACTAAGTTTGTTGCACCTTCATAGTATTTATCTTCTCCCACAGAGTCGATAACTTCTTTTACTGCATCTTGGTCAATTAACTGATCTTTATCCATTACTTTGGCAAAATCTTGGCTTACTTCCATAACTGCTGGAAGTTTACCAGAACGAGCAAGTGTGACAACTTTAGTATTAAAAGCATCTTCCTCTACTGGAATTTGTTTGATTTTGATTGTTGGATTTTCTTTTTCAAAATCAGCAATTAATTTATTAATAACATCTAAACGCTCTTTTTCAACGGATGAATGCATAAATTCAATCGTTACTTCCTTACTACCAGACTCTTTTCCTCCACATGCAGCTAGAACCGCACTTAGAACCAACACAACAACAAGTAATACAAGACTCTTTTTCTTCATTTTTGTTCCTCCCTGTAATTTTTGGTTTTTAGCCAGCAGAATTCATAGCCACTAAGCTTTATGGAATCGCTCCCAGTTACTGTGGAGCCCGAATAAAGATTTGTATAAACACCGCTGTCTAGTGAATAACTCACTTCTTTTTCTGATAAATTATGAATCAATATAGTTGATTCTACGTCGGATGAACGTTTAACAACAAACAATTCCGCCGTAGATTCTAAAACTTCCATCGGTATTTCTGGATGGAAAAGTGATTCCGCTTTTCGTGTGCTAATTAATTTCGTTAGCGCATCATAAGTTGCTTTTCGTAAGGAGCCTCTTTGTTCCAACTCTGCTGTAATTTCCGCCAAGTCGTATTTTTTTCGATTAATAGAACGATTGTGACCTGTTATTTCTACGCCAGAATAATCATTGCGGCTTCCTAAAATACTTTGAACATAAACAGCTGGAACGCCTGGGATAGACATTAGTACTGCGTGAGCCACTAGAAATCTTGATAACCTCAAGTCATCCGTGTCCGCCTGTTTACTTAGCGCATCCATATAAGTCACGTTGATTTCATACGGACTCTTAGAACCATCTGGATTTTGCTTATATGAAACGAGCGCGCCTTCTTCCTCCAAATCATTCACTAAAGCCAAAATTTCAGCTTCTGGAATAATACCGCGCACTGGATTTAACCCAATCCCATCATGTGAGGCAAGGAAATTAAAGAATGTCCGCTTGCCTTCTGGTAGCTCTAAATTCTTCGCCCAGTTACGGAGAGCCTCTGCATTACCATGGTGAATAGCATGGAGCACAAGTGGTGGAAGCGGGAATTGATAAACCATATGCGCTTCTTTTTCACCATTTCCAAAATAACTAATATTATCAACATGCGGCACATTGGTTTCGGTTATAATAATCGTCCCCGGAGCTGCAATATCTACTAAATCTCTAAATAATTTCACGATTTCATGCGTCTCTTCTAAGTGAATCGAGCTCGTTCCCGGTACTTTCCACATAAATCCAACCGCATCAAGTCGCACGTATTCGGCACCTTCTTCTAAATAGAACATCAAAACATCAATCATCTTATAAAGTACTTCCGGACAAGCAAAGTTTAAATCAATCTGATCCTCACTAAACGTCGTCCAAATATGCCCTACTTTCCCTGAATCAAACTGAAATGGTGTCAGCACTGGAGTCGCACGTGGCCTTGTTACCGAACTAAGGTCTGTCTTTGGATCCATTTCCACAAAAAAGTTTCTAAACTCCTCGTCACCCGCCAGATATCGCTTAAACCAATCACTTTTCGCCGACATATGATTACAAACAAAATCAAACATCAACCGCGCCGACTGTTCCATTTCCTTAATATCTTCCCAATCACCAAGCTCTGGGTTCACCGCTTTATAATCGATGACCGAAAATCCATCATCCGACGAATAAGGATAAAAAGGCAAGAAATGAACTACTTCAAAAGTCGATTTTAAATAATTATCATACATTTTCTTAAAAGTTGTTAACGTTTTTTGGGATTCCTCTTTAAATTGATCCCCATATGTAATTAAAACAATATCTTTCTCATCCCACTGATCTTTTCGAGTTAACTTTCGTTGTTGCGTTTGCTGTACCCGCGCTTCGATTCTAGCTGCCAAACTATCTACCACATCTTCGGCATATAACCGCGAAAGTCGTTTTCTTAAATTCGTCATCATTTACCTCCTAACCGGGAGCGCTCCCACAAGAAGAATTATAGTATGGAAAGCGCTTTCTGTCAAACACAATTTTTAATGTTTTTTCTAACACGTTGCTAATAGTGAGTTTTCTCTCATATATAACATCTAGTTGGACATTTACTAGAAAATTGAGTAATATAAACATGGATGATAATGACCGGAACCGATACCGGAAACAATAGAGAGAGAAAGGAAGATTACCTTGGCATCTACCATATATGACATAGCAAAACACGCGGGAGTTTCAAAATCAACGGTATCTAGAGTACTAAACAATCAAGCTAATATCTCCGAAGAATCACGAAAAAAAGTGTTAGCAGCGATTGACGAACTAAACTACCAACCAAGCAAACTAGCACGCGCACTTACCTCTTCGGGCTTTGATGCTATTATGGTTATTTCAAATCGCTCTACTACAACCACAACCGGAAACCCATTTTTTTCCGAAATAATTCAATCGATATCCACTCAAGCTGAGTTGGAAAATTTCGACCTAATTCTTCAAACTGCTAAAAACAGCGAAGACGAACTAAAAAAATGCCTCTCCAAAATTCAAGAAAAAATGATAAAAGGTATTATTATGCTAAGTTCCCCCGCTGATGAAGATTTTTTCCATCAATTAGATCCATATAATATTCCCATCGTTGTGACTGGAAAAGTCGAAGGACATTACAAAAATATTTATTCTGTTGATACTGACAATTTTGGCGATAGTTATGCTCTAACAAAACATCTAATTACGGAAGGTCATAAAAAAATCGCTTGTATTCATGCTCCACTTGATTATCACGTTTCCATAGATCGTCTTGCTGGTTTCCGCAGCTGCCTGTTTGACCACCAATTAGATCTACGTAACGACTGGATTATTGATAGCGGTTATAGTATAGAAGATAGCTACAAAGCAGCACTACGCCTAATGGAAGGCCCAGATAAACCAACCGCAGTTTTCGCAACCGACGATTTAAAAGTCCTTAGCATTTACAAAATGGCCGCCGATAAAAACTTACAAATCCCTACAGATTTTTCCGTCATCGGCTACAATGATAAAGTAGCGTCATCTTTCTTATCACCGCCACTAACATCTATTGATATTCCAATCAACAAACTAGGAAAAAAAGCGACTAACTTATTATTCCGCTTAATCCATCAAGATAAAAATGTACCAAAAACAACGATCATTAAAACCGAAATGATTGAACGTGAATCCATTCAGAAAATAAAAGCCTAAGCTTATTTTCTGAATTTACTTGGTCCTGTAGCTCAGTTGGGAGAGTATCACCTTGACATGGTGGGGGTCGCTGGTTCGAGACCAGTCGGGACCATTTAACAAAAAAAGCATTCCTTTTCGCCAAAGGAATGCTTTTTTGATTTTATTTAAATAACTTACCTAACTTCTTAAACAACCCATCCTCAATGATATCAATACCGATACCCCAGTTACTTTTGAGGATTTCTTTATTAGCTTTAATATATTCTTCCAAATCTTTTCCTTTAATAGCAAGGTTATGATATGGACGATACTCTAAATAACAAGATGCACCATTTTTGTGGATTTTCTTCGTCATACGATGTTTCAAATACTTAGATTTAATGTCACATTCTTGACATGTGTAGCTCTCTTGTTGGTCAATTGACTTATCTGTCGTCAAATGTATCTCTGTTTTAATTTTATTCCGATCAATCCAATACGGAAAATCTTTATGGAAATGTTTTTCCGCAGTATCATCGATAAAGTTGCCATAGTTCCAGTAGTGTAAATAACGTTTTTTCTTTTCAACTTCATATGGATCCGTAATAGTCGCTTTATAAACTATAGAAAGTTCATTTAAATCCTTATTATCTTCAACTATTTGAACAGAAGTATTACTAAAATGCTGTTCAATTTCATTTTCTTCAAAGTTTTTATACAGAGTCATACACTTATATGTCGTATAATTGTAACGGTTGATAACCTCTTTATTAGATTCATTTTTAAACATTTCTCGCGACCCGTTCGCCATTCCTCCACGTAACTTTCTTTCAAAGACAACTTCAGCCACATTTCCTTTCACATCACAACGGAAATTTTCTTCCACAGCTGGCTCTTCATCTTCAAATGGTTCTTGTTTTTGTAATTCCGTACCAGCTTTAATTTCCAAATAATACATAAAACTATTTTTTTGACGATTAGCTAAAAATCCTTGGTCATTACTCATCGTCGCATCAACAAAGTAAACTTGACCTTCATGTGTTATTTTTAAAATCGCATGGTTAAAGTTGAATGGTGATGGCGTATAAACTGACAAGAATATATCACTATCATAGTTAACTAGAATAAGATCCGAGTCCACGCCTAAATAATCTAAAATAACCTTCAAAAGAACTGTTTTCGCTTTACAATCCCCTTGTTTCGTTTTATAAGTAACCTCTGCAGCTTGCGGCTCGTGCCCATCCATCTCTGCTTCATTGTACAAATAGTATACTTCTTTTTGAACAAAATCGATGGCATGCTTAATTTTATGGTCTAAAGACGGAAGCGCATCTAATTCAGTCACTAAATCAGCCGCAAAATCAGCAAGATTTACTTGATAGAATTTTTGATAAATGTCACTGATTGTTGTGGTGATTTCCGGATACGTCTGCTCTGTAACAAAATCAATGAAAGGTACAATCTCAAGCTCTTTCGGATCTTCTCCAATATAATTTTCTTTTTCAATTGTATAAGATTCGTTATGTGGAACCATCACTTTATCTTTTTCTAAAATAGTGCCCGCTTCATCTCGGAAATAATGGAAATTCGTTTCTAATTTTTTCTCTGTTTCATTTTTTAATTCAAAACGGTATTTTCCATAAGCCCAGTAAGAATTTGGAGCCGAGTAAATCCAGCGGAAAAATTGATTACGAATGCTGCTTTCCTCATATTTTCGCTCAATCGATGTTTCAATTACGAAAATATCATTCAAATGCAAGTCGCGAATAAGAACAGTTATTTTTTTCTCATCATTAAAGCTCGCTTGATTCTCATCACGAACATAGTCTAGTACTTTTACATTAATATCATCCAATTTATCAATCACTTTACCGTCACGAACAACAGATAAAGTGTGAATGTACAATACCTCTTCTTCGGATAAAATAAAGCTTGTTTTCCCAGCTGAATTGAGCATGTTTGGTTCATTTAATGTATATGCCATTGAAGTATAACTCGTGCGTGAATTCGGTTTAGCCGTTTCTACGATATTACACCAGAAGCAGTAATCACGTTCTTGCGCAATTTGTGCATCATAAAAAGTTTTATCTTGTGTCTTTAACCAAGAATCAATGTTTTCTTGTTTTGTTTCTGGAGAACTTAACTCTGGTTTGATAAAGTAATACTCTTTTGTCATTGTGTAATCTCCTTAAGTGTTTTAGATAACCTTATTCTAGCAATAAATAAATAGAACAAACAAGAGCAAATCTTTTGGATATAACAATTTTTGGTTTATCTACACTATTTAGTAAAAAATTTGACACATTTACTGCTAATTTCCATTTATCCATGAAAACAATTGCACATCTTGGTATACCTCACCAATTTTTTCATAATCTCGCAGTAAACCTTCCTCTAAAAAACCGAGCTTATCGAGTAATATTATAGATGCGGTATTTCTTGGATCTACCTTTGCTTCAATTCGGTGCAAATCAAATGATTCTCTTCCCCATTCCATCAATGCTTTCACAGCTTCTGTCGCATAACCACGTTTCCAAAAGCGCGTTCCTAAATCATACGCAATTTCTGCACGATGGTTCTCATGATCAATATAATTAAAACCACATGTACCAATAATTTCCCCTGTTGCTTGCAAAATAATCACACAGCGAAGTGCCTTTCCTTCCATTTCTAGTTGTCTTAGCATTCGAATCATTTCTTCTACGGGTTGCAAACTTTGAAAAGGTTCAATATTCATATATCTAGTAACCGAATCATCTGACCAATAACCAAACAGAATTTCGGTATCAGCCAAGGTCATTTCACTTAAAAAAAGTCGTTCCGTTTTTATCATTTGTTTCCGATTTTCCATATGTTAACCCCCGCCTTTTTAATAAAAAAAGCTTATCAAATCTCACTCGCAAAGTAAAATGTTTCACGTGAAACATTTGCTCTTTCTTTATCATCAGAGATTTTAGGTTTATAATGAAAAATATCTCAAAAAGCTTCAAAAAGGAGAATGATTCATGGAACTAACGGATAAACGTAAAACTTTAGCACTTATTTCAATTATGCTTGGAGCTTTTATTTCTTTATTAGATACAACGATTGTCAATGTTGCTTTACCTGATATTACGACTGCTCTTCATGCCACAAGCGAAACAATTGAATGGGTTATTTCAGGCTATGCCCTTGCTTTTGGCCTCGTTCTTATTTTAGCTGGTCGGCTTGGCGATAAATTTGGGCGAAAAAATATCTACATTATCGGGATTACGCTCTTTCTAATTATGAGTGTGACTGCAGGTTTCGCTAGTTCGGAAAATAGTCTCATTATTTCCCGGGTAATACAAGGACTTGCTGCCGGGTTATTTTTCCCACAAATCAATGCCACAATTATGGATATGTATTCTGGAAAAAGTCTTGGGAAAATTTTCGGGATTCTTGGCTCTGTTATTGGTGTAGGAACTGCTATCGGACCTCTTACAGGAGGACTTTTAATTGAACTTTTTGGAGCTACAAACGGTTGGCGCGCAGTTTTCTTCGTTAACGTACCTTTTGTGTTAGTAACACTTGTCTTAGCAATGCTTTACCTCCCAAAAAGAACTGTCTCCACGAAAAAAATCAGCTTCGATTTGCCTGGAGTTGGGCTACTGACAATCGCACTTTTACTATTACTTTTCCCACTTATTTCAAATGGTGCAAATGATTTTAAACCAATCGACTATCTTTTAATGGCGCTATCTATTCCACTCTTTATCATTCTTTACAAATGGAGTGTCTACCAAGAAAAGAAAGGCAACCAACCATTAATTGCGCCAAACTTACTTAAAAACAATCAATTTGTCTCAGGAATGCTCTTATCACTCGTATACTTTGCTGCATTTACTAGTATTTTCTTCGTTCTATCGCTAACTTGGCAAACTGGTTTCAATCGTTCAGCTATTTTATCTGGACTTGCAATTAGTCCCTTTGCGTTAGGTAGTGTGCTAGCTGCATCTAATAGTTACCGACTAATCCCCATACTGGGTAGAAAACTCTTAATGCTTGGCGTTACACTTGTTATCGTTGGCCTTGGCACTGTTTCTATTGTCTTTCATCTGAATGATGGTGCTTTTTCTGCTTGGCTCTTATTCTTACCACTTTTCATCGCCGGTATTGGCAGTGGTTTGACTATTGCACCATTGAATAGTTTTACCCTTTCCACAGTGACTGGCATGGATCGCGGCGGAGCTAGTGGTATGTTTAATACCGCGCAACGAATTGGTTCATCATTCGGGATTGCTATTGTTGGATCAGTTTTCTTCCGCACGCTCGGAAATACTACTGCTACTTCAAAAGCAAGCGCTTTTTCCGACAGTTTGCAAATGAGTATGTACGTCAATATTGTTCTGCTCATTGTTTGTTTCCTACTTATATTCCGTCTACCTAAAAATATCTAAACTAAAAAGAGACATAAGCATTCTTATGTCTCTTTTTCATGTTTCATGTGAAACATTCTATTTATAAACAACCTCAAATTCTTCACAAACCACTAGAGCATCTTCTTCAAATGGAATACCGAGTTCCACACATTCATTAGTGAAAAAGGATGTATGTACTTTTCGCCAATATTCTAGCGTCCGGTCTCCTTCTCCCTCTAAATACGCAAATGTTTCTGGTACTTCATTAAAAGGCATAATCGTTACACCTATTAACTTGATAATTCCCATCGCTTCTTCATTACCATCTAAAAGCACTACATGTGAACCAACAGATGGCATTGTTTCCCCGCCTTGATCATACCAATAGAACAAGCTACTCGTGCCGGTTTTTATTCCGTCAATAACAAGTCCACCAAGCTCATTTGCCATCTGAGCAGAGTTACCAAATGCCCATGCCTCAAACTTACTTGTAATAATCGGGTGTTCTGTCCGGTAGTTCTCCCACATTTCATGAACTGAATCCTTATAAATCGTCATTCAAGTCCTCTCCTAAAAAAAGACTGAGGTTCGTTAAAACCTCAGTCTAAGAATTTATTTCCGAACTGGCTTAATCACAATATAACGGTAAGGATCGCGTCCTTCAGAATGCGTTTCAATTTGTTCATTCTCGCTTAAAATAGCATGAATAATTTTTCTTTCAAATGAAGGCATTGGTTCTAAATGAACAGCGCGCTTCGTTTTAAGAGCTTTATCTGCCATTTTATTTGCTAAAATTACTAACGTTTCATGACGTCTTTCACGATAATCCCCTACATTAACAATAATGTTTTTGTATTGGCTCGTTGTTTTATTAGCAATTAATTGTGTTAAGTATTGAAGTGCATTAAGGGTTTGACCGTGTTTGCCAATTAGCATACCTAGGCTGTCACCTTTAATTTGCAACTTCACATCTTTTCCAACTTCTTCTACATCGATCGTGATTACTGCACCCATCTTGGTAGCAACATCTAAAAGATAATCAATCGCTACTTGGATACCATCTTCTTTTTCAATTACTTTTACCATAGCCAGTCTCGAGCCAATTCCGAAAATACCTTTTTTACCTTCGTCTAGAACTTCTACTTCGACCTTGTCGCGTGTTGTTTCTAAAGTGGATAATGCATTTTGGATTGCCTCTTCAACGTTTGAGCCTTGCGCAGTTATATCTCTCACTTTCTTTTCTTACCTCCTTTTTTGGAAGCTTTCATGTTAGCTGCTTTTTTCTTCAAACGATCTTCAGCAAGTTGAGCAGCTGCCAGCGCCTCCTGTTCACGTTTGTTTTTAAAAGGATTATTAATTAAAAGTGTTTGGAATACGGTGAAAATGTTACCGATGATCCAGTATAGAGCAAGTGCAGAAGGTAAGGTGATACCCATAAATAGAATCATTACTGGCATGATATAAACAATCATCGCCATTGATTTATTTTGCTGTGTTTGCCCCATCATAGAAATTTTTGATGATAAGAATGTCGTTAGTGCTGCAACGATTGGCAAGATGTAATATGGATCCGGATTTCCTAGTTGCATCCATAAGAATGAATCGGTCTTGATTTCTGCTGTTCTACTGATTGCTTGGTAAAATCCTAGTAGAATTGGCATTTGGATTAATAATGGTAAACAACCCATCATTGGATTTACGCTATTTTCTTGATATAGGCGCATTGTTTCTTGTTGTAATTTTTGTTTTGTTTCATTATCTTTAGATGAGTATTTTTCTTGTAATTCTTTGATTTTCGGTTGTAAGTTTGTCATGGCCTTTTGGCTTTTCAGCTGTTTGATCATTAAAGGCATGATAAGTAGACGGATTAAAATTGTAACAACGATAATTCCGACTGCATAACTTCCTCCGAATAGATCGGAAAACCATGTAATAGTCCAGGACAATGGAAATACAATGTAGTGACTCCAAAATCCAGTTGATTCTGATGTAATTGGATCAGTTGAATAGCCACAACCCGAAAGTACAGCCATTAATCCGATTACAAGACTTGCGATGAGCAACTTCTGTTTGAATCGTTTTTTCTTCTTCAAATTGATGTAACCTCCAATTTCGCCTTTTTAAAATTCCCACTCACTTTGAATTGTTTGGTTTTTGCTTTAAAACACGCCCCACTTTTAAAACATGAATCAAACTTTTCTTTACTTCATGAAAATCCATATTGGCCGCCGGTTTTCTGGCGATGATAATATATTCATTTTCAGGATTGATTTGGCTTTCTAATTCATGGAATGATTGTCTTATGTAACGTTTGATTCGATTTCGACAGACAGCGTTTCCAATTTTTTTACTAACTGATAAACCAATTCGAAAATGAGTCGATCCTTCTTGCTTTAAAGTATAAACAACAAATTGACGGTTAGCAAAAGATTTTCCTCTTCGGAATACTTTTTGAAAATCGTCATTTTTTTTAATTCTATATTTTTTTTTCATACATTCTCCATCTTCTTACATATCTTAGTATAAGGCCGTTTGACTCAGAGATTTTTCAAAAAAAAAACCACTGAGTCGTTTTCAGTGGTCTACGCAGATAAAACTTTTCTTCCTTTACGACGACGACTTGCTAAAACTCTACGTCCGTTTTTAGTACTCATACGCGTACGGAAACCATGCACTTTTTTTCTTTTACGTTTACTTGGTTGATATGTTCTTTTCATTAATTACACCTCCCATGAAAGGGTCCAATCGAATTTATCTATTAGACAGTCTTAGATATTGTACGTGAACTGGTCATTTTTGTCAATACTCTTTAGACGAATTTCTATTTAGACTCCGTTCACTATCATATCATATTTTTATAGCGAGAAAAACCATTTTTCGAAAATTATTGTGACAAATAGATATATTTTTCTCTTGTTGTGTCTGGAATAGTAATTTCCCGACCAGAAACCTCTACTAAATATTTAGCAAACTCCCCGATTTTCTCAAATTCACCAGGATATTCAAAAATTAGTTTTTCCTTTATTAAATAGTTATCAATATAATGGCTTGTTTCTGGTTGAAAGGACAAAAGCCCTTCTATAAAACGAATAACTTTAGTGAATTTTGGAATTTCCTGTTCTTCTTCTAAATCGGTAAAGTGAAAAAACATCGTGTAAATATGATTTTTTTTGATATTCACTGAAAAAGCTTCTTTATTTATATTACTTTTTGCAAATACCTTAAAATCATCAATTTCTGCTGGTTCCCGTTTGTCGTGAATTAATAAGTATCCAAATACGTCGTCAATATTCCCGTTTTGTATAACTCGATAAAATTCTGTATCTCTCGTTTTCAAAAGCCGTTGAAATATCATTTTTCACAACCTCATTTTTTTGTCTTTTTCTTATTCTGGTAAATAGTTTAACACATTGTCGCAATGAAATCCTTTTCCAGAAAGTGTGGATAACTCATTAATAACGTCATTTTTTTGTGGATAACCTTTTAATCTACTTTAAACTTATACACAATTAGTGGTTAATTACACACAATGGCTTGTGGATAATTAAATCTAACAATTTCGTTACAGATTTCTTTACACACAAGTTATACACAAGTTAACTGGCTGTGGACAACCGTTTTTCACATCTGGACAGTTTTGTGGATAGATTTTGTAAGTCCTTGCTATCAGAGTGATTTTCTGATATTATAATTCCTGTCGAATAGAAATATAGCTGGGGAAAACTAAAGTTATCCACAATGCATTTTTACTTTGTGGATAATTTTTTAACAGTGTTTGGATAACCTTATCCATGGCTTTTTCTATCTGTGGATAACTTTATAGCATCCATTTACATTACATAAAAAAGGGGGGTTACTAGTGCAATCAATTGAAGACATCTGGCAGGAAACACTGCAAATCGTTAAAAAAAATATGAGTAAACCTAGTTACGATACATGGATGAAATCAACAACCGCTCATTCACTTGAAGGTAATACGTTTATTATTTCAGCGCCCAATAATTTTGTTCGCGATTGGTTAGAGAAAAGCTATACGCAATTTATCGCTAACATTTTGCAAGAAATAACTGGTCGCTTATTTGATGTCCGCTTTATTGATGGCGAACAGGAAGAAAACTTTGAATACACTGTGATTAAACCAAATCCAGCGTTAGATGAAGATGGCATTGAAATTGGAAAACATATGCTTAATCCGCGTTATGTTTTTGATACGTTTGTCATTGGTTCTGGGAATAGATTCGCCCACGCAGCATCACTTGCAGTAGCCGAAGCACCAGCGAAAGCATATAATCCACTCTTCATTTATGGAGGAGTTGGCCTCGGTAAAACACATTTAATGCACGCAGTTGGCCACTATGTTCAACAGCATAAAGATAATGCGAAAGTAATGTACCTTTCCAGCGAAAAATTCACCAATGAGTTTATTAGCTCTATTCGTGATAATAAAACCGAAGAATTCCGTACAAAATACCGAAATGTGGATGTCTTACTTATTGATGATATTCAATTTTTAGCCGGTAAAGAAGGAACACAAGAGGAATTTTTCCATACATTTAACACACTTTATGATGAACAAAAGCAAATTATTATTTCTAGTGACCGACCGCCAAAAGAAATTCCAACCCTGGAAGATCGACTTAGATCCCGCTTTGAATGGGGCTTAATTACCGATATTACGCCACCAGACTTAGAAACACGGATCGCCATTTTACGTAAAAAAGCAAAAGCAGACGGATTAGATATTCCAAATGAAGTCATGCTTTATATCGCAAACCAAATTGATTCGAATATTCGCGAGCTAGAAGGCGCACTTATCCGAGTAGTTGCTTATTCTTCCCTCGTTAATAAAGATATAACAGCTGGTCTTGCGGCAGAAGCACTAAAAGATATTATCCCCTCTTCTAAATCACAAGTTATTACAATTAGTGGTATTCAAGAAGCAGTCGGTGAATATTTCCACGTTCGTTTAGAAGATTTTAAAGCTAAAAAACGGACGAAAAGTATTGCATTCCCGCGCCAAATCGCCATGTATCTTTCAAGAGAGCTTACAGATGCTTCATTACCAAAAATCGGTGATGAATTTGGTGGACGAGATCATACAACCGTCATCCATGCACATGAAAAAATATCGCAACTACTAAAAACCGATCAAGTGTTGAAAAATGACCTTGCCGAAATTGAAAAAAATTTAAGAAAAGCACAAAATATGTTTTAATAGACCTGTGTACAATGTGGATAACTGAAACATACTTACCCACAAGTTATCAACATGTGGAAAACTTTATATCGCATGGCTTGTAACCTACTTATCCACAAATCCACAGCGCCTATTACTATTACTACGATTTTTTATTAATTAATTAAAGGTTTTTGAAGTTTTACAAAATATAAAAAAATGGGGGATACTCATGAAATTTGTTATTGAGCGTGATCGTCTTGTCCAAGCAGTCAATGAAGTTACTCGTGCCATCTCTGCAAGAACAACGATTCCAATATTAACGGGGATAAAAATAGTCGTAAATGATGAAGGTGTAACATTAACTGGTAGTGATTCTGATATTTCCATCGAAGCATTTATTCCATTAATTGAAAATGATGAAGTAATTGTAGAAGTAGAAAGTTTTGGGGGAATTGTACTTCAATCCAAATACTTTGGCGATATTGTTCGTCGTTTACCAGAAGAAAATGTAGAAATTGAAGTAACTTCTAATTACCAAACCAACATTAGTTCTGGCCAAGCATCCTTTACACTAAACGGCTTAGATCCAATGGAATATCCTAAGTTACCTGAAGTAACAGACGGAAAAACAATTAAAATTCCAATTAATGTACTTAAAAATATCGTTAGACAAACTGTTTTTGCAGTTTCTGCGATTGAAGTTCGCCCAGTACTTACTGGTGTAAATTGGATTATTAAAGAAAATAAACTAAGCGCAGTTGCAACAGATAGTCATCGTCTAGCTTTACGTGAAATTCCACTTGAAACAGACATCGATGAAGAATATAACATTGTTATTCCTGGGAAAAGTTTATCTGAACTAAATAAAATTTTAGATGATGCAAGTGAATCAATCGAAATGACCCTTGCAAATAATCAAATTCTTTTTAAATTAAAAGACTTATTATTCTACTCTCGTTTACTTGAAGGTAGTTATCCAGATACGTCTCGTTTAATTCCAACAGATACTAAATCAGAATTAGTCATTAATTCCAAAGCATTTTTACAAGCAATTGACCGTGCATCCCTACTTGCTCGCGAAAATCGTAATAACGTTATTAAATTAATGACACTTGAAAATGGACAAGTTGAAGTATCTTCCAATTCTCCGGAAGTTGGGAATGTTTCTGAAAATGTCTTTAGTCAAAGCTTTACTGGCGAAGAGATTAAAATATCTTTTAACGGTAAATACATGATGGATGCCCTGCGTGCTTTTGAAGGTGATGATATTCAAATTTCCTTCTCCGGTACAATGAGACCATTCGTACTTCGACCAAAAGATGCAGCTAATCCAAATGAAATTTTACAATTAATCACGCCGGTTAGAACTTACTAATCTCGCAAAAAGCACATCCGTCTTGGTTTCAAGGCGGATTCTTTTTTTGTTATAGTACAGTTTTTGGAGACAAATGTATATTTATGCAAATGGAGGTAATTCTTAGCATGATGAAAGATATGACAACCGGTAATCCGACAAAATTAATTTTTTTATTCGCGATGCCAATGTTGATTGGAAACTTATTTCAGCAATTTTATACGATGATTGATGCGGTGATTGTTGGTAAATTTGTTAGTGTTGATGCACTAGCTGCAGTTGGAGCAACAAACTCAGTCAATTTTTTTATGATTTCTTTGATTATTGGACTTATGAGCGGTATTTCTGTCGTAGTAGCGCAGTATTTTGGTTTTAAAGATTATGATCGTTTGAAAGATGTTATTGCTACGGCAACTTATGCGGTAGTTTTTTCGGCGATTATTTTAACTGTTGCGGGCGTTTTGCTTGCGAAGCCACTTCTTATTTTATTGCGCACACCAGCAAATATTTTGGATGATTCGACCATCTTTTTAACCACCCTATTTATTGGGATTTTACCGATGAGTTTATATAACGGGATGGCAGCAATACTTCGAGCACTTGGGAATTCGATAACACCGCTGATTTTTTTGATTTTATCCTCTTTAATGAATATTGCATTAGATTTTTTATTGGTTGTTTATATGGATATGGGCGTTCGTGGGGCTGCTACTGCGACGGTTCTTTCTCAGACAGCAGCAGCGATTGCCGTTATTTACTATGCTTATCGCCACGTGCCGTTTATGCGGATAGAGCGCGCAAAATTCAAGCTCTCTACCCCACTACTTAAAGAAATGGTGCGCATTGGACTTCCATCTGGATTACAAGGTTCGTTCATTTCTATTGGAAACATGGCTCTTCAAAGTTTAATAAATGGCTTTGGTTCATCAGTCGTTGCGGCTTATACAGCAGCGAGTCGAATTGATTCACTTACATATCAACCGGGAATTGCTTTTGGAGCAGCATCCTCCATGTTTGCCGGTCAAAATATTGGTGCTGGAAAAATTGATCGTGTTCGCGAAGGTTTTTGGTCGGGAATAAAAGTAGTTACAGCTATCAGTATTGGTATCACGATTTTAGTTCAACTTTTCGCTCGGCAATTTTTATTATTATTTGTAGATTCAAGTGAAACAGAAGTTATTAATATTGGTGTGAGTTACCTACTGATAGTGTCGTTATTTTATGTGGTTGTAGGGATTCTATTTGTTGTGCGGGAAACGTTACGTGGTACTGGAGATGCGATGGTACCTTTAGCAATGGGAATATTCGAGTTAGTTTCTAGGCTTGCTATTGGATTTGTTTTATCGCTTTATATTGGTTATGTTGGGCTATGGTGGGCGACCCCAGTTGCTTGGATTACAGCGACGATGCTCGGTGTTTGGCGATATAAATCAGGAACTTGGCAAAAAAAAGCAGTTATTCGGCGAAAATAACCATTTTAATAAAAAAACGCCACAGAAGCTCATATTTTCTTTTTTTTAATAAATAATATCCCCCCATTAGTTTTGCTAAAAAAAGCTGAAAAACGAATATATGAAAATATTCTTTGTATTATTGGCAAAACTTTAGTAAAATAGAAGGTAGTGATAAAAAAAGATTGGGCGTGAAATTTTTGGCTGAAACTGTAAAGATAAATAGCGAGTTCGTAACGCTTGGTCAACTTTTACAAATGATTGATGTAGTTTCAACTGGTGGAATGGCGAAAGCGTACCTTAGTGAAAATACGATTTACATCAACGGAGAGCAAGACAACCGCCGGGGGAAAAAGCTTCGTAATGGCGATGTTATCTTAGTTCCCGGTGTTGGAAAAGTGAAAATTGAGCAAGGGAAATAGCAGATGCATTTAGAAAGTATTGTTTTAAGGAATTTCCGGAACTACGAAAACTTAGAACTAGAATTTTCCCCATCTGTTAATGTTTTTCTTGGTGAGAATGCACAAGGTAAAACCAACCTTTTAGAAGCCGTATTGATGCTTGCACTTGCAAAGTCACATCGGACAACGAATGATAAAGATTTTATTATGTGGGAAAAAGAAGAAGCCAAGATGGAAGGTCGAATAGCGAAGCACGGGCAATCGGTGCCTTTAGAGCTTGCTATCACCCAAAAAGGCAAGCGAGCTAAAGTAAATCATTTGGAACAAAAGAAACTTAGCCAATATGTCGGTAATTTGAATGTGGTTATTTTTGCCCCAGAGGATTTATCGCTTGTGAAAGGTGCTCCAGGAATTAGACGTCGGTTTTTGAATATGGAAATTGGGCAAATGCAGCCGATTTATTTGCACAATCTAAGTGAGTATCAACGAATATTGCAACAGCGAAATCAATATTTGAAGATGTTACAAATGAAACGCAAAGTAGATCCAATATTGCTTGATATTTTGACAGAGCAGTTCGCAGATGTCGCTATTAATTTGACGAAAAGACGAGCTGATTTTATTCAAAAATTAGAGGCATATGCAGCTCCAATTCATCACCAAATTTCCCGAGGGCTTGAGACGCTAAAAATCGAGTATAAAGCTTCCGTCACACTAAATGGGGATAACCCTGACGTGTGGAAAGCGGATTTACTTCAAAAAATGGAATCAATCAAACAAAGAGAAATCGACCGTGGTGTCACGCTTATTGGACCACATCGGGATGATTCTCTGTTTTATATTAATGGGCAAAATGTGCAAGATTTTGGTTCGCAAGGCCAGCAACGGACAACGGCACTTTCTATAAAATTAGCAGAAATTGACCTAATCCATGAAGAAACTGGGGAATATCCGGTTCTTCTTCTCGATGATGTGCTTAGTGAACTCGACGATTACCGTCAATCGCATTTGCTCGGAGCTATTGAAGGAAAAGTACAAACCTTTGTAACAACAACAAGTACGAGCGGGATCGACCATGAAACGCTCAAACAAGCAACAACTTTCTATGTAGAAAAAGGTACAGTAAAAAAATCCTAATCTAGGTTAATATAATTTGATGAAAAAGAAAGTGCGGTGGAATAATTAATGTCAGAAGAAAATATTACAAATGTACAAGAAAATGCTTCAGATTATAACGAAGATCAAATACAAGTACTGGAAGGTCTAGAGGCAGTAAGAAAAAGACCTGGTATGTACATTGGTTCAACTAGTCAACGCGGACTCCATCACCTTGTATGGGAAATTGTTGATAACGCAATTGATGAAGCACTTGCTGGTTTTTGTACAGAAATTGAAATTACAATCGAAGCTGATAACAGCATTACTGTTCGTGATAACGGACGTGGGATTCCTACTGGGATTAACGAAAAAATTGGTCGTCCAACAGTAGAAGTTATCTTTACCGTTCTGCATGCTGGTGGTAAATTTGGCGGCGGCGGATATAAAGTGTCTGGCGGACTTCACGGAGTTGGTGCATCGGTAGTTAATGCCCTTTCCACATCTCTTGAGGTATACGTTCACCGTGAAGGGCAAAAATATTACCAACGTTTTGAACGTGGTGATGTAGTCATGGATATGGAAGAACAAGGCGAAACGGATTACCGTGGAACAATTGTTCACTTCACGCCAGATCCACAAATTTTTACAGAAACAACGGAATTTGATTTTGATACGCTTCGTACTCGTACGCGCGAACTTGCTTTCTTGAATCGTGGTTTAACGATTTCGATTGAAGACAAACGTGAAGAGCACAAAGTTCGTAAAGATTTCCACTATGAAGGCGGAATCCGTTCTTATGTGGAGCATTTAAATAAAGCCAAAGATGTTATCCATGAGCCACCAATTTATTTAGAAGGTGAACGCGATGACATTATGGTTGAGATTTCCATGCAATATAATACTGGATTCTCAAGCAATATCATTTCATTTGCGAATAACATTCATACGTATGAAGGCGGAACTCACGAATCTGGATTTAAAACGGCGTTAACACGTGTCATTAATGACTATGCGCGTCGTAATAAATTGTTCAAAGATAGTGATGATAACCTTTCCGGTGAAGATGTTCGTGAAGGTTTAACGGCAATCATTTCCATCAAACACCCAGATCCACAGTTTGAAGGGCAAACAAAAACAAAACTTGGAAATTCAGAAGCTCGTTCAATCACGGATAAGCTGTTTTCTGAGGCTTTAAATAAATTTATGATGGAAAACCCAGATGTTGCTAAAAAAATCGTTGAGAAGGGCGTTGTGGCTTCTCGTGCACGTCTGGCTGCTAAGCGCGCGCGTGAAGTTGCTCGTAAAAGCAGTGGGCTAGAAATTTCTAGTTTGCCAGGTAAACTAGCTGACTGTTCCTCTCGTAATCCTGAAATCAGCGAACTTTACATCGTTGAGGGTGACTCGGCTGGTGGTTCAGCTAAACAAGGTCGTGACCGTTTATTCCAAGCAATTTTGCCGATTCGTGGTAAAATTTTGAACGTAGAAAAAGCGCGTTTAGACCGAATTTTAGCTAACGAAGAAATTCGAACTATTTTTACGGCTATGGGTACAGGTTTTGGTGGAGATTTTGACGTTTCTAAATCTCGTTACCACAAACTTATTATTATGACGGATGCCGATGTCGATGGTGCACATATTCGTACCTTACTGCTTACGCTATTTTATCGTTATATGCGCCCACTACTTGATGCAGGTTATATCTACATTGCGCAACCACCGCTTTATCAAATTAAGCATGGTAAACAAGTAGAATATGTATATAGCGATGGACAGTTAGAAGATTATCTAGCTTCCCTTGATGGAGACACTAAATACAGCATTCAACGATATAAAGGTCTTGGAGAAATGAACCCAGAACAACTTTGGGATACAACCATGAATCCAGAACACCGTACGCTACTTCAAGTCAATATCAAAGACGCTATTGATGCCGATGAAACTTTTGAAATGTTGATGGGTGACCGGGTGGAACCTCGTCGTAAATTCATTGAAGACAACGCACAATACGTTAAAAACTTGGATGTTTAATAAATATTTCCCGGGTAATAATTGGGTTATTAATTGTTTTTAAAAGGTTTGAACTAGATTCAGCCTTACTTTTGAAAGGGAGGTTTCTCTAACAATGGCAGAAACACCAAATCAACGAATAACAGAGATAAACTTAAATAAAGAAATGCGGACATCATTCCTAGACTATGCGATGAGTGTAATTGTTGCCCGTGCCCTACCAGACGTTCGTGACGGATTAAAACCAGTTCACCGTCGTATTCTATATGCGATGAATGACTTAGGTATGACTTCTGATAAAGCCTATAAAAAATCGGCTCGTATCGTTGGTGAAGTAATCGGTAAGTATCACCCTCACGGCGATACAGCGGTTTATTTTACAATGGTTCGTATGGCGCAAGATTTTAGTTACCGTAATATGCTAGTTGATGGACATGGTAACTTTGGTTCGGTCGATGGCGATATGGCGGCAGCGATGCGTTATACAGAAGCACGTATGTCAAAAATTTCGATGGAACTACTTCGCGATATTAACAAAGATACAATTGATTACGCTGATAACTATGATGGTTCTGAACGTGAGCCAGTTATTTTACCAGCGCGTTTCCCTAACTTACTAGTCAATGGTTCGTCAGGTATCGCAGTTGGTATGGCAACAAATATTCCTACTCACCATCTTGGTGAAGTTATTGATGGCGTTTTGGCGCTTAGTCATAATCCGGAAATTACTATTCGTGATTTAATGGAATATATTCCAGGACCTGACTTCCCTACTGCTGGGATGATTATGGGACGTAGCGGAATCCGCCGTGCTTACGAAAGTGGCCGTGGTTCAATTACTGTTCGTGGTCGCGTGGACATTGAAGAAAAGAAAAATGGTAAAGAAACAATCGTTATCACTGAAATTCCTTACCAAGTAAATAAAGCGCGCTTAGTAGAGCGTATTGCCGAACTAGCTCGGGAGAAAAAAATCGACGGTATTACTTCCCTGAATGATGAGTCTGACCGTTCTGGAATGCGCATTGTTATTGAGGTTCGTCGTGATATTAGTGCTAGTGTTATCGTGAATAATTTATTCAAAATGACAGCACTTCAAACTACTTTTGGTATTAATATGCTGGCACTTGTCGACAATCATCCAAAAGTACTTAATTTAAAAGAAATTCTTTATCATTATTTAGAGCATCAAAAAGTAGTTATTCGTCGCCGTACGGAATTTGAGCTTCGTAAAGCAGAAGCACGCGCTCATATTTTAGAAGGTTTACGAATTGCGCTAGATAATATTGACGCGATTATTAAATTAATTCGTGGATCAAAAACTTCCGATGTTGCCAAAGAAGGCTTGATGACTCAATTCAACCTTTCGGACAAACAAGCGCAAGCCATTTTAGACATGCGTTTGCAACGTTTAACAGGTTTAGAACGCGAAAAAATTGAAGAAGAATACCAAAACTTAGTGGCATTAATTAATGATTTAAAAGCCATTTTAGCTGATGATGAGCGTATTCTTGAAATTATTCGTGAAGAATTAGAAGAAATCAAAGTTAAATATGCGGATAAACGTCGTACAGAAATCTTGGCAGGTGATTTAGTAAGCCTAGAAGATGAAGATTTAATCCCTGAAGAAGAAGTGGCAATTACGCTAACTAAACGTGGCTATATCAAACGTCTACCACTTTCAACTTATCGTAGCCAACGTCGTGGTGGTCGTGGTATCCAAGGTATGTCTACTCATGAAGATGATTTCGTAGAGCACCTTGTTGCAACGAGCACGCATGATACGTTACTATTCTTCACTAACACAGGGAAAGTTTACCGTTCGAAAGGTTATGAAGTGCCTGAATATGGTCGTACCGCCAAAGGTATCCCAATCATCAACTTACTTGGAATTGAAAGCCAAGAACAAGTGAATGCTGTGATAAATCTATCCGAATTCACTGATGATAGCTACCTATTCTTCACAACTAAACACGGTGTCGTGAAGCGTACAACCCTTTCTCAATTTGCGAAAATTCGTCAAAGTGGTCTTCGTGCAGTTGAACTTCGCGAAAACGATGAATTAATCTCTGTTCAAATGACAGATGGTAGTAAAAACATGATTATCGCAACGAAACATGGACAATCTATCTACTTCCCGGAAGAAAATATTCGCGTAATGGGCCGTACAGCTGCTGGTGTTCGTGGTATTAGACTTCGTGAAGACGATGAAGTTATCGGTATGGAAGTCCTTGAGGATGATGAAAAAGTTCTCGTTGTAACGGAAAAAGGATATGGTAAACAAACACCGGCTTCCCAGTACCCGCTTCGTAATCGCGGTGGTATGGGTGTTAAAACCGTTACAATCACAGAGAAAAATGGTAACTTAGTCGCAATGAAAACAGTGACTGGTGAAGAAGACTTAATGCTAATGACTGTGAGTGGCGTATTGATTCGTTTTGAAATCGAAACTGTTTCGCAAACAGGTCGTAGCGCAATGGGTGTTAAACTAATTCGTCTTGATGAAGATGAAAAAGTAGCCACTGTTGCAAAAGTACCAAAAGAAGAAGATGAAGTTGAGCTAGAGGAAGAAATCGACGAAACATTAATCACACAAGTTCCTGATGAAAGTTTTGAAGATGCTCCTGGAAGCGATATAGAAGAATAAAGCCAAGCTGGAAATGACTCTAATTTGCGAATTAGAACGATTTTCCAGCTTTTTTTCAGTATAAAAAGCGCTTTTTGGCTACATTTTATGTATAATATCCTTAATACGTCTAAAAAAGAGAAGAGTTGAAGAAATGCGCAAACTGATTCAATTTCTGTTTATAGCAGTAGTTTTATTTTTAGTGGAGTACTTTTTAATCAATCAAGCAGCTATATTATTCTTAGTAACAAGTGGAATTATCCAATTATGCGGTGTGATTATTGCGATTCGGCTACTACTATTTGATCAACGAAATACTAGCTCAAAAGTCGCCTGGATTGCGGTTATTTTCATTTTGCCTGTACTCGGAACGATTAGTTACCTTGTGTTTGGTAGAAATCCAGCGACTAGAAAATTTAGCACAGCTCAAGTAATGGAAAAAGCGAAATTAATTCATGCGATTCATGCAATTCCAAACAATACCAATGAAAAGTTACCACGACTATCTAAAAGAATTGCGCATCTGACGTCCATAGAGCCTATTAAGGGAAATAAAATCGAAATACTAACAAATGGTGAAGAAACTTTCCCAGTGCTCTTAGACGCGCTTAGAAAAGCGGAAAACCACATCCATATTCAATACTATATTTTCAAAACGGATGAAATTTCTACAGAGATTCGTGACATTTTGGTAGAAAAGGCGAAATCTGGTGTTGAAGTTAGATTTATGTTTGATGGACTTGGTTCAAGCAAGCTTCATAAGGCATTTTTAGCGCCTCTAAAAGAAGCTGGGGTTAGCATTCATGCGTTTGATCCAATCACATCCCCGTGGATTGTAAGGACTGCCAACTTGCGAAATCACCGTAAAATAGTCGTAATTGATGGCCAAATTGGCTTTACAGGTGGGCTTAATATCGGTGAAGAATATCGTTCTAATACTCCAGATTTTCGTGTTTGGCGCGATACACACATAAAAATAACAGGCCAAGCTGTCATCGAACTCCAAGAATCTTTCCTAAATGACTGGGTCTACATGGAAAACCGTGCTGGAGCCGCTGACAAGTTCATTAGCGAATCTGGTTTAAAACAATATTTTTCGCCAGTTGATATGGGTGAAGAATGGGCACAAGTTATTTACGGCGGACCATATGATAAAGAAAAATGGGTACGCGATTCAATGCTTGATTTGATTGATTCTGCCAAAGAATCTGTTTGGATTGTGTCCCCTTACTTTGTTCCTGATGAAGAGTCGCTTGCGGTTATTCGCCGGGTTGCGATGAGCGGTGTTGACGTGCGAGTTATTATTCCTGGCAAAGGCGATCGCGGGATTTCCTTCCACGGAAGTAATGCTTATGTGAAAACAATGATTGAAGCAGGCGCAAAAATGTATGCTTATGCCGATGATTCTTTTGTCCATGCGAAGGCAATGTTAGTGGACGGAACGCGTGCGGCTATTGGTACGGCCAATTTTGACGTGCGAAGTTTTAGATTGAATCATGAATTAATGGTATTCTTATACGATGAAAGCGATGCTATGCATCATTTAAAACGTGACTTTGAGAAAGATTTTGAAGATAGTCGACTGTTTACGATGAAAGATATGGAAAACAAACCATTATTGACTCGTATAAAAGAAGTTCTATCCAGTTTACTATCACCAATTTTATAATTTAGGAGTGGAAAAATGAGTGGAGATTTAAAACTTAGACCGCTTGAACGAGAAGATTTAAAATTTGTTCACCGGTTAAATAATGACGCGAAAATAATGTCTTATTGGTTTGAAGAGCCATATGAGGCGTTTGTCGAGCTTCAGGAGCTATATGATAAGCACATTCACGATCAGTCAGAACGCCGTTTTATTTTAGAATTAGATGGCCAAATGGTTGGGTTAGTCGAGTTAATGGAAATTGATTATATTCACCGAAGAGCGGAATTTCAAATTATTATCGATCCTAAGTTTCAGGGACACGGTTACGCTGTTTCTGCCACAAAACTAGCAATGAAATATGCTTTTCACGTACTAAATATGCATAAATTATATTTAGTTGTTGATAAAGTAAATGAAAAAGCTATTCATGTTTATGAAAAAGTTGGCTTTATTCGTGAAGGCGAGCTAATTGATGAGTTTTTCGTTGATGGAACTTATCATGATGCTATTAGAATGTGTATTTTCCAACATCAATATCGAGAAATGGATATTTAAAAGGTGATTGGCGCGGGAAAAGTTGCGCCAATCATTGTTTTGGGGCAAAAAAAGTTCTATAATAAGGTTTTAGTGAAATAATTATGGTATCATGAAGTATTAAAGTTTGTATTATTTTGATGGAGAAAGGATTGGCGTGCATTGGCTACAGGCATTGGGACAGCTAAAATGATATTATGCGGAGAACATGCAGTTGTATACGGAGAACCGGCAATTTCAGTCCCATTTACACAGGCAGTTGTAACGACAAATGTAGAAAATTCTACAAAAACCAAATTTTCTTCGGCATTTTTTTCAGGTGATTTAGATGATATGCCTGATTTCTTAGCAGGAATCAAAGCATTAGTTGTAGATATTTTAAATGAAATTGGAAAAGGCGAATGCGTTTCTATCCATGTGGTTTCAGGCGTTCCGATTGGACGAGGATTAGGTTCAAGTGCCGCTGTAGCAACAAGTATTGCACGCGGCTTATATAAATATTTTAATCAAGAATTAGACTCGAAAAAATTATTAGCCATTGTGAATGCGGCAGAAAAAATTGCTCATGGCAATGCTAGTGGTGTTGATGCTATTACGGTTGTAAGTGAAAAACCAGTATGGTATGAACGAGATCGAAAACTAGAAATCATGCACTTTCCAAAAAAAATCACGTTCGTAGTAGCGGATACTGGAGTTCCAAGTGAAACCAGAGACGCGGTGAAGGATGTTCAAGTTTTATATAAAAAAAATCAAGCTGAAATCGGGAAAATAATCCACCAACTTGGCAATATTTCCCGGGAAATAAAGACGCATTTAGAAGGCGATGCAGATACTGTGAAAATAGGCGCTGCAATGAATAAGGCACAATCTTATTTAGAAACTTTGACAGTTAGCGACAGTAGTTTAGAGAAATTAATTGAAGTAGCTAGAAGTAGTGGTGCAGACGGGGCAAAACTTACAGGTGGCGGTAGAGGTGGATGTATTATCGCTGTAGCAAAAAATCAAGAAATCGCTGAACAAATAACGAAGGCGCTTCATAATGCTGGAGCTGCACAAGAATGGATTTTTACGATTGGAGAAGGTAGTTATGAGAGCGACAGCCATCGCACACACGAATGTGGCGCTAATTAAATATTGGGGAAAACGCGATGAACACTTGATTCTACCTGCAAACAGTAGTTTATCTTTCACGGTAGATAAATTTTATACAAAAACAACGGTAGAATGGGACGAAAAACTAACCCAAGATACATTTATTTTAAATAATGAACAAAAAACGGATGCAAAAGTAGCTCGTTTTATAGATAAAATGCGTGAAGAATTCGGTATTTCAGCAAAAGCAAAAATTAATTCCGAAAACCATGTTCCAACTGCGGCAGGACTAGCTTCATCGGCTTCTGCATTTGCAGCTCTCGCGCTTGCTGGATCTAGCGCTGCTGGTAGAACAGACACAAAAGAATATATTTCCAAACTGGCTCGTTTCGGGTCTGGTTCTGCTTCTCGTTCCGTTTTCGGCGATTTTGTCATTTGGGAAAAAGGGGAGCTTGCAGATGGTAGTGATTCTTTTGCCGTTCCATTCACGAATAAATTATGTGACAAAATGTCTCTTGTAGTCGCAGTCGTTTCAGACAAAGAAAAGAAAGTTTCCAGTCGTGATGGAATGCGTCTAACCGTTGAAACATCTCCTTTTTTCGAAAAATGGGTTTCTGCTGCTGAAATAGACTTAGAAGAAATGAAACAAGCTATTTTAGACGAAGATTTCATCAAAGTGGGCGAAATTACCGAACGAAACGGAATGAAAATGCATGCGACAACGCTTGGTGCAGAGCCACCGTTTACTTATTTTCAACCAGAGTCACTCGAAATAATGGATGCTGTTAGAGAACTACGCAAAAATGGTATACCTGCCTATTTCACAATGGATGCTGGACCAAATGTTAAAGTTATTTGTGAGCGTGTAAATGAAAATATCGTAGCAGAGAAGTTGTCAGGTTTGGCTAAAAACGTTCTAATTTGCCACGCCGGTAAGGAAGCGAGTGTTGTATCAGATGAAAAATAAACTACAAGTTAAAATACCCGGAAAATTATATGTTGCTGGTGAATATGCAGTCGTAGAATCCGGTCATACAGCTATTCTAACTGCGGTTAATCGTTATATAACACTAACACTAGAGGATAGCGAGCGCAATGAATTATGGATTCCTCATTATGAAAATCCAGTTTCATGGCCAGTTGGCGGCGAACTTAAACCAGACGGGGAACATTGGACTTTTACAGCTGAAGCAATTAATATCGCGACTACTTTTCTAAAATCAGAAGGTATAGAACTAACTCCTGTGAAAATGGTCATTGAAACAGAATTAATCGACCAATCTGGCGCAAAATATGGACTCGGTTCTAGCGCAGCGGCGACGGTTGCTGTAATCAACGCGTTAATGACGAAATTTTATCCAGAAATATCAATGCTTAAAAAATTCAAACTAGCTGCCCTTTCACATTTAGTTGTGCAAGGTAATGGCTCTTGTGGCGATATTGCCTCTTGTATGTACGGTGGATGGATTGCTTATACGACATTTGATCAAGAATGGGTGAAGCATCGTTTAGCTTATAAATCACTCGAATGGTTTATGAAAGAGCCGTGGCCCATGCTTCAAATCGAAACATTAGAAGAACCAGTACCGACTTTTTCTGTTGGCTGGACGGGCACACCTGTAAGTACCGGAAAATTAGTTTCGCAAATTCATGCTTTTAAACAAGAAGATAGCAAGAATTATCAACATTTTTTAACTAGAAATAACGAGATTATGAAGCAAATAATTCAAGCTTTCCATACGAAAGATGAGGAATTGCTTTATTCAGCTATTAAAGAAAATCGTCGCATTCTCCAAGAACTTGGAACAAAAGCTGGCGTAAATATTGAAACAAGCTTGCTAAAAGAACTCGCGGACTCAGCTGAAAACATGGGCGGCGCAGGAAAATCATCTGGTTCTGGTGGCGGAGATTGTGGAATAGCTTTCTCGGAAACGAAAGAACTAGCCGAAAAATTAGTGAATGAGTGGGAAAAGCTTGGTATTAAGCATTTACCTTTCCATACGGGGAGAGTTCAAATTACTGAATAGTGGATATATCATTAATAAAGCCGAGCAACTTTTATGTAAAAGTTGCTCGGCTTTTAGTTTGATTATAGTAATAAACTAAATCTTTTTTTAAGTCGTCTTATCTTTATTAGATAAATCAGTTGCATGATTAAAAATAACCACACCAACAACTGTTAAAATGCCAGATTCTGCACCAGAAAGAATATCCATGAAATATAATATGGATGGTAAAACAAAACCTATAATTCCAATTATTAATTCAATCATTCGAAATATCTTTAATTTTTTACTCACTTAACCACTCCCTGTGGAATTAAAGTATGCGATAAAACTAATATACCATAAAAATAAATTTCCAGATAAAAATTATTTACAACTTGTTTCGAATTTCACAATCTAGGGAATAGTGAACAGAATGAAAGTTTGTGAAATATTTAATATATCAGGTTTTTGAACTAAGATATCAAATCAGATATAATGAGTTAGAGTATGAACATAGTGATTTTAAAAATGCGGAACAATTTAAAAAAAGTTTGTGAGTTTTTTAAAAAGAACTAAATAGTAAAAGCATTTTTTCAGTTACATAGGAGTTCTAACAAGCTTCTTTCAGCACTCCGGTAATGGTATTTTTGCGCAAAAATACACATTAGAAAACATCAAAAGGAAAAGAGGGGATTCGGGTGTCAAAGGTACTTAAATCTTTGCTACTTACGGCACTACTTGGGGTTACCGGCCTTATAAGTGGTTGTGGTGACTTGACAGTACTTAATCCAAAAGGGCCAGTTGCTAAAGGTCAGTCGGACTTAATTATTTATTCGATTATATTTATGCTGGTTATTGTTTTGACGATTTTTGTATTGTTTACGATTATGTTGGTTAAATACCGCGAACGGAAAGACATTTCAAACTATGAGCCGGATATGCATGGTAGTAAAAAACTGGAAATTTTTTGGACATTGATTCCAGTGGCTATCGTTATTGCTCTGGCTATTCCGACTGTAAAAACAATTTATGCAGGGGAAGAAGCACCAAAAGTGACTTCGCATAAAGATCCAATTGTTATTTACGCAACAAGTGCAGACTGGAAATGGATTTTTAGTTATCCAGATGAGTCGATTGAAACGGTGAACTATGTAAACATTCCAACCGACCGTCCTGTATTATTCAAATTAACTTCTGCAGATACGATGACAAGCTTTTGGGTTCCGCAATTAGGTGGACAAAAATATGCGATGTCTGGCATGACGATGAATTTATATTTACAAGCAGATGAAGTTGGTACATACAAAGGTCGTAACGCAAACTTTAACGGCGAAGGTTTTGCGGATCAACGCTTTGATGTAGTAGCTCAATCTGAAAAAGATTTCAAAAAATGGGCAAAAGAAACAAAAGCAAGCTCACCAGTTATTACGCAAGACATATATGACCGTCTACTAATTCCTGGCAGCTCCAAGAAAAAGACTTATTCTGGTACGCATTTAGCATTTGTTGATGTAGCAGCTGATCCAGAGTATGTTTTCTATGCCTACAAACGTTTTGGTTATGAAATGACAAATCCGCATAATCCAAACACAAAATCAACCATTTCTGATGAACCAATGCTTCCTGTTCGTCCTGTGACAGTAACTAATCCACAATTTGAGCGTCATGATATGAAGCCGCAAATTATTAAAAATGGTGAAGGTTACCACGAGGATAAACACCGCGAAGATGAAATGAAGAAAATGGAAGAAGACATCCAAACAAATGAATTCAATAAAAAAGAATCGGATGACGCAGGGAACTAAAAAGGGGGGACATAAGGCATGAAATGGAATGAGTTTATCGTAACTGGCGACCCAATGATTTTAGGTGCGCAGATTTCTATCGTACTTGTAAGTATTGGTGTTGTTGCGTTACTAACTTATACAAAAAAATGGAAGTGGCTCATGAAAGAGTGGATTTCTTCCGTTGATCATAAAAAAATTGGTATTATGTACTTGCTTGCTGCTGTCTTAATGTTTTTCCGTGGTGGTGTGGATGCGCTAATGATGCGTACGCAGCTCGCTTTACCGGATATGAAATTTTTGGACGCACAGCATTACAATGAAGTATTTTCTACGCATGGAACAATTATGATTTTATTTATGGCGATGCCGTTTATCATCGGACTGATGAACATTGCCGTACCTCTTCAAATTGGTGCACGTGATGTAGCATTTCCATTTTTAAACAACTTAAGTTTTTGGACGTTCTTTATGGGAGCGATGCTATTTAACTTATCATTCGTAATTGGTGGTTCACCGGATGCTGGTTGGACAAACTATGCGCCACTTGCGACAGATTTTAGCGCGGGATATGGAATTAACTTCTATCTTCTAGGTGTTCAAATCGCTGGTATTGGTACACTGATGACGGGGATTAACTTTTTCGTCACGATTTTAAGAATGCGTACAAAAGGTATGACGTTAATGAAAATGCCAATGTTTACTTGGTCTTCATTAATTACAAGTTTGATCATTATTTTCGCTTTCCCAGTTTTAACAGTGGCACTTGCTTTGATGTCATTTGACCGACTGTTTGGGACAGCATTCTTCACACTCACGAATGGTGGGCTTCCAATGATGTGGGCCAACTTATTCTGGGTTTGGGGACATCCGGAAGTATATATTGTTATTTTGCCAGCTTTCGGTATTTTCTCAGAGATTATTTCTACGTTCTCCAGGAAAAAATTATTCGGTTATCCGGCGATGGTTGCCGCGATGGCAGTTATTTCTTTACTAAGTTTCCTAGTTTGGGTCCATCACTTCTTTACAATGGGATCAGGGGCGCTTGTTAACTCCTTCTTCTCTATTACAACGATGATGATTGCGATACCGACCGGGATTAAGATATTCAACTGGCTCTTTACGATGTACAAAGGGCGAATAACCTTTACAACGCCAATGCTTTGGTCGCTTGCTTTTATCCCTAACTTTGTTGTTGGTGGGGTAACTGGGGTTATGCTTGCGATGGCTGCGGCCGATTATCAATATCACAATACGTACTTCTTAGTATCCCATTTCCACTACGTATTAATTGCTGGAACCGTATTCTCCTGCTTTGCCGGGCTTACATACTGGTATCCAAAAATGGTCGGTTACAGACTAAATGAAAAAATTGGTAAATGGTTCTTCTGGATTTTCGTTGTTGGATTTAACGTTTGTTTCTTCCCGCAATATTTCCTAGGACTAGATGGTATGCCGCGTCGTATTTACACTTACGTACAAGGTGATGGCTGGACAACGCTTAACTTTATCTCTACAGTGGGCGGATTCTTGATGGGTGTAGCATTCTTAGTTCTTTGCTACAACATCTACTACAGTTATAAAAACTCTAAACGTGAAGTTACTGGTGACCCTTGGGATGCTCGTACGCTTGAATGGGCTACAAGTTCTGCAGTTCCTCCAAAATATAACTTTGCTGTTTTACCTGAATGGAATGACTTGGATGATTTCTGGAATAGAAAACAAAAAGGCGATCCATATGTAAATGATAAAAATTATAAACCAATCCATATGCCAAGTAATACCATGGTTGGGTTTGTAATGTCTGTCTTCTTCTTCATTGCAGGTTTTGGACTAGTCTTCTACTGGTACTGGATGGGAATTATTGGTCTAGTTGGTATTTTAGGATGTATGATTTATCGTTCATTCCAAAATAACGATGGTTACCACGTCGAAGTGGACGAAATTAAAGCAACAGAAGAACATAATGCGCGCGAACTTGCGACTGGTGTGAAGGAGGGTAACCCATGGAATCTGTAGAAACAAATAAAAATCTGCCAATTGAATATAGATCAGAACAAGGTCGATTAAATATTCTTGGATTCTGGATTTTCCTTGGCGCCGAAATTGCGCTGTTTGCAACACTTTTCGCGACTTACTTTGTTATGAGAAAGGCTGGCTCGAATGCGGGTCATCCGCCAGCTGAAATGTTCGAACTTTGGCTAGTGCTAATAATGACATTTTTACTTTTAACAAGTAGTTTTACGTGTGGTTTAGCAATTGGTGAGATGCGTAAAGGCAATGTGAAAATGTTGACGATTTACTCGATTATCACATTAATTCTTGGTGCAGGATTTGTTGGATTTGAGCTTTATGAATTTGCACACTATGTGACTGAAGGCGTTACAATGCAAATCGGTTCTTACTGGTCAGCATTCTTCGTTCTACTAGGAACACATGGACTTCACGTAACGGTCGGGATTTTCTGGATTAGTTTTATTCTGATTCAAATTAAAATGCATGGTTTGACGCCAAAAACAGCATCAAAAGTATTTATTTCCAGTTTATACTGGCATTTCTTGGATGTTGTGTGGATTTTCATTTTCACCGGTGTCTATTTGCTAGGGATGGTGAACTAATATGACACAAAATAATAAATCAAATGCAGCTCATGCTGAAGGTGGCATTCCTTGGAAACACATTGTTGGCTTTGCATTATCAGTTATTTTGACGCTTCTAGCAGTCTGGGTGGCTCTTTATTCGACGCTAACAACAAATGTTAAGGTAGTTATTATTTTCATCTTTGCGTTCATTCAGGCAGCCCTACAGCTTCTGATGTTCATGCACATGACAGAAGGCCGCGATGGTAAAATTCAAATCGGTAATATTTTATTCGCCGCATTTATTGCGATTGTCGTAGTTATTGGTTCTTATTGGGTAATGGAAATTGGCCATATGAATCATTTGTTATAATTTAAAAAGACTGGTATGGAATTCATTTTCTGTGCCAGTTTTTTTGCAATTTTAAAGGGGTTAACAGCTTTTCTAAAAAAATTTTAAAATTATTACTTGCTATGTAATGCATTACATATTCTATAGTGGAGAAGTAAATTATATTCGTGAGAGGAGTTACACATAATGACAGAATCAAAATTTCCTAAAGGCTTTTTGTGGGGCGGAGCAGTTGCTGCAAACCAATGTGAAGGCGCTTATCTTGAAGACGGTAAAGGACTTTCACTAGTAGATATAGTACCAACAGTAGAGGACGGACGTTGGGATGCACTTTTCAATCCAACGAAAGCACTTTCGACTGATTATGGTTTTTACCCAAGTCATGAATCAATTGATTTTTATCATCGCTATAAAGAAGACATTAAATTAATGGCAGAAATGGGCTTCAAATGTTTCCGTATGTCCATCAGCTGGCCACGTATTTTCCCAAATGGTGACGAAACGACACCAAATGAAAAAGGATTAGCATTTTATGACAAAGTTTTTGATGAATGTCATAAATACGGCATCGAGCCAGTAGTTACAATCAACCATTTCGATACTCCACTAGAAGTTTTCAAAAAATATGGTGGTTGGAAAAACCGTAAATGTATCGATTTTTATTTGAATTTCTGTGAAGCTATTTTCACGCGTTACAAAGATAAAGTGAAATATTGGATGACATTTAACGAAATTAACATGATTCTTCACATTCCATTCTTTGGTGGCGGCATGGATGTTACGAATGAAGAAAATCCTGAAGAAGTGAAATATCAAGCGGCTCATCACCAATTAGTTGCATCTGCTTTAGCGACAAAACTTGGTCATGAAATCAACCCTGAAAACCAAATCGGTTGTATGCTTGCAGCTGGGAACACATACCCGATGACATGTAACCCAGAAGATATTTGGAAATCCATTCAAGCGGACCGTGAAGGCTACTTCTTCATTGACGTTCAAGCGCGCGGATACTACCCAAGCTACACTAAACGTTTCTTCAAAGAACACAACATCAACATCAAAATGGAAGATGGCGACTTAGACGCATTACGCGATCACACAGTTGATTACGTGGCATTCAGCTACTATTCTTCTCGTCTAACAAGCGCAGATCCAGAGAAAAACAAAGAAACAGAAGGTAACGTTTTCGCAACACTAAAAAACCCATACCTAAAAGCAAGCGAATGGGGTTGGCAAATTGATCCACTAGGTCTACGTATTACGATGAATACAATTTACGACCGTTACCAAAAACCACTTTTCATCGTTGAAAATGGCTTAGGTGCAGTGGATACTGTGGAAGAAGATGGCTCAATCAATGATGATTACAGAATTGACTATATGCGTGAACACGTTCGCGAAATGGGCGAAGCAATCGAGGACGGCGTGGAACTTCTTGGTTATACACCATGGGGCTGCATCGACCTTGTCAGCGCTGGCTCTGGCGAAATGAAAAAACGCTACGGCTTCATCTACGTTGACCGCGATAACAAAGGCAACGGAACTCTAAACCGCTCGAAGAAAAAATCATTCGACTGGTACAAAAAAGTAATTGAAACAAATGGTAAAGATATCGACTAGGATATAGTAAACCCCCACTTTCATCATCGAAAGTGGGGGTTTGTTTTATTGTTTTTTTGAGTTTTCTTCTTGTTGGATTTCGGAAACAGTTTTTATATTTTCTTCGTTTTCATTTTTCAAAAATTGTTCATCGACTTCTTTCGCGGAATTTACGATTTCTACTCCAGCTGAATCAAAGAGTCCAGCATCAATCCATAAATCTTTATCCCCATTTAGATAACCTTTAATGTGAACTACACCAGTTGGATTTTCCTGTAAACTAGTTAAAGTAATTTCATTAATCCCATTGTAATTATAATCGAAAAACGCTTTAATTCTTGGTTTTTGTTGAGTGAATATCTTGTTAGTATTTTGAATTTCATATTTTTTCCAGAAGAAAAATCCGCAAAATGAACATAGTACTATGATTAAAATAGAGGTGAGAATAATAGATTGTTTTTTCAAAGGTCGTCACCTCAAGGTTTTTTGTTTTTTTCTTGTTGCTGAATTTCAGTTACAGACTTATCAATCTCATATTTGCTCCATTCACCAACTTGTTTTGGTATACTAATACTTCTTTCAAAGTGATCTTCGAATATAGATGCACTGAAAGCAAGCTCTTTATTATCATTGATATACCCTTCAATATAAGGAATTCCCATAGGTGAAACTTTAACATGGGTAAAAGTTACTTTATTAACATTGTTATAGTTAAATTTTAAAAATTGTTCAATTCTAGGAGACTCTTCTTTTAGGAATGCCTCTCTTTCCACATTTTCTTGATGTTTTTTCAAAATTATGTATCCTCCAATGCAACTAAGTATTATAATTATAATAATGAAAAAAATTACAATATTTCTTTTTTTCATGTTTTCACCTCATAAAAATAATAACATAGAAAAGGGCTGAATGTGAGTGAAATTAAAAGATGATACAAACTTTTATTTAGCAGCGGAATGCTATGAATATAGAAGTTTAACAGTCGGACAAGAAATTCAAATAGAGAATAAAGAAAAATGGGTAACAATCAACTCCACAAACCAAAACAACGGTCTTCAAGCAATTGCAGTGGTGCCTTTAAAAGACTACAAAAACTATAATAACGGGAATTTAAAAGTATATAATCATATTATTTTTGTTTCAAGAGGTTCGGAAGAGTTAGATGATTGGAAAGAAAATGTAGGTTTGCTTGATAAGGATGGTAGCAGGCAAAGTCAATTTAAATCTTATGATAAATTTGTTAATGAAACACTGAAAAAATATAGAACGATGGATTATAGTTTCACCGGCCATAGTTTGGGTGGTGGGTTGGCTCAATATGAAGCAGTCAAACATTTAAAGCCTGCCGTAACGTTTGCTGCGGCGCGCTCGTTTAATAAATTAACAGAAGAAGAGCAAGAAAAAGCTCTACGAGGAGAATACTGGGACTTAATAAAAGATTATTACCACTCAGATGATGTTGTTGGGATGTTACCGCCTAATGCAACCGTTTTTTACCAGCAATTTTTAATGAAACGGAATGCGAGTAAAAATAAATTAGATAAACTAGGTATTGGTGGACATATGCAGTCTACTTTTACAGGGTGTTTTGGAGAAGATGGTTCAGCTGAATTATTAGTTAAACCTGATGAAATTATCAATCAAATTAGACGATTAGATGATATTTTTATGAAAATGCGTCAAATAGAAAATATCATGCAAGATTATGAAGAATGGGAGAAAAGTCAGTCAAAACGCTTACGATCTCGGCTGGATGAAGAAACCTGGGAGGGTGGCATGTATAGCGAATTAACGACTTGGGATGTAGATGACGTTCTTACGGAAGTTTCGCGGAAATATAAAGATGGTATATATAGATTTCACGACACAGATAAATTTGAAGAATTTTATGATGGAAATCGAAAAGCAATTCAAAAATTAAGTGGTTTTAAAGAAGAAGTAATTAATGCTGCACTTTCTTTTAATAAAAAAGATAAAGAGCTAGGAAGTTGGATAAATGAAAACAGTAAAGGATGGTAGAAATGTACGGGAGTTCACCAAGATCAAGCAAAATAGAGAGCTACGATTATTACGCGAAACAAGAGCAACAGCGACTTCAGGCTAAATTAGACAATAAGGATAAAGAACTAAGTGGTCAAGAAAGAGCGGATGTTATTGCCGCGCAACGAGCACTAGAGAGGCAAATGCAGAAGCAACATTTACGTTCAGAAGTCCCTAAAAAAGTAGCGGAAATAATAGAAGATGGTAAACAGGAGTTAGCAAGAATTGACCAGTTATGGGTAGATTTACTTGCCGATTATGCGGATATTGTAACGCAAATGGAGAACTCATTTGAGTCTAAAACAGGGCATGCTTTAAAAGAATGGATGACGCAATATCGTAGCTATCAAATTGTTCCCAATGAAAATTTAATCTATGATTCCAAAGCTTCTCTCAAATTAGATAAGTAAAAACCCTGCTATCCTATTATGATAGCAGGGTTTTTCTCAATATGAAATCGCACGTTTGGCTTGTTTGCTCCAACAAGTATTAAAGTAACTTTGCGAAATTCGCGCATTTTTTTGACCAGACCAGCTGTCGTTATAGTAAAAATTGTTTTTATCATAACCTGTAATAGTAATCGCGTGAACGGAAAAACCGTGGAAATTACTAACCCAAGCTACGACCGGACGTTTTTTATTCAGCTGATTTTTAATACCAGTTAAATTCGTTCCAGTCATATTCTTCGCAGTGCCAGTATATTTTTTCACTTGGTTTACTAAAGCGGGAGGATAAATCGTCCAGCCACTTTTAGAGAACGGATTCCCGACAAAACCATAATTTGGATTGGACTTATGACGTTTCATTTCTTTGGCAAGTTTGACTTTATCAACATTTTTTCCAGCGTAGCGCAGCATCATCGCAATATTTGTAATCTCGCAACCCGTTGGCAATTGTGGACGTTGAACGATTAAAGGTACGTTCATTTGCACGATTTTTGGCGTTGAAGGTTTTGGTGCCGGTGCGGTAGTTACGGCCTTGACGTATTTCCCAGATACGTAGCCATTTTTCCCTTTAAAACTAAATCGATACCAGTTATTCGATGTTTTTGCGATGGCTTTGAATTTTGTATTAGTCTTAAGCCAACCAATAACTTTCCCAGAAGTTGCGTTAGTTGAGCGAACATTAAGGCTTGCAGTTGTTACCATCTGCTTGTTGATCACCGTCTCTTTTGCCGCCGCCTGACCTGCTGTAGAAACACTAAATACACTAAAAACTAAACCAATAACAAGTATCCATTTCCCCCATTTATTAAAAAAAGTCCCCATAACTTCCCCCTTTGATACAGATTACTTATGTATACCCTGTTTTTGAAAAATAAAAAGAAAACGCTTGCATAAACCAAATGACCGTGGTACTATAAAAATGAACTTAACGTGTTAACCGGTTATTGATAAAAAGTTCAGTGATAGCAGGCTAATTCAAGTTTGCAATCAAAAAAATATCATGGTACCATTAACCTAAAACTTAACGTGTTAACACGCGGGATGCTTTAGGGGGAATTTATTATGGCAGAACCAAAATACGCTATTATAATTAATGATATCAAGCGATTAATTAGTGACGGAACTTTTAAGCCCGGGGAAAAAATTTATTCAGAAGATGAACTGAAAAAGAAATACAATGTTAGTAATACGACAGTTGTTCGCGCTTTACATGAATTAGTAAGAGCTGGGATTTTAGCACGTTATCAAGGAAAAGGCACATACGTTAGTAAATCCATTATTAACGAAGAAGTTATTTTTAATGAATATACAACAGTGCCGAACGGAAAATTCAATCGCAAAACAAAAATTGCTAACGAACATACAAGAGTCGTTGCAATTAATGAAATTCAGGATGCGCGAATTGCTAAAAATTTACAAATCCCACCTGAAAACATGATTGTTCATTTCCAACGAATCCGTCTCATTGATGATGTTCCTTGGACCGTTCAAAATAACTATATGGCAAAATCCAATTTGATCAACGTAGACTTAACGAATCTTGAGAGGTTTAATTCTTTATCTGAGGTTATTAAAGAGCTTTATGGCATTAATATTTTGCACGAAGCGATGAAAGAGCGGATTCAAGTCGAATTTCCAGTAAAAGATAAAAATAATTTTAAATTACTCGAAATTGATACCGAATTACCACTTTATCACATTGAAAGAATAACTTATGTGCCAGAGGGGAAACCCTATGAATATATTGAAAGCTATTTACGGCATAATTTTTACTCTATTGAAATTGAAAAGAAAAAACAATAGAAGGGAGTTAATTACTTGGATTATATTATCGCAGCACATGGCCGGTACGCGCAGGAAGTGAAAAATAGCTGCCAGATGATTACTGGCCAAACAACCAATATCAGAGCAATTACTTTTACGGAAGAAATGGGGGTGACAGATGTATTAGACGCCTACACGGACGTTTACTTACCAGGAAATGAAACCGCTATCATTGTTGATATTGTTGGTGGTACACCGTGTAATGCGGCTCAAATTTTTAGTGCGAAACATCCAGAAGTCAAAGTTTTATCAGGTTTGTCGCTCGGATTAATCATTCCACTTAGCCTTGGAGAAAGTTTGGAGGAAGCAATGCTTGGGGCAAAAGAAAATATTCAATTTGTGGGATTAAAAGCGAGTCATATGATTGTAAGTGATGAAGGGGAGGAAGAGGACTGATGGGAAGTAACGGAATTAAACACGTACGCGTAGATGAGAGATTAATTCACGGACAAGTAGCAACAATGTGGACCAATACAATAAAAGCAACGCGAATTATGATTGTTGACGATGCTGTTGTAAAAAATGAAATGGAAAAAGTTGCCTTAAAAACCGCAGCACCGGCTGGTGTCAAACTAAGTATTCTGACAGTAAAAGGCGCAGCAAATAATATCAATAATGATAAATACGCAGGTCAGCAAGTTTTCTTAATCGTAAAATCACCTCATGCTCTTCGCGGTTTAGTGGATGCAGGCGTAGAACTTCCCCAAATCAATGTTGGAAATATGTCGACTAAAGCGGGGAGCCGCCAAATCAAAAAATCAGTTAGCGTGACAGATGAAAATTTGGAAGATTTTGATTATTTATTGCAAAAAGGCATTAAAATCACTGCTCAAATGGTTCCGAGTGAAGATGCGGTTGAATTTGCAAGTTTATTAAAAAAATAAGTAATAAGAAGGGAGAACGACAATGGATTTAGCAGTTTGGCAGATTATATTGTTAGTTATACTTGCAGCTTGTACCATTCTTGATGCTTTAACTTTAGTAATAGGACTTAATTTCCCTGTCATAACAGGAACGCTCGCTGGAATCATTATGGGTGACATGGTGCTCGGACTTGCGATTGGTGCAACATTACAGCTGATGGTTTTAGGTGTCGGCACATACGGCGGGGCATCGATTCCTGACTTTACAACGGGAGCAATCGTCGGAACAGTTTTTGCCGTTTTGTCAGGTCAGGATGCGGAATTTGCGATTGGACTTGCAATTCCAGTGGGACTTTTAATGGTTCAATTAGATATTTTAGCAAGATTTACGAATACATTTTTCTTACACCGGATTGATTCTAACATCGCTTCGGGCAACCTTTCGGCGGTTAAAAGGAACATTTGGTACGGAGCTTTACCATGGGCTTTATCACGCGCAGTTCCCGTATTTATCATGTTGACTTTTGGACAAAGCGTGGTTGATTTTATTCTTAACGAAATTCCAGAATGGCTAATGGGCGGTCTTCGTGTAGCGGGTGGAATTCTTCCGGTAGTTGGTATCGCGATTCTCCTTCGTTACTTACCAACAAACAAATTTGTCGCTTATTTAATTATCGGATTTGTAGCAGCAGCTTATCTAAAAGTACCAATGCTAGGCGTAGCGCTAATTGGTGTAGCATTAGCAATCATCTACTTCAAACAAAATTTCAAAAATCCAGTAGCTGCAGGAGCAAATGGTGTAGCGCTAGTTGGGGAGGAGAATGAAGATGGCGAATACGAAGACTGAGCAGGATTTTGAAAAAGTCCTCAAGAGACGCGATTTAATAGCAGCAAACTTTCGTTGGTTGTTTGCCAGCCAAATCTGTTGGAACTATGAGCGAATGATGTCGACTGGTTATCTTTATAGTATTTTGCCAACGCTTCGGAAACTGTATAAAACAGACGATGATTTAAAAGATATGATGAATATGCACAACCAATTTTTCAATACGAATCCGATGGTTGGTGGTTTGATTTTAGGAATGGATATGGCGATTGAAGAACGAGAAAAGAAAGCATCCAAAGAGGTCGTAACCGGTTTGAAGACTGGATTAATGGGACCGTTTGCGGGTGTTGGTGATACCATTTTCGGAGTTATTTTGCCGACGATTTTCGGATCAATTGCAGCGTATATGGGACTTCAAGGTAATGTGACAGGTGTAGTTATCTGGGTATTAGTTAATATTTTAGTGGTTGGAGCTAGATTCACTTTACTTCCACTTGGATACAAGCAAGGTGCGAAGCTAGTCACGGAATTTGCAGACAGACTTAACGCGTTAACCGATGCAGCGATTCTTCTCGGGGTCACGGTCGTTGGGGCTTTAATACCAACTGTCATCAAAGCAACCGTGCCATTTGTTTATAAATCAGGAAAAGTAGAACTCAAAATGCAAGACATGCTGGATCAAATCATGCCGTCACTCGTTCCTGTCTTACTCGTGGCACTAATCTATGCACTCTTAGGCCACAAAAAAATGACATCTACGAAAGCAATTTTATTAGTAATGGTAATTGCGATTATTTTATTCAACCTAAAAATTCTAGGTTAAAATATAAAAATTGGAGGAATAGACAAAATGGGCTTAACATTTTTTGACAAAGCGCGTGAATTAACGGACGAACTGGAAAAGACACAGGCGGAAAACATTCATCAAGCAGCAAAACTAGTAGCAGATAGCATTATGAATGACGGGATTATTCAAGCATTTGGTAGTGGGCATTCATATGCCGCAGCCATTGAAGTATGTGGAAGAGCAGGAGGACTTATTCCATCAAAAGTAATTATGGATCCAGCTGGAGGCTACTATGAATCCATTGAGGGTGTAGGTTCTTTATTAACTCATAGATTGCAAGCAAAACCAAATGATATCTTCTTCCTTATATCTAATTCGGGCCGTAATCCGATGGGAATCGAACTTGCAGAATGGATCAAATCACAGGGCTGTAAATTGATTGTTGTAACGGCACTTGATGCCTCGCAAACGGCAGCTTCCAGACACTCTTCTGGCAAATTGTTGTACGAGTTTGCGGATGTTATTTTAGATAATCGCTCGGTTCAAGGGGATGCGGCACTTGAATTAGATGGTTTGGAAGGAAAAGTATGCGGAACCTCTTCATTCTCAGCCGTTCTGCTTCTCCAACAAACAATTTATGAAGCGGTAGAACTCATGCTTGAAAAAGGCTACACACCACCAGTTTATCGCAGTGCAAATATTGATGGTGGCTACGAATACAATTTTGCTATTGAAGATAAGTTCGCTGATCGGATTTTCCACTTATAATAAAAATGGGGCGCGAAAATGAACATTATTTTCGCGCTTTTTGGAGGTTAGATGATGCTTTTAAAAGAAGCCTGTATTGAAAATATTACTAATCTGGTAAATGTTATTGAAGCTGGAGCTAATCGAGTGGAACTTTGTGATAATCTAGCGGAGGGCGGAACATCGGTTAGCTACGGGGTTGCGAAATATGTGGTGAAAATTTGCCACGAACAAAATGTAAGTGTAATGGCAATGGTCCGTCCCCGAAAAGGCAATTTTGTTTATACAAAAGAAGAAATTTCAGTTATGATTGATGATATTTTGATGTACAAGAAAATGGCAGTTGATGGCGTGGTTTTTGGCTGTATTACGGATGCAGGATTGCTAGATAAACCAGCCACAAATGAATTATTGAAAGCCGCAGAAAATCTGGAAGTAACTTTTCACATGGCGTTTGATGAGTTAGTAGAAACAGAAAAATTACCTGCAATAGACTGGTTAGCTGAGCAAGGCGTTACGCGAATTCTTACGCACGGTGGTGACGGCGCTAAACTTCCCGAAGAAACTTTTGTTCAGTGGCAAAAATATATTGATTACGCAGCGGGACGAATCATTATTTTACCAGGTGGAGGAATTAAATCGCACAATATGGAATGGATTAAAAAAGAAACAGGAGCGGTTGAAATACATGGCACTGACTTGTTTGGGGAGCGCTAAAACTCCCCAAATAAAAAAATTTTAAAAAAAGGCTTGCAACCGTTTTCTTTATATGATATATTTATCTCATCACAAAGGATTGTTACCAATTCATTGGGCAAAACCTAAGCTGATTTGTAGGACACGTGTATACGTGAAGTCCTCGAATGAGCTTAGGTTTTTCTTTTTGCCCAAAAACCCAAAAAGAGGAAGGAAGTCGTCAAAATGAAATATGAACAGTTAGCAAAAGACATCTTGAAAAATGTCGGCGGAAAAGAAAATATTAACAGTGTTTTCCATTGTATTACCAGACTTCGGTTTAAACTGAAAGATGAGAATATTGCGAACACAAAAGAAATTGAAAAGCTTGATGGAGTAATCTCCGTAATTAAAAGCGGTGGTCAATATCAAGTAGTTATTGGTAACCATGTACCAGACGTATTTAAAGCAGTATTAGAAGTTGGTGGGATTGCAGCTGAAGGAGACGATAGTAGCGCTCCAGCAAGTGGTAACATCTTCAACCGCTTCATTGATATGATTTCTGGCGTATTTACACCAGTTCTAGGTGTATTAGCCGCAACAGGTATGATTAAAGGTTTCACAGCAATGTTTGCAGCATTTGGTTGGATTACAGTTACTTCAGGTACTTACCAACTACTTTATGCAATTGGGGATTGTTTATTCTACTTCTTCCCAATCTTCCTAGGTTACACAGCAATGAAAAAATTCGGCGGAAACATATTTATCGGGATGGCAATTGGTGCTTCCCTAGTTTATCCAACACTTGCAGGTATTTCAGCAGGTGACCCAATTTACACACTTTTCCAAGGAACAATTTTTGAATCTCCAATTCACGTAACATTCTTAGGAATTCCAGTTATCTTGATGTCTTATGCATCTTCTGTTATTCCAATTATTTTAGCAACATACTTTGGTTCAAAAGTAGAAAAAGGCTTCAAAAAAATCATTCCAGATGTAATTAAAACTTTCGTAGTTCCATTCTGTACATTATTATTAGTAGTTCCACTTACTTTCCTTGTAATCGGACCAATCGCAACTTGGGCTGGTCAACTACTTGGAGCAGGAACAATTTGGATTTACAACTTAAGCCCAGTAGTTGCTGGTTTAATCTTAGGTGGTTTCTGGCAAGTATTCGTTATCTTTGGACTTCACTGGGGTCTTATTCCAGTGGCAATCAACAACTTAACAACACTTGGAGCAGATCCAGTACTTGCAATGATGTTCGGTGCTTCTTTTGCCCAAATCGGTGCAGTATTAGCAGTATTCTTCAAAACTAAAAATACAAAACTTAAATCTCTTAGTATTCCAGCATTTATTTCCGGTATCTTTGGTGTAACTGAGCCAGCGATTTACGGGGTTACTTTACCACTGAAAAAACCATTCATCATGAGCTGTATCGCTGGTGGTATTGGCGGCGGAATCATTGGTTTTGCAAGTGCAAAAGCTTATATCATGGGTGGACTTGGAATCTTCGGTCTTCCTAACTTCATTCAACCAGGCGCTGGTATTTCAGCTGCATTTTGGTGGGTAATTGCTGCAATGGTTATCAGCTTTATCCTTGGTTTCATCTTAACTTATGTAGCAGGATTCAAAGATCCAGCTGAAGCAGTAGTAGAACCATCTAACACAGTAGAAGGCGAAACTTTAATCGAACGTGAAACAATTCCAGCTCCAGTAGTTGGCGAAATCGTAACTTTAGCAGACGTAAAAGACGAAGCATTTTCATCCGGTGCACTTGGAAAAGGTGTTGCAATCATCCCAACTGTTGGACGTGTAGTAGCTCCAGCAGCAGGAACAGTAACAACTATCTTCCCAACTGGCCATGCAATCGGTATTACAACTAAAGACGGTGCAGAAGTATTAATCCACATCGGTATGGATACAGTTCAACTAGAAGGTAAATTCTTCACAGCACACGTGAAACAAGGCGACGTAATCGAAAAAGGTCAATTACTAACTGAATTTGATATTGAAGGCATCAAAGCTGCTGGATATGACGTTACAACTCCAGTAGTAGTAACCAACTCCAATCAATATTTAGACGTAATGATTACAGATGCAAAAGAAGCAAAACTAGAAGAACGTTTAATCACACTAGTAATTTAAGACATTTAAATAAACAGCTTGGGCAGTAATTTGCTCAAGCTGTTTTTATGTTATACTGAGAAAAAAACGGACGGTGAAGCACCTATGCTAGTAAAAGGCGATACAGTGGGTATTATTTGTTGTTCTGATGGTCGAAAAAAAGAAGATGAGAACAGAATTGCGCAGCTTGAGCAAGTGCTAAAAACAGAATTTAGCTTACAAGTAATTTTTGCTGAAACTATTTTTCAAAAAGCTGAATCGCCATTTAGCGGTACTCCGCAAGATCGTGCGATAGAACTGATGAAATTATACCAGCGTTCAGATGTGCAAATAATCTTTGATATTTCTGGTGGAGATGCAGCCAATCAAGTATTGCCTTATCTTGATTTTGATATTATCCGAAATGCGCAAAAGCCGTTTGTTGGCTATAGTGATCTAACGGTAATTTTGAATGCTATTTATACGAAAACAGAACAACTGGGTTATAATTATCAATTGCTTAATTTAGTCGGCAAAGATAGTGAGTTGCAGCAGAGTTATTTTAGAAATACCTTTTTTGAAAATCGTTTATTAATTAGCGGAGAGCAGCTTAATGAGTTTGCGTGGCGTGATGGCGATGTTATTGGAGGAAACATTCGCTGCTTTTTAAAGTTAGCAGGAACAGATTTTATGCCTGATTTCACCAATAAAATAATTTTGTTAGAAAGTCTCGGTGGGAAAGAGGCGAAGATTGCATCATATGTGGCTCAATTAGAGCAATTAGGAGCGTTTTCTAAATGTTTAGGCATTATTGTGGGGCAACATTCAGAAGCAGAGGAAAACGGTGAATATGAAAGAATTGGTTGCTTATATCAACAAATTGGTTGGAAGTATAAGTTGCCGATTTTCCGAACAAGCGAAATAGGGCATAGTGTAGATGCAAAACCATGCTTAATTGGTGCAAAAGTTAATGTTTCACGTGAAACATTAACAAATTTTTAATAATTTTATTGCGAAATGTTCATAATTAACCTTTAATATAGAACTTGTAAGCAAGGAATACAATTAGTTTTACTCCCTTTTTGCTAATTGTAAACTTCCTTAAAATCCTAAACTCCCTTTTTTGGACCGACTTGATTGTCGGTCTTTTTTTAATCTTCCAAGCTGATAACTATTCAATTTTTTGTTAAAATGATAACATAAAAGAAAATGCGTATAAAAAAGGAGTTTTTATCATGAAAGTTGAAGGATTACTTGGCTTTTTAGGGGCGGCACTGGGTATTGGATTTAGTTTGATGGTTCTAGTTATTCCTGATATTTCACAAGCATTAGAAGAGGAATCATTTTTCTTCTATATGTTAACGATTGGTTCACTTGTGCTTTCTGGAGTGGGACTTGCAGGATCGTTTGTTGTTTCGCATAAGCCTCGTCTTGGTGGAGCAATGATGGTTGCGGCTGCAATCGGCTGTACAATGTCAATTTCGATTATGTTCTTATTGCCAATCGTATTACTTGCTGTTGGCGGATTAATTGCACTAATTAACTATGAAGAAGCTGCTTCCGTAGAAGAATAAATGAAAAAAAGCTGTCCAGGTGGGCAGCTTTTTTATTAACGGTTAAGATATTTTTTCAAAAAGTAGTAGATTCCATCGGCGTCATTTGCAGTAGTAACAAAATCAGCACTTTTTTTCACTAATTCACTCGCATTTTCCATTGCAACCCCTGCGCCAGCTACTTCAAGCATCCCAATATCATTTTCACCATCACCAAAAGTAATTACATTTTCAGGCTTGATATTTAAATGTGTAGCGAGATTTTTCACAGCGTATTTTTTATCCATATCTTTTGGTAAGATTTCGATATTATTGGCGTGGGAAGAAAGGATAGAAACATCGGATAGTTTTTCTAGCTCGCTTCGAAGGACTGCGAGTTTGTCGAAATCTTCTTCCTCGATTACGATACCATTAATGAACTGATCCGCATGCTCAAGGAAAGTTTCTTTTGTTTTAATCGCAACGAGTTTTGTAGCATTTACGCGGCCTTTATCTTCTTCATCCGTAAAATAATATGGTGGATTTTTAGTGTAGTAAACGGTGTCTGTTGAAAAGAAAAACACTGGTAAATCATGATTTTGGCACAATAAAAATGTCTCTAGCAACGCAGATTGTTTCATTTTTTCTTGTTGAATAATCTCGCCGGATACTGCAACCACGCCGCCGTTGGAAGCAATGACATCTGCTTTTGGGTGAACGAGGTTGGCGAAATCTGTTGCGGAATTATACATTCGCCCAGTAGAAACGGCAAAATGATGACCTTCTTCTATTAATTGTTGCAATAAATTTAGTGTTTTTGGTGAGATAGTTTGGTTTTTAAGTAGTAATGTTCCGTCTAAATCAGAACAAATTAAGTATTTTTCCAAGTAGACCTTCCTTTCGTTATAGCTTAGAGCCGCATGATTCGCGGATAATTAATTCTGGATTATGGTTGATTATCATTGGCTCAACTTGACCATTAATGGCGCTAATCAGTTGTAAAATCGCCATTTTACCAAGATATTCATTGTGTTGATCCATGGAAGTTAAGCGCGGAGTTTGGTAATCGCCATTCATAAATTGATCGCAGCTAACAATAGCAATGTCTTCTGGGCAAGAAAGTTTGGCATCGTTAATCGCTCGAATTGCCCCGATAGCCACATTGTCGTTGATAGCCACCAGTGCACTCGGCAAAGTAGCGCTATTTTCTAAAAGTTGAGTCATGGCCGCGTAGCCATCAGCCGTATAATAATCAGACAGAACCACCCAGTCGTCGTTTATCGGATGTTGATAGCTCGCCATTGCTTCTTTAAAAGATTCTAGACGGTAAGTGGTGATTTTGACGCCAGCTTCCCCGCCAATAAAACCAATATTTTTATGACCAAGTGCGGTTAGATGGCTAACTAAGGTTGTTACGCCTTTTTTTAAATTACGTTCAATAAATAAACAGTTCAGTTCAGGGATTTTCGACCCAATCACAACTACTGGAATTGCTTTATTTAGTTGATTTAGAGCAGTAATGTACTCTTTTGAAACGATTTCTTTATCAATTTCGCCACCTAAAATAAGTAAACCATCCACTTGCTTTTCTAAAATGATTTTCAAGTAATCTTCTTCGGTTAGAGGGTGTTGATTGTTCTTATTATTTGGCTCGGCAAGCATGGTATTAAACAAAATCGTTGAAAACATATAATCTAGCGCGAATTTTTGAATTTGCGTTATAAGTGAAATAAAATAAGGATTGGAAATATCAGGTAAAATGACACCAATATTCTTCGTTTGCTTATTAACCATTCCACGAGCAAAAACGCTAGGTGTGTAATTATGTTCGTCGATGACTGCTTGGATTTTTTTGCGTTTCGCAGCTGAAACCGAGGGGCTATTATTAAGAACCCTAGAAACAGTGGAAACGGAAACACCACTAAGTTTAGCTATTTCTTGTATAGTTATTTTTTTCATTAGGAATGTTCACCTCATAAGCATTTTTAACTATTTTAATTTTAGCGTATTTAAGGGCAAATAACAAGCATAATTTGGTAACGTTATCAAAAATATGCAAAAAAGGGTTGACATATTAAAAATATCCGGTTATTCTATGTTAGAAAGCGCTATCAACAAATGGTTTTATTTGGTAACGTTACCAAAAATGAGGTGAAATAGTTGAACATACAAGAATCTGTCATCGGAATCGATTTAGGTGGCACTAAAATTTTAATTGGCGAAGTAACAAAAGATGGTGAGGTGCTAAATTCCAAGAGCTATCCAAGCGATACGGAAAATCAGACTAAAGCTACTGAAGTACTGATTGGGGCATTAGATGACTACATGCAAAATATTGGTTTTATAGCAGAAAAACAAACGAGTATTGGCGTAGGGCTCGTTGGCCGGGTGGACCATAAGTCAGGTGTTTGGTTAGAAATCGAACCAGGGAAGACGAATCCAACCCCGCTTGCTGACATTTTAGAAGCGAAAACGGGATTACCGGTAAGTCTTGGCAATGACGTAGTTTGCGCAACGATGGCCGAAAAGCAATTTGGTTGGGGGCAAGAAACAAATGATTTTATTTATTTAAATATTGGAACCGGTCTTGCTGCTGGTTTTGTGGTAGATGGACGAGTTACACAAGGTGGGCACTTTAATGCAGGTGAAATCGGTCATGCGGTAGTGGATATTCATAGCGATGTACTCTGTGGTTGCGGTAGACGTGGTTGTGTGGAACGACTTGCTTCTGGTCTTGGAATTAAAGAAGAGGCGCTAAGACATTTAAATAACTATCCAACATCGGTACTTGCTGAAAATAAAGCAGAACTAACTGGGAAACGGATTCTTCACGCTGCTGAACAAAAAGATGTGCTTGCGGAGAAAATCATTGATAATGCAACACTTCAACTGGCCAATTTAATTATGAATTTAGTTCGTACAACCGATCCTGAATGTGTGGTTCTAGGCGGAGGCGTGACACGGAACGAACATTTTTTCCAAAAGATCTTAGCTAATCTTCAAAGCAATACAATCCGTTTTGTTACAAAAGGTGTTGTTCGCTCTAAGCTTGAAAAAGATAAAGTTGGCTTAATTGGCGCAGCAGTTATTGGAATGAGACTAGGAAATGAAGGAGGAAAAGAATGAAGCCAAGTATGGAACGACAAATTGCACAAACTGGTATTATTCATCGGCCACTCCCTATTGAAACCGAGCACGCATTAGAAACTTTAGCGAAAAAGAAACAAGTTTTATCCAGTAAGACATTATTTAGCTCTGAACAAGAAGTTCCTTTAGATTTTACACATCAAGGCGCAGGAGAATTTGCTATTTCAGCACAAGGAGAAATTAAGCTTGCTTCACCAGTTGATATGCCACATTGGCCTGCTGGTGCGCCAGATGACGGTGATTACACCAATTTTGGTAACGTTACCATATCGGCATCACTCGAAAATGAGGACTGGAGCGGCTTTAATCGTGTACGAATCCAAGTTTTTCCTAATTTTCCGGGAGTAACAAATCCTTATTTGATGATTAGTTTTAAAAATGATGGGACAGTGAAAGTGCCTGATATATATGGGCGCGAAGGTGTTCATGGTGTGAATTTAATCAATCATGAATGGAATGATGTCATCTTTGAAATTGAAGGGCTACCGCGTGATCGTATGACTGAAATGAGTTTTAGTTATTACTTGAATGGCCCAGAGCGACTGACTGCTGGAACAATGGAATTATTCATTAACGAAATTAAATTAGAACAAATCAGTGAGCCGGAGATTTCCAAGGGCTGGATTCCTCAAGATAATATGCTAATTTATTCGCATAACGGCTACTCCAAAGACATGCCAAAAGTGGCATTTTGCGCGAACAATCATGCTGCGACAGCTTTTACAATCCACGAAAAAGAAACAGACAAAATTGTTTTCACTGGAAAAAGTTACCAAAACACAACAGAAACTGGCAATTTCATTATTCTTGATTTTTCTGATTTACAAACTGTGGGCGAATATTATTTGAAATTTGCGGATATGCAATCGGAAACTTTCCAAATTGGGACTTCTGAAGTGATTTGGGAATCTTCTATCTGGAAATCACTCAATTTTATTTTCTGCGAACGTTGTGGTTGTCCAATTTTTGGTAAACATACGACTTGTCATGCGGATATTATTGCCGAACATGATGGGAAACAGCTTTCTTTTAATGGAGGTTGGCACGATGCGGGAGATGTTTCGCAGCAACTCATTCAAACGGCGGAAGTAACAATGGCTTTATATGAAATGGCTGCGAGTTTACCTGAAAAAGAGGAAACGTTGCGGATGCGTCTTTTGGAAGAAGGTGAGTGGGGATTAGATTTCATTTTGAAAACGCGGTTCGGAGATGGTTTTAGGGCTACTAGCGCAGGTATGACGAGATGGACAGATGGACTTGTTGGCGGCATGGATGACGCAATTGCACGCGTTCACAATCAAGCTTATGAGAACTTTTATTGTGCGGGTATGGAAGCCTATATTGGTAGCCAAATTACGGATAATGCTACCATGCAGAATCATTTGCTAAGAATCGCGGAAGAGGATTTATTTTTTGCGATAGAAGAACTAGAAAAACATGGAACAGGTCAAAAACCGATTTTCTGGGAGCATACGTATCAAACCTCGGAAAGTTTATATTATGCTACAGCTTCTTGGGCGGCTTCAATGGTTTATCAATTAACTGACAAAGAAATTTATGCAGTAAAAGCGGCCGAGTGGTTAGATTTGATGTTAGAAGCGCAAGAAACAGCTGGGGTTAAAGACGGCGAAACTAGCGAACTTTACAAAGGATTTTTCTACCGAGATAAAACGCACAAAGTTATTCAGCATTTTAATCATCAAGCGCGCGAACATCTTTATTTACTAGCACTTGAGGCTGCGCTTGAAACGCAACCAGCGCATGCCGAAAAACAAATTTGGAAGCAATCAGTCGAAATGTATGGTGATTATTTGAAAAAAGTAACACGTTTCACTAAACCATATCCACTTATTCCAGCAGGATTTTACAAAAAAGACGAGTATTTAGACGAAGCAAGTTTCCACTTACAACATTTACTCATTGATGAACGAGCGATAGAAGAATATCAATTACAATTCGAGCAAGGTATCAAAATAAACGATGAGATAGCTTTACGAAAATTCCCAATTTGGTTCTCGTTTAGAGGTAATAACGCTATTTTACTTTCGGCAGGAAAAGCGGCATCGATTGCTGGGAAAATTTTGAAAGATAAGGCGCTTCTGGATATTGCGGAAGGGCAGTTACAGTGGGTGATTGGAATGAACCCATTTGGACAATCAATGATGCACGGCGAAGGATACCGTTACGCACAGCAATACAGTGTACTGAACGGCGAAATCACAGGGGAAATACCAGTCGGAATGGAAACTTTTAGAAATGAAGATGAACCATACTGGCCGGAGTTTAATAATGCAACTTATAAGGAAGTTTGGGTCGGTAATGCCGGCAAATGGATGTCAATTGTAGCAGATTTAAACAAAATAACAGGGAAGTCATAGGAGGACAAAAAAATGAATTCAGAGAGAACTTTATCAAGTCGATTTATTGAAGGATTATCAATTTTTGCCCAAAAAATTTCATCGCAAAAGCATATCATGGCAATTCGTGATGGCTTTGCAGCAATGATTCCGATTACGATTATTGCCGCATTTTTCTTACTCGTAAATAACGTTTTGCTCCAACCACAAAATGGTTTGCTTAAATTCATTCCAAATGTAGAAAATTATTTGGGTGTAGGTATTCAGGTCTATAACGCGACACTCGGCATTATGGCAATTTTAGCAGCATTCTTAATAGGTAACTTTTTAGCTAAATCTTACGGGATGGAAGGGCGTACAGAAGGTGTTATCGCTGTAGCTGCTTATGTTGTTTTAATACCGGCTTCTTCTCATTTAATGTCTGTTGATGGAAAAGCTTTTGAAGCGGGCGGCGTTTTAACACAAGAAATGACAAGTTCAACAGGGATGTTCCTCGCGATTATCGCTGCTTTAGTCAGTGTTACCATGCTTGCGAAATTCTCGAAAAGCAAAAAATTAAAGATTTCTATGCCTGAAAGTGTTCCACCAGCAATTGCAAAATCATTTAACATTTTAATTCCATCTTTCTTAGTTCTAAGTATCTTAGCAATTATCGAAGTACTTGTAGTTAGTTTTGTATCAATGAGTATTCCCGAAATTATCGTAAAAGTACTGCAAATTCCATTAGTTGGTGGTTTCCAAACATTACCAGGAATTCTACTTTATGTATTCTTAGCGGGATTCTTATGGGTCTTCGGTATTCACGGCGCATTCGTACTAGGCGCGATTTCCGGACCAGTACTTTTAACTTCCTTACAACAAAATATTGATGCAGTGAACGCAGGGACTGCTCTACCAAACATTGTTACGCAACCGTTTTTGGATGCTTTTGTATACATGGGTGGTGGCGGAACAATCATCTGTTTAGTTATCGCGATTTTCATTGCATCTAAACGGCCAGATCACCGCATGGTTACAAAATTTGGGTTGATTCCGAGTATTTTCAATGTCAGCGAACCGCTAATGTTCGGTCTGCCAGTTGTGTTCAACCCGATTTATGGTATTCCATTAGTTATTGCACCACTAGCTTCCACTGCAATGGCGTACTTCGCGACTTCATGGGGCTGGATTAGCCAAACTTATATCTTAATTCCGTGGGTAACACCACCCGTGCTTTCTGGTTATCTTGCAACAGGTGGAGACATTCGCGCATCCATCCTGCAAATCGCAATTATTATCGTTGGAACGCTGATTTACCTACCATTTGTACTCGTAGCAAACCGCGCGTATGTGTTAGAACAAAAAGCTGCTGGGAAAGTAGAAGCAGAAACAGTAACGAATGGAGAAGTTTAAAATGAAACCAACAATGATGACTTATATTAATGAAGAAGAGGAAATGTGCCGTGCAATTTTAGCGGATTTCCAAACAAATGCGGAAAAACTAGAATCACTCGTAAAAAATGGCGCAAAAGAATGGCTGATTTTAGCAACTGGATCGAGTTTAAACGCAGCTCAAAGCGCCAAATATTATATTGAAAATTTAGCTGATGTCCGCATTACGATTGAAGAACCGTTCAACCATTTATATTATGAAAAATTATCAAGTCATCTAGATTTGGTTATTGGGATTTCGCAAAGTGGTCAAAGTACATCGACCATTTCTGCGCTAGAACGAGTGAAAAAAGAAGCTTCCGTTCCAGTAGTGGCACTAACTAGTGATGTAACGAGTGAAATTGCTGAGTTTGCAGATATTACGCTTGATATCGGCTCCGGAAAAGAACGAGTTGGCTACGTAACAAAAGGTTTTACAGCAACAGTTCTAACATTAATGCTGACTGGACTTCATTTTGCGTATAAAACAGCACAAATTGATGAAACTAGGTTCAATAATGAAATCAACGCATTTAGTCGAGCAACGGACGCAATCCCGGCAACAATTGCCAAAACAGAAGCATTTTATGAAAAATGGCAAGAAGAATTTGCTAGTGCACCGAAGTTTACAGCTATTGGATATGGTCCTACTGTTGGAACATGCAAAGAATTTGAAACAAAATTCTCAGAAACCGTCCGCGTGCCATCACAAGGTCTTGATTTAGAAGCGTTTATGCACGGACCATATTTAGAAGTAAATCCACAGCATAGAATCTTCTTTTTAGAAACAGAAAGCGCCGTTACCGAACGATTAGTAGCGTTGCGCAATTATGAATCTAAATATACACCATTTACGTATACAGTTAAATTTGGTACAACTGGAAATGATCGAACGCTTTTGATACCGGCAGATTTAGACGAATATCAAGCGCCGTTCCTAATGATTCTTCCTTTCCAAATATTAGCGCATCACATTGCGGAGTTGAAAGGCAACAAATTAACAGAACGTATCTACACAGACTTTGGTGTAGCGATGAAGAGCAAAACAAAACCAGGTGACTATGCTTAAGAGAGGCAAATAGACTGGAGAAACCCTTATAAGAAGGGTTTTTCCAGTCTTCTTTTTGTATTTGGGTTACATGTTACGCAGAATGTAACGAGTTACAGGCTGATTCCGTCTGTTCTTAAAAAAAGAAAACGTATTCAAAAACTATCTTTTTTGTACTATGATGAGCATGTGGCAAGGAAATACTCGAGTATGCCCCAGAAAAGGTTCAGAAAATAAATGGTTGAGGTGATAGAAATGAACAAAAAAAGAGATTTTATCGACACAAAAGATTTTTCTAAAGAAGAAATACTATTTATGATAGAAATTGGTCGCAAAATGAAAGAATCTATTAAAAACGGTCATTACCCACAACTTTTAAAACATAAGACACTGGGTATGATTTTTGAACAATCATCAACAAGAACTCGTGTATCTTTTGAAACAGCAATGACACAGCTTGGTGGTCATGCAGAATATTTAGCTCCTGGACAAATTCAGCTCGGTGGACATGAATCAGTAGGCGATACAGCTAAAGTTCTTTCTAGATTAGTAGATATATTGATGGCGCGTGTTGAACGTCATCAAACAGTAGTAGAACTCGCAAATACAGCTGCTATTCCTGTTATTAATGGAATGAGTGATTACAACCATCCAACACAAGAATTAGGGGATGCAATTACTATGTTTGAACACCTTCCCAAAGGAAAGAAAATTGAAGACTGCAAAATTGTCTTTGTAGGAGATGCTACTCAAGTATGTGCATCTACAATGTTTATGGCAACAAAACTTGGAATGGATTTCGTTCAATTTGGACCAAAAGGATTTCAATTACGTGAAGAACATTTGAAAATTGCTGAAGAAAACTGCAAAGTATCTGGCGGAAGCTATTTAATTACAGAAGATGTGGACATTGCGTTAAAAGACGCAGATTTCATTTATACAGATGTTTGGTATGGCCTATACGAAGCGGAACTTTCCGAAGAAGAGCGAATGAAAACTTTCTATCCTAAATATCAAGTGAATAAAGAATTAATCAGTAAAGCGGCTCCGCATGTGAAGTTTATGCATTGTCTACCTGCAACTCGTGGTGAAGAGGTTACTGATGAAGTGCTCGATGCTCCATACTCCGTTGTTATTGACGAAGCTGAAAATCGTTTAACAGCAATGAGAGCACTGCTTGTGTACTTTATGAATCCGTATGTGAAAGAAGCGGGTTTTGCAGTTGCGGAAAAATATGATGCAGAATTAGAGTTATTAATTAGAAATGGCGCTGGCTTATAAGATACCAAAATAAGGAGGAGAAGAGAACGCTGGCCGTTTTCTTCCCCCCACTTAAAAAGAGGAGTGGGCATTTTGGAAAAAAAGAAGAAATTCAGATTATTTGATGCGGTTCTTATGGCTGTATGTGTCGTTTTGGTTGTGGAATCTGCCGCGCCAGCAGCGGCGATAGGATCATCTCAATTTTTCTGGTGGATTGCGTTACTTATTTTATTTTTCTTACCATATGGACTTGTTTCGGCTGAGCTTGGGACAACCTATGATGATGAAGGTGGAATTTATGATTGGGTAAAGCGGGCATTCGGCCAAAAATGGGGTGCTCGTGTTGCTTGGTTATACTGGATTAATTATCCAATTTGGATGGCGAGTTTAGCGGTATTGTTTGTAGAAGTTATTACGCAAATTTTCCCGGTTTCATTTGGGACGCCGGTTTCGATTTTGATTCAGCTCGTTTTTGTGTGGATTGTTGTTATTGTTAGTTGTTATCCAGTGAGTGATAGTAAATGGATTCTTAATATAGCGGCTTTCTGTAAAGTGGCAATTATGCTTTGCCTTGGTGTGCTTGGGATTTATTTTGCGATTACGAAGGGATTGGCGAATGACTTTTCTGGAAAAGCATTACTTCCAACTTTTGATTTAGAGAGTTTATCATTTATTTCAGTCATTTTATTCAATTTCTTAGGTTTTGAAGTGGTAACAACGCTTGCGAGTGACATGGAAAATCCTAAAAAACAAATTCCTCAAGCAATTATTTATGGTGGGATTTTGATTGCATTCTTCTATTTACTAGCAGCATTCGGGATGGGGGCAGCAATTCCGACTTCTGAACTTTCAACGTCAGGCGGTCTTATTGATAGCTTCATTATGCTGATTGGCGGAGTTAACCCATTTGTTATTATTATTGGGATTATGTTTATGTATACATTAGTAGCAAATTTAGTGTCTTGGGCACTGGGCGTGAACTATGTAGCGATGTATGCAGCGAAAAACAAAGATTTACCAGCTGTTTTTGGAAAAACAAATCCGAAAAATGATATGCCAACAGGTACTAGTATATTAAACGGGATTGTAGCTTCTGTATTAATTGTTGTGGCACCACTTATTCCAAATGAAAATATTTTCTGGGCATTCTTTGCATTAAATGTAGTTGCTTTACTAGGTTCATATATCTTGATGTTCCCAGCGTTTTTGAAATTACGTAAGTTGGATCCGGACCGAGAACGTCCATTTAAAGTGCCGGGTGGCAAAATCTTGCTTTACTTAATGACTTTTGTACCAATGATTTTACTCATTATTACTTTGATTTTCTCTGCAGTACCATTAAATGGTTCGAGTGCAGAATTAAATGAAAAAATCCCAATCTTAATTGGAACCGTTGTAGCGGTGATTGTTGGTGAAATATGTATTTGGCTTGCTGGTAAAAGAAAAGACAAAGGAGAGATAGAAAATGAGAACGATTGATAGTTCTTCTAAAAAAGATGGATTTAGAATGCCTGGGGAATTTGAAAAACATGCTGGTTGCTATATTATTTGGCCAGAACGACCAGATAATTGGCGTTTAGGAGCTAAGCCTGCACAAAAAGCTTTTGTTGATGTGGCGACAGCGATTTCCCGTTTTGAACCAGTTACTGTTGTTGCAAGTTCTAGTCAATATATAAATGCAAGATATATGCTACCTGATGAAATTCGCGTAGTTGAAATGGATAACGACGATGCTTGGGTGCGCGATTCTGGGCCAACTTTTGTTGTTAATGATTCTGGTGACGTACGTGGAGTCGATTGGTCATTTAACTCTTGGGGGGGATTGGTCGATGGTTTGTACTTCCCGTGGGATAAAGATGATCAAGTTGCTCAAAAAATATGCGAATTAGAGCGGAAAGATCGTTATCGCTTGGCTGATTTTGTGTTAGAAGGCGGTTCCATTCATGTCGACGGTGAAGGTACACTTGTAACGACAGAAGAATGTTTATTATCAGAAGGACGCAATCCACAACTTTCCAAACAGCAAATCGAAATGGTTTTAAAAGAGTACTTGAATTTAGAAAAAATTATTTGGCTAAAACGAGGGATTTATTTAGATGAAACGAATGGTCATGTAGATAATATTTTTAATTATGTACGCCCAGGTGTAGTAGCGCTGGCGTGGACAGATGATGAAACGGACCCGCAGTATGAAATTTCCAAAGAATGCTTTGATATTTTATCGAATGAAACTGATGCAAAAGGTCGTAAATTAGAAGTGCATAAAATAAATGTACCAAAGCCAATTTTAATTACCGATGAAGAAAGCAAAGGTGTGGATGCTGTTGAAGGGACGTTGCCGCGAGAAGAAGGCGACCGACTGGCAGCAAGTTATATTAATTACTACACAGCTAATGGTGGAGTGATTTTTCCGCTATTTGGAGATCCAAATGATGAACTTGCCCGTGAAAAATTACAACAACTTTATCCAAACTGTGAAGTGGTCGGTGTAAAAGCAAGAGAAATTTTACTTGGCGGCGGAAATATTCACTGTATTACTCAGCAGGTGCCAAGAGGATAAGGAGTGAACAGCATGAATCAAAAAATAGTCGTGGCGCTTGGTGGAAATGCAATTTTATCGAGTGATGCCAGTGCTGAAGCGCAACAAAGTGCACTTGAAAAAACAGCAGAATATTTGGTGCAATTTATCGAAAACGGGGATGATTTAATTATTTCACATGGAAATGGACCGCAAGTAGGCAACCTAATGCTACAACAACATGCGGGAGCTTCTGAAAAGAATCCAGCAATGCCGCTTGATACGTGTGTCGCGATGACGCAAGGGAGCATTGGCTACTGGATGCAAAATGCGCTAGATAAAGCATTTTTAAAACATGGGCTAGATAAAGTAGCCGTTTCATTAATCACACAAGTTGTCGTGGATAAAGATGATCCTGCTTTTGAAAAACCTACCAAACCAATTGGTCCTTTTCTTACTAAAGAAGAGGCTGAAAAGGAGATGGCAGAAACTGGCGCAATATTTCTTGAGGACGCTGGCCGAGGTTACCGCAAAGTCGTACCATCTCCTCGCCCGCTTAGTATTAAAGAACATGAGATTATTAAACAATTGGTTGATAGTGGCGTTGTGACTATTTCTGCTGGTGGAGGTGGGGTTTCAGTCGTTGAAAATGGCCTTGATTTATCTGGGGTAGAAACCGTAATCGATAAAGATTTTGCTTCTGAAAAACTTGCAGAACTAGTTGGTGCGGATTTGTTGGTTATTTTAACAGGGGTAGAAAATGTTTATATCAATTATAATCAGCCAAATCAAAAGAAACTCGAACGAGTGACCGTTTCAGAATTAGAAAAATATATTGATGAGAAACAGTTTGCAGCAGGCAGTATGTTACCCAAAATCGAAGCAGCGGCAGCTTTTGTCAAAGAAAGACCAAATGCCAAAGCAATAATCACATCGCTTGAAAATATTGGCGCCATGCTAGAACATGGGGCGGGAACAATGATTGTTGCAGGCTAGTAAAATAGGACGAAAATCCGAGTAATTGTTACTCGGTTTTTGTCTTGTAAAACAGTATTTCATGTATAATGTGTTTATGAAGTAATAGGAGGAGAATGAGGATGGGACAACTGAAAGGGTTGCCGGTAGAGGACGGATTCAGAATGCCAGGAGAATACGAACCTCATATTGGCTGTTTCATGATTTGGCCAGAAAGACCTGATAATTGGCGGCTTGGTGGGAAACCAGCGCAACAAAACTATAAAGAAGTTGCAGTCGCTATTTCAAATTTTGAGCCAGTCACTATGTTTGTGTCACCAAATCAATATAAAAATGCTCGTAAAGAACTTCCAGATACCATTCGTGTTATCGAAATGAGTAATGACGATGCATGGATACGCGATTATGGACCAAGTTTTTTGGTGAACGATAAGGGAGATATGCGCGGTGTTGACTGGGGATTTAATGCTTGGGGTGGTCTTCTTGATGGTCTATATTTCCCGTGGGATAAGGATAATCAAATTGCAAAAAAAGTTTGTGATTTAGAGCGAATCGATTACTACTCCCAGAAAGATTTTATTTTAGAAGGTTGTTCCATTCATGTAGATGGCGAAGGGACACTAGTTACGACAGAAGAGTGCCTTTTATCAGAAGGAAGAAACCCGAATTTAACCAAAATAGAAATCGAACAAACTTTAAAAAAATATTTTCATGTACAAAAGGTAATCTGGCTTAAGCACGGCTTCTATCTTGACGAAACAAACGGACATGTAGATAATATTTTTAACTTTGTGGCACCTGGAGAAGTTGTTTTATCTTGGACGGATAACAAAAGTGATCCACAGTATGAAATTTCAAGAGAATGTTATGATATTTTAGCTAACAAAACAGACGCTAAGGGAAGGAAGTTTATAATACATAAACTACATTGTCCGGATCCAGTGCTTATTACACAAGCAGAGAGTGAAGGTGTGGAGGCGATTAATGGAACTTTCCCTAGACAGGCTGGAGATCGATTAGCTGCTAGTTATGTAAATTACTATACAGCGAATGGTGCCATTATTTTCCCGCTGTTTGATGATCCAAAAGATAAAGATGCGCAGGAATTACTTGAAAAGTTATATCCTGATAGGAAAGTTGTGGGGATTAAAGCACGTGAGATTTTGCTAGGCGGCGGAAATATTCACTGTATCACGCAACATCTCCCTGATAAAAGTACGATACGTGAATAAAAAGGAGAATTGAAGTATGGACTTTTTCGAAATTTCCAGTAAGACTGTAGCTTCCCTAACTCGAAATGAGCGAATTTTATTTGACTATGTCGTTAAGAATATGAATTTAATTAAAAATCAAAGCATTCGAGAAGTTTCTGCAGAATGTTTTGTTTCAACAACCACTTTTTTGCGTTTTGTAAGAAAGCTTGGATTTACTGGTTATAGCGAGTTTACAACGGTCTTAAAGTTCACTTTACTTGGGCATACAGAGTTAAAACCGTCCCCATTTGTCGTAGAACAGTCGGATTATCGTGAAGAATATTTGAAAAACATTATTGAATCTGTCAGAGTTTTAGAACCAAGTAAAATCACGAAAATCACCAAAAAACTAGTAAACAAACCACGAATTTATTTTTTTGCTAAAGGGCTGAGTAAACATGCTGCAAAATACATCAAATATCTCTATACAATGAGCGGTTTTTTGGTAGAGTTTCCTGAAGATTATCAATATCGTCAAGCTGTATTGCCGCACATAGGTAAAGATGATTTGGTTTTTATCCTTACGTATGGTGGACATGACATTGAATTAATCCAAACTGCCCAAAAACTAAAAAGCAGAAATGAAACGCCCATGTTGATTTCGATTACCGGGGCTGATAATAATATTATTCAAAATATGAGTGATATTAATTTATATATTTTTACAGATGAAATTGAAATGAATAATTTAGACATCACTTCTCGTATCTCTACAATTGCAATTATGGAGCTAATCCTATATCAGTTTATGGAAGATGAACCTAGTAGTTTTTAATTGTTAAGAATTGATAAATAAGTCACAAGTCTGATACAAGCAATGTTGATTTATGATAGAATGGAATTTGAGTTTAAAAAAAGAAGAGGAAGTGAGTGCCTGGTGGATTTTATTACTTACATCATTGATTTCATTTTACACATTGACCAACATTTAGTGGAGATTATTAATAATTTTGGAATTTGGACTTACATCATTTTGTTCTTGATTGTTTTTATAGAAACTGGATTGGTAGTATTTCCGTTTTTACCAGGAGATTCATTACTTTTTGCGGCTGGAGCATTATCTGTATTAGATGGTTCAATCTTACATATTGTTCCCCTAATCATTACTTTATGGTTAGCTGCGGTTCTAGGTGACACAGTGAACTACCATATCGGTAAAAAAATTGGCACATCCATACCAGAAGATAGCTGGTTTGGAAAACTAATAAACAAAGAAAAAATGGAAAAAGCGGAGGCGTTCTTCAATAAACATGGTGGAAAAACAATTTTTATTGCTAGATTCATGCCTTTTATTCGCACATTCGCGCCATTTGTAGCTGGAGCAAGCCGTATGAATTATCGCTATTTCTTAAATTATAATATTTTAGGAGCAACAGTCTGGGTATTACTTTGTACGCTTGCAGGATACTTCTTTGGAAACTTCCCAATCGTAAAAGATAACTTCTCGTTAGTAGTAATCGGAATTATTGTCGTTTCCGTTATCCCAATGGTAGTTTCGTTCATTAAAAGTAAAATGGACAAAAAAAGCGCAGAATAATCTCTGTGCTTTTTTTATTTCCCGGGAAATCTCTCGCATATATGACAAACTTTTAGGGTAATTAGTTAGGAAGAGGTGATGAAAATGGAAAAAGCATTAAACATTACATCCGAAATTGGCAAACTCCAGACAGTTCTTGTAAAGAGGCCGGGTTCTGAACTTGAAAATATTACACCAGAATACCTAGAATCTCTATTGTTTGATGATATACCGTATTTAAAAATGATGCAGAAGGAACACGATTTTTTTGTTAAAACAATGAGAGATTCAAACATTGAAGTAGTCTACTTAGAAAAACTAGCCGCTGAAGCATTGCGAGAAGCGAACAATAAAGAGTCCTTTTTAACGAAAATGATTAAAGAATCTAATCAAATGGACGAAAGTGCGCTATATGTGCGAGATTATTTGATGTCTTTTAACGAGGAAGAAATGATTAGGAAACTTATGTCTGGTTTGAAAAAATCAGAAATCCCCGAGCGCAAAAAGAAACATTTAAATGAAATGATGGATGAACAATATCCGTTTTTCCTAGATCCGTTGCCAAATTTATATTTCACTCGAGATCCAGCAGCTGTTATTGGAAACGGTGTAACGATTAATAAAATGTTTCAGCCAGCAAGAAGGCGGGAGTCGATGTTTATTGAGCTAATCTTAAAACATCATCCACGTTTTAGTAATCAAGAAATCCCTGTGTGGTCAGGCCGTGAGGAGCCATTTTCTTTAGAAGGTGGAGATGAGTTGGTTTTGACTGAAGAAACTATTCTTGTCGGCGTATCTGAGCGAACAGACGCGCGAGCAGTCGAACGGCTTGCGGAAAGTTTGTTTAGTCGTTCTCCAAAAATTAAACGAGTTTTAGCGGTTGAAATTCCAGAGACAAGGTCATTTATGCATTTGGACACAGTTTTCACAATGGTTAATCACGCACAGTTCACGATTCATCCAGCGATTCAAAATCAACAAGGTGAACTAAATGTTTATATTTTGGAAAAAAACGAGAATGGGCTGGAAATTACTCCGCGCAGAGATTTCGTTCATGTGATTGCAGAGGTTTTGGGAGAGCCAGAAGTTGATTTTATTCCTTGCGGCGGAGAAGATGTAATTGTTTCTGCGCGGGAACAATGGAATGATGGGGCAAATACGCTTGCAATTGCTCCTGGAGAAGTAATTACATATGATCGAAATCAAGTATCAAATGACCTTTTAAGAAGTGCGGGCATCAAGGTTCATGAAGTAATTAGTTCGGAGCTTTCTAGAGGTCGTGGTGGACCAAGATGTATGACAATGCCACTCTCTAGAGAAAATCTAAAATAGGCTAAAAAAAATGAAAATGCCCCTTCAAAACAAGACTTTCGCTAAAAGTATTGTCGGTGATTTTGAGATGTGCTATAGTATTTTCACACCAGAATTTTCAAGAAATATCTTGCTGGTTAGTTTGCGCTATGATATAATATTTTATTGTGAGTAATTATAAATTATTCCTTGCTCGCTCTTGATTTTAAGGCTTGCTAAAGGCAGTCTGAATTTCAGGGATATGGTGTGATTTCATGCTATATCAGAGCCGCTTAAGACCACAAGGAGGTGTAGAGTAGATGGCTAGAAAGTACGAAATTATGTACATCATTCGCCCAAACATTGAAGAAGATGAGAAAAAAGCTGTTGTAGAACGCTTTGACGGAATCTTAACTGAAAATGGTGCGGAGATCATCGAATCAAAAGAATGGGGTAAACGTCGCTTAGCATACGAAATTAATGACTATCGTGATGGTTTTTACCACATCGTGAAATTAAACGCTGATAAAGCAGATTCTATCAACGAATTTGACCGTTTAGCTAAAATTTCTGATGATATCATTCGTCATATGGTAATTAAAGAAGAAGCATAAGAATTTATTCAAGGCTAGGACCTTGATTTACTAAACGAGAGGAGGTTGGTTTTGCATGATGAATCGTGTAGTACTTGTAGGACGCTTAACAAAAGATCCTGAATTACGTTACACTCCAGCAGGCGTGGCTGTTGCGACTTTTACATTAGCTGTAAATCGTACTTTCACTAACCAACAAGGAGAACGAGAAGCCGACTTTATTAATTGTGTTGTTTGGCGTAAACCGGCAGAAAACGTTGCTAATTTCCTGAAGAAGGGAAGCATGGCGGGCGTTGATGGTCGCGTTCAAACTCGTAATTACGAGGGGAACGATGGCAAACGTGTTTATGTGACTGAAATTGTAGCAGAGAGTGTTCAATTCCTTGAACCGCGTAATTCTAATGGCGGTGGCGGAAATAACTATCAAAGTGGCAATAACAACAATAATTATAATAACGGTGGAAATAACTTCGGACAAGCACCTACAAATAACGGTGGATTCGGACAGGACCAGCAACAATCTCAAAATCAAAATTATCAATCCACTAACAATGATCCTTTTGCAAGTGATGGTAAGCCAATCGACATTTCTGATGACGATTTGCCATTCTAAAATCATTTTAGCGGTTTGAACTTTAAGATAGGAGGAACTTTCAATGGCTGGAGGACGCAGAGGCGGACGCCGTCGGAAAAAAGTATGTTACTTTACTTCCAATGGTATTACGCATATCGACTATAAAGATGTAGAACTTCTTAAAAAATTCGTTTCCGAACGTGGTAAAATTTTACCTCGTCGTGTAACTGGAACAAGCGCTAAATATCAACGTAAACTTACTGTTGCTATCAAACGCTCACGCCAAATGGCATTACTACCATTTGTTGCTGAAGAAAAATAAGTTAATTTTAACAGTCTAGAATTTATTTCTAGGCTGTTTTTTATTGACTTAGATCTTAAGCCTTGCAAACCTAAGACCTAAGGAGGAAGTTAAGGTTAACTATTCATGTTATTCTTAAAGAGAAGTAAAAAAATGCACAGGGGGAAACAAATATGTATAAAAAATTAGCAACAGTAGGGGTGGCAGTATTATTAGTAGGAGCTTTGTCAGCATGTAGTTTTAACGATGATAAGGATACATCATCAAATAATAGCAAAAACGAAACTACTAGTAGCAAAAGCAGTAATAATGAAAGTTCATCAGATAGCTTGCAAAACAAAAGCTTCGATATGAGTTATGAAGACGCGATTAATGCATTCAAAGACAAACATAGTGATGCAGAAATATCTAGCGTTGAATTAGAAAAAGGCTTGGGGAAATATGTGTATAAAGTTGATGGAATTTCAAATGATAATGAATACGAAATGAAGTTCGACGCTGAAACAAAAGAACAACTAAGTGATGAAACAGATCGACTTGACCGAGAAGATGCTGGTGGAGTAGAAAAAGAAAACGAGAAAATCGACTTAAATGGTATTAAAACACCAAAAGAAGCCATGGATAAAGCTGTATCAGAGCAATCAGGCGACGTAACAAGTTGGAAAATAGAAAGAGAATTAGATACAACTTATTATGAAGTTACTGTAAAACAAGACAATAATAAATACGAAATTAAACTAAATGCAAAAACCTTAGATGTTCTTCAAACAGAACAAGATGATTAAATAGGTAGAGGAGTCCGGCTGTGAATATTCTTTCACAGTCGCCTTTTTTTATGAATAAAATTACTGAAATAAAATATTAATATGGGTTTTTAAACCTATCATACAGTTCTTTTTACACGTTTGAATATTCTGAACTGTATCCAAAAAATCGGAAATTTTGCTGTTTTTTGGTCGTTCATGACAAGAATCGGACATTTCATTACATTTTTGGTTATTATAGGTAAATTCGTTGTAAAATATTAGTGGAGGTGAATTAGTTGAGTAATTTTACCGCAAAAGTCCCTTTGTCAGAAAGAATGGCGGATGTTTTGATTTCGAAAGACCGCTGGAAAGATGATGAAGAAGGTTATTTAAAAGTAAAATATGGGCTGGAAATAATTTTAATTAATGTCATGAAGTTTGCTCTCGTATACGGTATTGCCTTAGTAACAGGGCTTTTACTGCAAACAGTGACAGTGCATCTGTCATATTTATGGCTTAGACGGTATTCTTTTGGATTACACGCAACCAAAACATTGAATTGTACGTTAATTAGTTTGATGATGTTTGTGCTTGCGCCATTTGTTTTTCAAAATGTCCCCTCTAATAATTGGATTGTTTTAGGCACATTTGCATTTATACTACTCAACATGTTTTTATTCGCTCCGGCAGATACAGAGAATTTGCCTTTAATCGGTGAAGAACACCGAAAAACACTAAAAAGAAAAGCGATGATAGGAACGCTAATTTTAACGGGAATTGCGTTACTACTACCATTCGCAGAGATGAAAACATTAATCATGATAGGATCTTTGTTTCAGGTGATAAGTATTAATCCACTTACTTACAAACTATTAAGAAGGAGGTATCGGAACTATGAAAAATATGAATAAATCAGTTGGTAAATTCCTTTCTAGAAAACTAGAAGAACAATCCATGAAAGTTGCGGATTCTTCTATGAGTAAAGCTTGCTTCATGTTTGTATACGAACCAAAAAGTCCATTTGTAAAAATGCAAGAAAAAAACGAAAATAAATAAATTAAAAACTGTATAACGTCAAAATTCATGCTAAAATAAAAAGAAGGCAAACTTACATATTTAAACATAGATATTTTAGACAGTGGAGGACTAATATGTTTAGTATTTTGATGGCAATTATACAGATAACGGGTATTTTTATAGCAATCCAGATTTTGACGAATAAAGTTTTTTCAATTAAAGAGGGATTGGTTACTATAGCAATTGCTATGCTAGCCTTCCCTTTATTTACATTAGTTCAGTATTGGTCGATGATTTTTGTGTTACTGGTTTTTGTAAGTGCCTTATATTGGAAAAATAAAAATGTAGTAGTTTCAGCTTCTATTACGCTTGTGGTTATTATTTTACTTACTATTAGTGACTCTATAGTAGGTTTTATTTTAGTACCGGGTTTGAACTTTAAATATGATGAGATATTTAATGAACTGTTACCAACGTTAATTTATTGTGCGGGAATGTTGGCGAATTTGTTGGTATTTTCGTTTCTTCTTAGAAAATTGATTGAAAAAGTTAATATTTCTAGATTTGTAGAACATAGAAAATATGCATATATTATTTTTTCTATCGTTGCTCTTACTGTCTTAGCGTTCTATATGAACATTTATGCGGGATCAATAGCGGGATTCGATGGATCAGTTTTGAAGATTAATACCCTTATTTTTACAGGGTACACCATTTTGTTAATAGTTATTGTGACGGTTGTGATAAACACTGCAACCAACGAACTTAAAGTACAGAATCAGAAGGAACAACTAGAACAGTTACAGGATTATGTTACTACATTAGAGTCCCTGCATAGAGAAATGCGCGTTTTTCGTCATGATTATGTGAATATCCTGTCAACGCTTGTAGGATATATTGATAATGATGATATGCCGGGTTTGAAGTATTACTTTGAAAATAATATTGTACCTATAAATAAAACAATTGAATCGAATAACTATAAGATTTCATTACTTCAAAATATTCATGTCATTGAACTGAAGGGCTTGCTGGCTGTTAAATTAATACGAGCTCAGGAGTTAAAAATTGATGCGATTTTGGAAGTAGTTGAACCGATTGATAAGATTTCGATGGACAGCATAGACTTATGTAAAGTTGTTGGGATATTGCTGGATAATGCGGTTGAAGCAGCGCTAACTTGTGAAAATCCAGTTATTCGAATCGCGTTCGTGAAAAAAGGCGATAGCATTATCATTGTGTTCGCGAACAGCTTACCGGTGAATATGCCGCCGATTTATAAGATATTTGAAGAAGGTTTCTCTACAAAAGGAGAAGGTCGTGGATTAGGTCTTGCTAGTTTGCGGGAGATTATGAAAAAATATTCGCATGTTGCCTTAGATACGAAAGTGACCAATAGAGAAGTTATTCAAGAATTAGAAATTATGTAGAAGAATGGGGATGAATTTATGCTACCGGTTTTTATTTGTGAAGATAACAGAATGCAGCGAGAAAGGTTAACGAAATATATTGAAGACTATATTATGGTTGAACATTTTGATATGAAGTTAGAACTTTCAACAGGAGATCCGTTTGAGTTAGTATCACGAATGCCTACACATCAAGGTATGGGACTTTATTTTTTAGACATTGATTTAGGACAACCGGACATGAATGGTTTTGAATTAGCTCAAGAAATTCGGAAATTTGATCCGCGCGGTTTCATTATTTTTATTACAACACATGCGGAATTAAGTTATATGACTTTCACGTATAAGGTGGAAGCGCTTGATTATATCATTAAAGACGATATTGATATGTTGCATGACCGAGTGCTTTCTTGTATGAAGCAAGCGGAAGAACGAATTTCTAATGACCAAGATATGCAGAAGTATTTTACATTTAAAGTATCGGATAAGAAGATTATTCATGAGTTGTTAGATGATATCTTGTTTTTTGAGACAGCGCCAACTATTCATAAAGTAATTTTACATGGCAAAAATCGTCAGGTGGAGTTTTATGGTAAGTTGAAGAATATTGAGAAAATGTTGGACGAATCGTTTTATCGGTGCCACAGGTCATATATTGTGAATAAGAAAAATATTCACGAATTAGATACGACAAAAGGTGTGGTGAAGATGTCTAATGGAGAAAATTGTTATGCATCGTCGAAATTAATTAAAAGCTTGAGTCTATAAAAGTGGCCTTGAAGGTCGCTTTTTTTGTACAGTGCCATGTTCGGGTTTGATGAAATGAGGAAATATGGGTAAAATAATAGTGATGAATTGTTAGTTAAATTTATGTTATGATATAGATACTCAAATTCAGACAAAAGGTATGTAAAAAAATGGGGAGCTGGATGAAATGTCAGGCTATTTTCAAAAACGAATGCTTAAATATCCATTATACGGTCTGATTGCGGCGACAATTATTTTGAGCGTAATCACGTTCTTTTTTTCGTGGTGGCTTTCTGCGTTAGTTGTTGTTGGTGGGATTATTCTTACGGTTGCGATGTTTTATTTTGAATATCGCTTGAATGAAGACGTTCAATTATATGTTTCGAATTTAACGTATCGGATTAAGCGTAGTGAAGAAGAAGCGCTTGTTGAAATGCCGATGGGAATACTTCTGTATGATGAACATTACAAAATCGAATGGGTTAACCCGTTTATGTCGAAATACTTTGATAAGGCAGAGCTGATTGGGGAATCTTTGGAAGAAGTAGGACCGGAATTTTTGGACGTTATTACTGGAAATGATGAGAAGGGAATTATGTCGATTGCTTGGCGTGATCACCGTTTTGATACGATAGTAAAGCGTAAGGAACGAATCTTGTATTTATATGACCGAACAGAATATTATGATTTAAATAAGAAATTTCAGGCGAATAAATCTGTTTTTGCGGTTATTTTCTTAGATAATTATGATGAATGGGCGCAGGGCATGGATGATAGACGACGTAGCGCTTTAAATAATTTGGTGACGTCGATGTTGACTAACTGGGCCAGGGAGCATCGTATCTATTTGAAACGGATTTCTACGGATCGTTTTATGGCCTTTTTGACAGAGGAAATGTTGAAGCGGTTGGAGGAAGAGAAGTTTCAAATCTTGGACCGGATTCGCGAACGGACGTCGAAGCAAAATATCCCATTAACGCTTAGTATTGGGATTGGTTATAAGGAAGATGATTTGATTCAGCTGGCGGATTTGGCACAGTCTAGTTTGGACCTTGCTTTAGGGCGCGGCGGCGATCAGGTCGTAATTAAGCAACCTGAAGGAAAAGTGCGTTTTTATGGCGGGAAAACAAATCCGATGGAAAAACGGACTCGTGTCCGTGCACGTGTTATCTCGCAAGCTTTGCAAGAGCTGATTACGCAAAGTGATCAAGTTTTTGTTATGGGGCACCGCTATCCGGATATGGATGTAATTGGTTCGAGTCTTGGAGTGATGCGGATTGCTGAGATGAATAATCGGAATGCTTATGTGGTTGTGGAACCTGGCAAAATGAGTCCAGATGTGAAGCGATTAATGAATGAAATTGAAGAATATCCAAATGTGATTAAAAATATTGTTACACCGCAAGTTGCGCTAGAAAATATCACGGAGAAGAGTTTGCTTGTGGTTGTTGATACGCACAAACCTTCGATGGTTATTAATAAGGAATTGCTTGACTCGGCTACGAATGTGGTAGTTGTCGATCATCACCGTCGTTCAGAGGAATTTGTTGGAAGTCCGGTGCTTGTTTATATCGAACCATATGCATCCTCCACTGCCGAACTAATTACGGAGTTATTTGAGTACCAACCGGATTTAGAGCAGGTTGGGAAAATCGAGGCAACTGCGCTTCTTTCTGGGATTGTTGTTGATACGAAGAACTTTACGCTTCGGACGGGGTCGCGAACGTTTGATGCGGCAAGTTATTTACGGTCGCTTGGTGCGGACACGATTTTGGTTCAGCAATTTTTGAAGGAAGATATTACTACTTTTACACAGCGGAGTCGTTTAGTGGAGTCGCTTGAAATTTATCATGATGGTATGGCAATTGCGACTGGACATGAAGACGAGGAATTCGGCACGGTTATTGCAGCTCAGGCAGCAGATACGATGCTTTCGATGGAAGGCGTGCAGGCATCCTTTGTTATTACGCTACGTCCGGATAAATTAATCGGGATTAGCGCGAGATCGCTTGGTCAAATCAATGTGCAAGTCATTATGGAAAAACTAGGCGGTGGCGGACATTTATCGAATGCAGCCACACAGCTTAAAGATGTTACAATTGCAGAAGCAGAAAAACAATTAATTAGCGCCATTGATGCGTATTGGAAGGGAGAAACATAATTATGAAAGTTATTTTTTTAAAAGACGTAAAAGGTAAAGGGAAAAAAGGTGAAACTAAAAATGTTGCTGATGGTTACGCAAACAATTTTTTAATTAAAAATGGTTACGCAGTTGAGGCTAACAATGCGGCTTTAAGCACTCTTTCAGCGCAAAAGAAAAAAGAAGATAAATTAGCTGCGGAAGAACTAGCTGAAGCAAAAGCTTTGAAAGAAAAAATGGAAAATTTAACAGTGGAATTAAAAGCGAAGTCTGGTGAAGGCGGTAGATTGTTTGGTTCTATTACATCTAAACAAATTGCTCAAGCGCTTGAAAAAACACATGGTATTAAAATAGATAAACGTAAAATGGACTTACCAGAAGCAATTCGAGCTTTAGGACATACGAAGGTGCCGGTGAAATTGCACCATGAAGTAACGGCAACACTTGATGTACATGTGAGTGAAGAATAATTTTTCTTAAGGGAGCGTAAGACAGTGGACAATAATTTCCAGGACAGAACACCACCACAAAATATTGAAGCCGAACAAGCTGTACTGGGCGCGATATTTCTTGAGCCGAATGCGCTGATTACCGCTTCTGAAATTTTAATGCCGGATGATTTTTATCGTACTGGTCACCAAATCATTTTTGAAACGATGCTTGATTTGAATGACCACGGGAAAGCTGTCGACGTATTAACGGTTTATGAGGCGCTTGCTGCCAAAGGTAATTTGGAGGATGCGGGTGGTTTGCCATATTTGACGGAACTATCCGGAGCTGTGCCAACTGCTGCTAACTTAGAATACTATGCGCATATTATCGAGGACAAGGCGCTTCTGAGACGTTTAATTAGAACGGCTACACAAATTGCGACAGATGGTTATTCGCGCGAGGACGAGCTCGATATGCTTATGGACGAGGCGGAAAAGAGCATCTTGGAAGTTTCGCAACGCAAAAATGTTGGGGCGTTCAAGAATATTAAAGATGTTCTTGTTAAAACATATGATGATATTGAAATTTTGCATAATCGCAAAGGTGACATTACTGGGATTCCAACTGGATTTAACGAGCTGGATAAAATGACAGCTGGATTTCAACGGAATGATTTAATTATTGTTGCCGCGCGTCCTTCCGTTGGTAAAACAGCATTCGCCCTAAATATTGCGCAAAATGTTGCAACGAAAACCGATGAGAATGTGGCCATTTTTAGTTTGGAAATGGGTGCGGAACAACTTGTTATGCGTATGCTTTGTGCGGAAGGAAATATTAATGCACAGAATTTGAGGACGGGTGCTTTAACGAGTGATGATTGGCAAAAGCTGACAATCGCTATGGGTACACTTTCTAATTCTGGGATTTATATTGATGATACACCAGGCGTTCGGGTGAATGAGATTCGTTCCAAATGCCGTCGTTTAAAACAAGAAGCAGGTCTTGGTATGATCGTAATCGATTACTTGCAACTGATTGCAGGGAGCGGTCGTGGTGGCGAAAATAGGCAACAAGAAGTTTCTGAGATTTCTCGGTCGTTAAAAGCTTTAGCGCGGGAACTTGAAGTGCCAGTTATTGCACTTTCACAGCTATCTCGTAGTGTAGAGCAACGTCAAGATAAACGACCAATGATGTCAGATATTCGTGAATCTGGTTCGATTGAGCAAGATGCGGATATTGTAGCCTTTTTATACCGGGAAGATTACTATGACCGGGAAGGTGAAAATGATGGCACAATTGAGATTATCATTGCGAAACAACGTAATGGTCCAGTTGGTGATGTGAAACTAGCCTTTGTAAAAGAATACAATAAGTTTGTGAATTTAGAAGTGCGGTACGACGACGCAATGGCTTAATGAGGAAACCTTGTGAAATTCAAATTAGATTTGGAGTTCGCAAGGTTTTTATTTTATGCAAAAAGGTAACGTATTACTATTAATGGACTTTGAAATTCCTGTAAAAGGATTAAAAAAGCGAACGATAAAATTACCTTGCAAATCAATGTTCGTAAATCCATTGACTATTTTGGTGGCAAACGGTACAATGTATAGTGGAAAATGAAGAGGCTATGAAAAGCTTGTAGCTATCAAAGACCAATTAAATGAGGTGTTTAAATGTCTTCAGTTGTTGTAGTAGGAACACAGTGGGGCGATGAAGGAAAAGGGAAGATTACAGATTTTCTTTCCGAAAATGCAGAAGCGATTGCTAGATATCAAGGTGGGAACAATGCAGGTCATACAATTAAGTTTGATGGCGTAACGTACAAATTACACTTAATTCCATCAGGTATCTTTTACAAAGAAAAAATTAGTGTTATTGGTAACGGTATGGTTGTTGATCCAAAAGCTTTAGTGGAAGAATTAAAATATCTTCATGATAAAGGCGTGGATACTTCTAATTTGCGTATTTCTAACCGCGCGCACATTATTTTACCGTATCACATTCGTATTGATGAAGCTGACGAAGAACGTAAAGGCGCAAACAAAATCGGTACAACAAAAAAAGGTATCGGTCCAGCTTACATGGATAAAGCAGCGCGTGTAGGTATTCGTATTATTGATTTACTAGATAAAGAAACCTTTAAAGAAAAATTAGAACATAATCTTGGTGAGAAAAACCGTCTATTAGAACGTTTTTACGAACTAGAAGGCTTTAAACTAGAAGATATTTTAGACGAATATTATGACTATGGTCAACAATTTAAAGAATATGTTTGCGATACGTCTGTTGTTTTAAATGATGCATTAGATGATGGCAAACGTGTATTATTTGAAGGTGCGCAAGGGGTTATGCTTGATATTGATCAAGGGACATATCCGTTTGTAACTTCAAGTAACCCGATTGCTGGTGGTGTAACTATTGGTAGTGGTGTTGGCCCTTCAAAAATCAATCATGTTGTTGGTGTGGCGAAAGCTTATACAACGCGTGTTGGTGATGGTCCTTTCCCAACAGAATTATTTGATTCTATTGGTGACACTATTCGTGAAGTTGGTCATGAATATGGTACAACTACTGGTCGTCCGCGTCGTGTAGGTTGGTTTGATAGTGTAGTGGTTCGTCATGCGCGTCGTGTTAGTGGATTAACAGATTTATCGTTAACACTACTTGATGTTTTGACAGGAATCGAGACACTTAAAATCTGTGTAGCTTATAAATTAGACGGAAAAACAATTACAGAATTCCCAGCAAGCTTGAAAGACTTAGCTCGTTGCGAACCTGTTTATGAAGAACTTCCAGGTTGGACGGAAGATATTACTGGGGTTACATCACTTGATGACCTTCCAGTGAACTGTCGTCATTACATGGAGCGTATCGCGCAACTTACTGGTGTTCAAGTTTCCATGTTCTCTGTAGGTCCTGATCGTGCTCAAACACACGTAATTAAAAGTGTATGGCGTTTAGCTTAATAGTGTCATTATCAAGCCTCTCTAGGTTGTATTCCTAGAGAGGCTTTTTGAGTGTAAAAAAATGGTTATGATTGCGAGAAAGTATACAATTCATAGCTTGAAAAGTTGAATAAGTTAACAAAAGAGAATATAGATTGTGAAAAACACATCTTTACTTATGGGGGCAACACCTTAAAAAGCTTACGTACCAATACTTTTTAGCTGTTTTATTCGTATTTCTGTCACATTTTGTTTTGTGAATTCATGATATAATTTGAAAGTGATATCTTATTCACAATAGATAATAAGAGGAGATGAAGTGAATGTCAGGTCAAATTCGTATGAGTCCTAGTGAACTACGTGATCGCGCTAAAACTTACGGTCAAAGTGGTAGAGATATTGAGGATATTCTAAGCCGTTTGAGCCAGCTACAAGATCAACTTCGTAGCGAATGGGAAGGTCAAGCTTTTGTACGTTTTGATGAGCAATTTGAGCAATTAAAACCAAAAGTGACTGAATTCGCTAACTTGATGGATCAAATTAATGATCAACTTGAGAAGACAGCAAACGCAGTAGAAGAGCACGATCAACAACTTTCTCAAAACTTCGGATTCTAAAAATCAACAAAAAGTGGGGCATACATACAAATATAGTTGGATGCTTTACGAAAAGCCATGCAGTTTTTTGCATGGCTTTTTCTAAAATAGAAAGTATATGCCTAAAAAGGTATTAATATAAAAAAGACACAGCGGGAGTGGGATATGAATGAAGAAAGTAAAATGGAGTATTTTACTCTTTTTAACCTTGGCGATTTTTCTGTCGGCTGGCATTACTTATTTGGCCTTAAACCAAGGAGCAAATAAAGAAAAAGAGAGCGTTAAAAAAGCGCATAAAATGACTATTGCGCTTGTAAACGAGGATCAAGGCGATAAGTTCCAAGGAAAGCGAGTAGAGTTCGGGAACCAGTTTGTAAAAAGTATTGAAAAAGACGATGAACATGAATGGTACGTTGTAAGCCGTGGTGTTGCAGAAAGTGGCTTAAAGCGAGATGTATACAATATGATGATTGTTATTCCAAGTGACTTTTCGACAAAAGCTTTATCGATGACTTCAGATGCTCCAGAAAAAGTGATGATTAGCTATAAAGTAAACGACGTGGGAAATAGCGATTTAAAAGCAGAAGCGGAAAAAACAGCAGCTTCTGTACTAGAAGATTTCAATTCGCGGATTATTGATGTTTATTTCGCGAGCATTTTAACAACGTTGCAAGAAGCGCAAGATAACATCGGAACCTTAGTGAAAGAAGAGAAGAAGTACGACGCAATCTATAATAAAGATATCAATAATCCGCTATCAAATTACACACAACAATTTAAAACGGTCCAAGATTATACCGGTACTTCCAAAGAAAGTTTTCAAGGATTTCAGGAAATAATGAAGGAATTTGAAGAAAGTTTAAATACTGCTAAACAAGAAAATACGGAACATATGAAAAACATGGACGCTTTTACAAAAACGCAAGAAGAAAATGCTCCTTTTGGTGCTAAATTTGCGGAAAACTTACAGGCATTTGACGCTTCTTTGACAGCAGACGATATTAGAACGCAAACTGCAGCACTCGAAAAAGCCAATAATCAAATGACTTCGGAGTTCCAAATTTTAGAAGGAAATAATTCTTTATTATCTCAGACCCAGGCTTTGCAAAACTATATCACGGAAACCAATGCGCGAATGGAAGCCCTAGATGCAGAAATTACGGGGACACTTGAAAATGATTTTCGAACTGCTGTAAGTAAAGATTTAATACGGATTTTACAAGAAAATGACTACTCTGATAGATTAAATGAAATCGGTTTGAAAGATTTAGCTGGAGAAGATGTTAATGTTGGTTTTAATAATATGCTTGTCAATACAATTAAAGCTTTACCAACATATAATACGGAGCAATTAGTTTCTATTGGGCTTGATGAAGAAATGTACAAAAATGTTATCGCGCTCTCGAAAAAATACTATAGTAGTCACCGTAATGCTTTTGGAGATGATTTTAATTTTACAAATGAGTTAAAAGCTTTGCCAACGGATGAACTAAAAAGTAGCGCAGTTAACAAATTAAAATCAGAAGGTTTACCTTTAGAAAGTAATACTGTAACTGTACCGAGTAGCGAATATATTACAGAGATTATAGTGACTTTAGACGAAAATTTCACTTTTGAAAATGTTGTAGGTCTTGTAAATGATCAATCTGGGATAGTTCATAAAACCGCATATGGTGAAAACGGATTAAGGCTAGTTGTTCCTGCAATGGGGTATCCAGTGGAACTTAAAATCACTGGGACAGCGAAACTGAAAGAAGGGGCAAATGTTCCTTTAGTAGGCGCGGTAAATTGGAATGCAACTATGCAGCAATATGAAAAGAATGACTATCCGATGATGCCGTCCATTCCTTCCCAACTGGATCCGAATACACCGGCACTTGATCCAACGTCAGTGAGTTCGCTAGTAACTAGAAAAGAACTTGTGCCAATTAAGGTGACAGAGCCAACCTATCTTAGTGAAACAACCACAGCAGTAAAAGCAATAACAAATACTGTAAAAGACTACTACGCATTACAAGTGTTATTTGATTTATATTATGGAATTAACGCAAATGACTCCGTACAAATGCCGGACTTTAGTAGTTATGAGGTAACCTTAGAAAATTCAGCAAAACCGACTTCTTATTATTATATTTTTAATAAGGAAGATATCATCAGTAATTTTGTAAATCTAACGACAGATCGTTTTGTTGCGGATTATACGAAAAAAATAAAAGCCTTTGAAAAACGAATTGCTGATTATAGATATACGATGGCTGAAGCAAATTCGCGGTCAGAAGATGTAACTAATAGGCTGACTGAGACGACGCAAGAAGCAATTAATTTAAATACCAATTTAGCACTAACACTAGAAAACCTAGAAACTTGGCGCGATGCCAGCAAAAACCTAATGAAAGAAAATGATGTAGTCTTAGGGAAGTCTGGAGAAGAAGGAATGATGGTACTACAGCTAAGTTCTGAATTTGCTGGACTTTTAGCGAAAAGTGAATCGCTTGCTGGAACTTCAGAAGGTAACTTGAAATCAGCTGAAGTCGTGTATAAAACTTTTGATGCGATTGACGAAGAAGCCAAAAATATTCAAAAGAGCGGGGAAACATTAGTAAAAGAAGCTGCTACTTTATCAGACGACTTAGGCGAAAAACTGAAAGATGATCAAACTTTCCAGAAAAATTTTGCTAAAGTAATGAAAAATAGCCGTGTTGGTGATAGACAAAATGAAAATCTATACAGTTTCTTAAGTAATCCAGTAGATAAGATGAACGCGGGAACTATTATCGCGGGAGACAAATCTATGCCTTACTTTATGATTTTAATTTGTACAATTTTAGCTATTTTCACTAGTTATGTAATTTCTCATCAAGAGAAGAAACGGGAACAATTGAATGAATTTGAACAAGAACTATCAATAGTCTTTAAAAATATTCCAATTACGTTCTTAACAATTTGTATAGGGATTATTGAAGGACTAGTTATCGGCGCTATTTCAGGTTTTATTTTTGGAGTAGGAGAGATTGGAATGTTTCTTTGGATTGGCGTGTGTGTTCTGATTATGATGGCGCTTGTTACTGCCTTCTCTTATCTACTACGTCAGTTAAACATGATTGGTATGTCCGTTGTTTTGATAATACTAAGCTTGTATTTATTCTTAACCGATGCAGTGGGTCTGAATATTGATAACGAATCAATTTTTGCGACCTTTAGAAAATTTTCACCACTACAATATATGGAGCAACTATTAAATGGAATCTTAAGTATGCAACAAGATTACATTATTATTGTTTACAGTTTAATCGGTGTGACCCTTCTATTTACAGGACTTAACCTATTTGTTTGGCATCGTTCAAAGAATGACGATACGGAGGAGGAGTATTCAGATGAAATTTAAAATAGCCGCCTTTCTTTTCCTAATTTGTTTTGCTTTTGCTCCAAGTGCATTAGCAGCAGAGTCTGATAGTTACCTTGAAAACAGCGGCAAAATGGAAATTAAAACAGATCGGCTTCAAAAAACAAATGAGGAAAAAACAAAAGAACTAGAAAACATGGAAGAAACTGAGTTGGATAAACAAGGTATTCCTCTTTTCACGGATGAAATGGATAAGAAAATTGCGAAACAAAAAGCGGCAGAGAAAGCGGAATATGACCGGATTAAGGACGCGCTTTTTGAAAAAGCGCCTTCTGCTGGAGAAACAGTTAAGACGACAAAAGCGAAGTTGTTCACAGGAGATTACAAAACTGCTGAAGTAGCGACTGACACAGCTACTTCAGAAACGAATGTAGAGGATGAAAATAAAAAGACAAAGCAAAAAACAATTGGCGGAGCAATCGCAGGCATACTTGTGGCCTTAGCGGGCGGAATTTATGTGGCTGCGCGAAATGTTTTTGAATAGAAAGCGGGGAGTTTTAAATGGCTAAAAATACACATATGAATGTAACAGTTGATTTTACAAACTGGGGTGCGGGCAAGTACGATTTGCGTATTCCCGTGCACCAACCAATCAAAGCACTAATTATTAATTTGGCCGAAACACTCAAAATAGAGTATAAAGATTTGTCCAAATGTACGATAAAAACAACAAATAAGGCAATTTTACTTAGCGATGATGATAAATTAACTAATTTTCAAATTGCTGATGGAGATATCTTAGAAATTTTATAGAAAAAAGGAGAATGAAAACAATGAATAAAACAACAGAAATGGACGGAACAACTTACGATTTTACTTATGAAGATTTAGTATGGAGCGTTACTTTTCCAAAATCAAAAACGCATGCGAAAGAATTAGCGCAATTAGAGTTACTAGAAAAGCCAGCGACACATTTTACACCTGCAAAAATCACGAGCGACAGCGATTCTTATACGATTTCTTATGATATTGCCAAGCATACTTATGGCTTTGAACAGGTTCGCAAGATGGCACGTGAAGACAAACTTCGCGCGCTTCGTAATATTGCTGATTTAAGTAGCTTGTTGAATACGCGTTACACATTTTTCTTGCATCCAGATAACTTGGTTTTTGATATCAACTTAGTCCCGAATATTGTACATCGCGGGATTAAAAATATTCTACCACCTTATGAATTAAGTGAAAGAACTTTCTTTAAACAATACCAATGTTTCGTTATTGCAATGTTTTCTAAGAAGTTCTCTTTTGAAAACTTATATAATGGTTCGTTGGCAAGTGCGAGAGGTACACAGTTTGAAAAGAATATTTTAGATGCAAAAACTGTCCAAGATATCGCGGACATTTTAGAAGAAGCTTATATTAAAGAACATCTGGCTGTACAAAAAAATATGGCAAGTGTACCGAAAAAAAAATACGGTGCTTTCCGTGGTTTGGCAGTTGGTTTTATTATTGTAGCTGTTTTATTAGCAGTTCCAGTAAGTTATTTTGCCTTCGTTAAAGTTCCGTTTCAGAACGATTTATTAACAGCGAACGAAAATTTCTTGAAAACAGACTACGATAAAGTGATTACAGGTCTAGAAAGTGTAGACCCAGAAAAAATGCCGAAGTCCGTACAATATGAATTAGCTTATTCCTACGTTAATGGCGAAAAAATGAGCGATAAAAAGAAAGAAAATATTATGAATACAATCAGTTTAAAATCTGATGCGAAAAACTTACTTTACTGGATTTACAATGGTCGCGGTGAATTTAGGGAATCGCTTGATATTGCTAAACTTTTAGATGATCCTACGCTTGCAATGTATAGTTTAACGAAACAAATTGAACAAGTTCAAAGTGATACTAAATTAAGCGGCGATGAAAAAGTTGAAAAACTAAAAACACTGGAAGAAAGCTTAAAAGCATATGATGAAAAAATAAATGAAAAAGCAAAAGAAGCAGATGAAACAACAAATAAAGAAGCAAAATAAGGGAGAATGGACCATGAATAGAGAGGCTTTATTAATTGTTAGTAACGGGCAGCAATGTCATAAACATCACTTGTCCCCTGAAAAAGTCGTGACAATTGGGAATACAATCGAACACGAAATCACTTATCCTGAACTGGTTGAGTCGATTGAAGTTAAATACGCTGATGGATCTTGGAATGCTGGAGCAACAGCACTTCAAACGAATCAAGCTGTACAAGTAGAGAATCTAGCTTTTTATCTTTGCCGAGATTTACACACACAAGTCTACGATGTCGTAACAAATATTTCTGTGACTTTTGGTGCTGGCACAGAAAATGATCTCACAATTGATGATACAAAATCTGATTTTCTACTTTTACGTGGTGCTAAAGAGGATTTATTCAAGTTACAAGTGCTAAATGGTGAAATTTATCATAACTTTTCTTTAGTGACGGAAGATTGTACGTTAGAGCCGGGTGACCAGCTTTATACGGACGGTGTGACGATTACAATCGGAAAAGAAGATATTAGTGTGCTAGCTGTGAAAAATCGCGTGACGAGCAAATTAGCGCCTTTATTTGCTGCGGATAATTCTTTTGGCGAAGACTATCCAGATTATCACCGTTCACCGCGGATTATTTACCGTGCGCCAGAAGAAAAAATTAGCATGGCGAAACCATCAAGCAAACCCTCTAAACCAACAGATGGCTTAATTAAGATAATTCTACCACCACTTATCATGGTAGCAATTACGGTCATGATTTCCATTTTCCAACCACGTGGACTTTATATTATTATGACAATCGCAATGTCGGCAGTGACAATCACAATGGCGATTCTTAACTACATAAAATCACGTAAAAAATACAAAATCGATTCCAAACAACGCGTGGAAAGCTACGATTTGTATTTAAAACGAAAAACGAAAGAATTGCACGAAACAAGCGAAAAACAGCGGCACGCTTTAACATATCACTATCCAGACGTAACAGAACTAGAAAAAATGGCGCTACGTGTGGATTCGCGTATTTACGAAAAAACAATGTTCCATCATGATTTCTTGACTTTCCGAGTTGGTCGCGGAGACGAAGCAAGTAGCTTTTCCGTGGAATTTCAACAGGAAGAGTTCAGCCAGGAAAAAGACGAACTTGTAGAAGAAGCTGTGAAAATTAAAGGGCAATATTTATCTATCAATGAAGTGCCAGTTGCAACAGATTTAATGCACGGACCGGTGGGTTACATTGGACCGCGTCGTTTAGTTCTAGAACAACTGCAAATGTTAGTAATGCAAACATCCCTTTTCCATAGTTATTATGATTTGCAATTTATTACAATTTTCCCAGAAGAAGAAAAAGCAGATTGGGACTGGATGCGCTGGTTACCGCATGCGAATATGCGTGATGTGAATGTGCGTGGTTTTGTTTACCACGAACGTTCGCGCGACCAAGTATTGAATTCTCTTTATCAAATTTTAAAAGAACGTAAACAAGCGCTCACTGAACAAGCGAGCAAACAGGAAAAATTATATTTCACGCCACATTATGTGGTTTTAATTACCGACGAAAAATTAGTACTCGATCACACGGTTATGGAATTCTTCAATGAAGACCCAAGCGAACTAGGTGTTTCTTTAGTGTTCGTACAGGATGTAATGGAGAGCTTGCCAGAACACGTGAAGACGGTCGTGGATATTCGTGATGCGAAGAGCGGGAACATTATTTTGGAACAAGGTGACCTTGTAAACCGAGCATTCGTGCCGGACCATTTGCCAGCAGATTTTGATAAAGAAGTAATCAGCCGGGCTCTTGCGCCATTAAATCATCTTCAAAACTTGAAAAACTCAATCCCAGAATCCGTTACTTTCCTTGAAATGTACGGTGTAGAGCGTGTTGAAGAGCTAAACATTGCCGGACGCTGGGCGAAAAATGAAACGTATAAGAGCCTTGCTGTGCCACTTGGCTTGCGCGGGAAAGACGATATTGTTCAACTGAATTTACATGAAAAAGCGCACGGGCCGCATGGTTTGGTAGCCGGAACAACTGGTTCTGGTAAATCAGAAATCATTCAGTCTTATATCATTTCACTTGGCGTCAATTTCCACCCATATGAAGTCGCGTTCTTGCTGATTGACTATAAGGGTGGCGGTATGGCTAACTTATTTAAAAATATGCCACATTTACTTGGAACAATTACAAACTTGGACGGCGCGCAATCCATGCGTGCACTAGCTTCCATCAAAGCCGAATTGCAAAAAAGGCAACGGTTATTTGGCGAGCACGATGTTAACCACATCAACCAATACCAAAAACTATACAAACAAGGAAAAGCGACCGAGCCAATGCCGCATTTATTCCTTATTTCAGATGAGTTTGCCGAGTTAAAATCAGAACAACCAGAATTCATGAAAGAACTCGTTTCGACAGCACGTATCGGGCGTTCACTCGGAATCCATTTAATCCTAGCAACCCAAAAACCAAGCGGCGTCGTGGATGACCAAATCTGGTCCAACTCCAAATTCAAACTAGCCCTCAAAGTACAAAACGCCAGCGATTCAAATGAAATCTTGAAAACACCAGACGCAGCAGAAATCACACTACCAGGTCGTTCGTACTTGCAAGTTGGTAATAACGAAATTTACGAACTGTTCCAAAGCGCTTGGAGTGGTGCGGATTACGTGCCAGATAAGGAAAGCACGGATTATATTGATACGACGATTTATGCGATTAATGACTTGGGTCAGTATGATATTTTGACAGAGGATTTGAGCGGATTAGATAAAAAGGATGATTTGACGAAATTGCCGAGTGAATTGGATGCGGTGATTGATCATATTCATGAATATACGGAGGCTTCTGGGATTGAGGCGTTGCCGAGACCTTGGTTGCCGCCTCTGGAGGAACGTATCTCTTTAGAAAGTATCAGTACTGTTGATTTTGAAGCAAACTGGCAAAAAGAGGAAAAGGATTTAGAGTTAACATTAGGCGTACTGGACCAACCACATTTACAAGCACAAAACGTTCTGCATTGGAATTTAGAAAAAAATGGACATATGGCAGTGTTTTCTAGCCCTGGTTTCGGAAAATCAACTTTCATGCAAACGGCGATTTTTGATTTAGCTAGAAAAAATACACCAGAATTTTTCCATGCATATCTATTAGATTTTGGCACAAATGGTTTACTTTCGCTCAAAGGTTTACCACATGTTGCAGATACATTTTCCATTGATGAAACAGAGAAAACGTTAAAATTAGTAAGACTTCTTAGTCGAGAAATTAAAGAGAGAAAACAACTACTAAGTAAATTTAGTGTAGCTAGTTTGAAAATGTATGAAGAAATAAGTGGCGATAAAAAGCCAATTATTCTACTAGCAATTGATAACTATGATGCAATTAGAGAAGTAGATGAATTTGTAGCAAACCTTGAACCAACCATCGTTCAGATAGCAAGGGAAGGGGCTAGCTTAGGTATTCATTTAATGATTACAGCTAATAACCAAAACGCTATGCGTCTACAGCTACTGTCCAACATTAAAACGCAAATAGCTTTACACTTGAATGAGAAAAATGAAGTGAGCAGTATTGTAGGTAGAAGCGACTACACTATTGAAGAATTACCAGGTCGAGGACTAATTAAGATAGAAGAACCTACATTGTTCCAAATGGCACTACCAAATAATGGGGCTGAAGCAATCGAAATAATCAAGAACAATCAAGATGAAGCAGAGAAAATGACCGAAATTTGGACAGGCCAAAAACCACAATGTATACCAATGGTTCCAGAAACATTAGGTTTTACTCACTTTACCGACCACATGGAAACAAAGAAAATGCTTGAATTAAAATCGATACTACCAATCGGTTTAGAGTACGAGTATGCCAGTCCTGTGGGAGTATCATTAGAACAGCATAATCTAGCTATCATCATGCCAACTGTAGAATTGGTGCAACAGATTATCACAAACAGTAGTCACTTACTTGTCAAAAAAGAATTAAGAGAGTTAGTTGTTTTTGATACGCCTTCTATGGAATTAATGAAGTTAAAAGAATTACCACTCACTTACATTACAAACAGTGAGCGAATAGAAGGTAAAATTGACATTCTTTATGGAGCATTTAAAACAGCAGAACAAGCATATTTAGAAGAATTACAATCGAATAATACCATAACAAAAGAAGAATACTTCAAAAATGTGCCACCTATAGTAGTCGTTACCTACTCAACTGTTCAGCTATACAACCAACTATCATCAAACACGCAAAAACAATTTCTAGAGATGTTAAAATCAGATGGTAAAATGGGAGTACAATTCATTATAGGGAATGACTTAGGAAGCATGGCGAAAGAGTACAGCCCAATTGGAGATGCTATTCGCAATTCCAAACAAGTTTTACTAGGTGCTCGATTTGCAGACCAAGCAATCTACAGCCCAACAATCAGAATTGTACAAGAAAAACCATTAGCTCCTCAAGAACTGTATCTACTGTTAGAAGGAAACGCAGAAAAGCTTAAGATTCCAAAGAGATAAAATACAGAAGCAGATAGGAGAACAAATGAAGAAAAAAATCATCGGTTTATTGGCGAGTTTATTATTATTAGGAGGTTGTTTCAATATGAATGAGAAAACAGAGCAAGAGAAAGTGCAAGAAGGTACTACTCCTGTACAGGAGTATGTAGGTCAAGGATTTTCGTTTGTGGACGGAGATAAATCGGCAGAACGAGTGAAAAAGCATGGGGAAGAGATAAAGCAAGAAGCGATAAATTATATGAAGAACACATATAAAACAGATGTAAAAGTGAATAATGTATTGCCCGCGCGTAATGCGGCAGTTGTCATGGTAGAAAGTGAGGAGCCTATTCAGTTTCATACATATGTAATTGTAGGTTTGATTTTAAATAAAGATGAAGTTGGGAATGCAAGAAGTGATGAGGGGGAAGTAGAAAAAGCAATCGTTGGTGGTTTATACGCAAAGGCATATGAAGAAGAATTTAAAAATCTAGATGTCTTTGCTGAAAAAATTGCGAAAGAAAATAACTTATTAGGAATGCGAGCGGAGGCAATTGATAAAACTGCATCTGATGGATATACCAGTAATTACTATTTTCTTTCAATTTTCGCCTTAGATTACCCAAGTGTCTATAATGCTTACTTAGAAAACCCAAAAATTTCGGCAGAGGAATTAAAGAAACTTTTTGAAAAAGATGACCCTACAAGTAAAAATATATCAATGCCAATGAAATTTTTTGTTAGAGGAAACAAACTCCCTGAGCAAGGAGTCGCGGATAATTTAGCAAATGAAATTAAACAAGAAGAAGGAATTCCTAAAGGGAGATATGCAGTTTTGATTTATAAGAATTTTATTGTTGATCGAGTAGGTTTACCAGATGGTGAGAATATAGATGTAACTGACATTATTAAGTAAAAGGGAGTTAAAGCTATGACAGCAAAAGTAAAAACACCAGATACAGACTTAATTGAGTTAAGTGGAAAGTGGGTATACAAGCATCCGAAAAAAGGACATCGTTTAGATGTTAATAACACTGTTTATATAGTTTTAGAAGGTGAATACGACAAACCATCTGGTCTCGACTATATGGTTGTAGAAAACCTAACCACAGGCGAAATCAGCATGATTTTCGAAGGCACGCAAGGCACCCAAGATTTCCTAACAGATGGCACACTCCCTGGCTCCATCCCTAACACGCAATTAAGAGAAGCTGACGCAGCATACATTAGAAGGAAACGCAGAAAAGCTTAAGATTCCAAAGGGATAAAATACAGAAGCAGATAGGAGAACAAATGAAGAAAAAAATCATCGGTTTATTGGCGAGTTTATTATTATTAGGAGGTTGTTTCAATATGAATGAGAAAACAGAGCAAGAAAAAGCGCAAGAAGGCACTACTCCTGTACAGGATTATGTAGACCAAGGATATTCATTTGTAGATGGAAATAAATCGGCAGAACGAGTGAAAAAGCATGAGGAAGAGATTAAACAAGTTGCGATAGACTATATGAAAACAAAATATAAAACAGAAGTAGAAGTTACTAATGTAGTTCCTGCTCGAAATGCAGCGGTTGTTATCGTAAAATGCAATGAACCAATTCAATTTACAACATCTGTTACGGTGGGATTTATTTTAAACAAGGACGAAGTAGGGTTTCCTAAAGAAGAGGAAGGCGAAATAGAGCAAGCTGTAATAGGCGGCTTGTATGCAAAGGCATATGAGGCAGAATTTAAACAATTAAATAATGTCGCAGGAAAATTAGCCAAAAAATATGATTTGGTAGGTATGACGGATGGAGCGTTAGCAAAATCATCTCCCTATGGAAATCAAGGAAATCACTATTTTATTGCACTATCATATCGAGAGTACTCTAGTGTATATAATGCGTATATAGAAAACCCTCAAATTTCAGCAGAGGAATTACGGATTCTATTCACAAAAGATGATCCTACCAGTGGAAATATAACCATAGTAATGAAATTCTTCTCAAAAGAAGATAAATTACCTAAACAAGAAGTGGTAGATAATTTAGCAAAAGATTTCCAGCAAGAATTAGGATTACCAAAAGGAAACTATCCATTCGTAATATATAAGAACCTTATAATAAACAGAGTAGGGTTACCTGATGGTGAAAATATAGAGGCAAAAATATCAATTAGATGAGAAGAGGAAAATCATATATGACAACACAATTAAGAACGCCAGATACTGATTTAATTGAATTGAGTGGAAAGTGGGTTTATAGACATCCTCAAAAATACCAAGAGATAGATGTTAATGAAACGAGGTATATAGTTAAAGAAGGCGAATACAACAAATCATCTGGTCTCGACTACATGATTGTCGAAAATACAACCACAGGCGAAATCAGCATGGTCTTCGAAGGCACACAAGGCACCCAAGATTTCCTAACAGACGGCACACTCCCTGGCTCCATCCCTAACACGCAATTAAGAGAAGCTGACGCAGCATACAAAAAAGAAAGCCAAAAATATAACATTAAAAATGTCGCAGGAAACTCTCTAGGCGGTGGTTTATCTAATTATGTAGCATCTAAAAATGATGGCATAAGAAGCGTCACTTACAATCCGGCTATCTTACCCAAAGGAACATATGACAAAAATAATCCAAGAATTACTAACTATTTAAGTGAATATGATCCACTAACTTTAGGAGAGCGTGGGATGGGTTACGGAGATCGTCTACCAGGTGAATCCCATATTCTTCAAAACAATGTCCCTTGGCTGCAAACCATTCTTTCTAATCATACAGGTTATGATGATGAAGGCATCACAGTTAATGGTAAAAAAATTCCCATTGATGCAGATGCTTATCTTCCCGTAGGTATTTGGAGTGGAAAGGTTTTGACGGGTGGAGGAAAAGGGCAGAAAATCGATATGAATCCGGACAATATTCGAATTTTAGCCAATAGTTTACGGACGCGAATGACAGAGCAAGTAAGTAGGGGGCAGTTTTATTTAGATACAGCTGTAGACTTAGTGAATAACGAGGGAAGTCATTTGGATGATAGAACGGTTTCTTTACAGAAATCATTTGAAAACTTGTTGGGGGAAGGAGAATTTGGCGGAATTATTACTTCATTAGCTAATTATGCTGAGTTTCGAGATGGAATGGAAGAAGCTAATCCAGTATGTTTTGCGGCATTAGATGTGATGCAGAGAGTGAGGACTTTACCAATATTAGGAGAGTTGCTAGATGTGGTTTCAGGTACTTTCTTAAGTGTTGGAGGTTTTTTGAGTGATATTCCGATTCTTGTTGGAGACCTTGCTTTAAAGATAGAGGATACAATGGACCAAGTATCGAAAGTCAAAATGCAGGCTATACCGGAACTGTTTAAAGGAATTGATAATCAGTACTTGAGCGATGGAATGGTGGCAGAACTAAAAGAACATTACAAAATAGTGGACGAAAATAAAGATTTGGTCGTTAAACAAGTATTAACTTTTAGCTCTCAAGTCACGTATGTATCGAATGAACTTGAAAAAGCAGATAAACTTTTAAGCGCAACGCAAAAAGTCCAAAGTGTTGGAGCGCCGCCAGCAACACAAGCATATGTCTTAAAAGAATCCAAAGCTTTGAAAGACGGGATGGGGAAGAAACAGCGCTTATTAGATAGAAACTATAAAGCGTTCACTAATAAGACAACTAGCTTATTAATACCAGCATTAAGTGGGGTTTATAGTATTGTCAATCAATTAAAACAAGCAATTAAATCAGCTATACAGCATTTGGTAATCCTTCAATATGGCTTTTCGAGAGTGAAAATTCCTTTTACAGATATAGATAATCAAGTAAGGGAGCAAATAAGTGAGTATATCAGAAAACTGCAAGAAATCCTATTGACGGTAAAAGGCGTAGGAAGCGCAGTAAAAGATTTGCAATCAAATTTACCAAATGTGTTAGCTGCCTACCGTCCTTACATTGACACCGCATTATTTGATGGTACTAAATTCCATGATGTCATTTTATTAAATAAAGCAGCAGCAAATATCTTCCATAGTGCGGAAATGGTTTTTGGAGATATTAAGCATCAATTAAGTGGAAACGATTCAGCAGCTATATCTGCATTGGATAAGTTAGCTGTAAAAACTAGTAAAAATATGAAAATTTTATTAGAACAAATAAAGCGTGGGAGTATTAATGTTTAGTAGTTGAGAAATTAAATTGGTAAAAATTTTATTGGGGAAATTTTTTCATGCTAAATTCACAAGGGACATGGGCGGTATAGTCGCGGGAATTGTGTGTTTAAGCGTTTTATATCAGACGTTAATGGGATAATGGGGCTGGCAAATATAAAGAGCGAAAAAGAGAAGAAATCGAAAGTTAACCGAAAAAATGCAATAGAATTTTTTCGGCGAATTTCAAAGAGAGAATAAAAACTAACTATATACGGGAACAAGTAGCCTAAGATGAAGGAGAGAATCTTAGGCTACTTAGCATATCCAAGAGTTTATAGTTCTACATACATCTACCAAAAAACATCCATGTTAATTTTCCTGGTACCCCCAATCTCCCCACCTGCTATACTAACCCCATCCTAACAAATGGAGTTGAAACCAATGACAAAAAACTTTGAAAAACTAAAATCCTTACACGAACTGCCCACCCCACTAATCCTCTACAACTGCTGGGACGTCGCTTCTGCCAGAGCCATCCAACAAGGCGGAGCACCAGTAATAGCGACAAGCAGTTATGCAATTGCAGAGTCACTCGGCGCAGTGGATGGGGAGCATTTAACTTTTGACGAAATGTTTTTAGTTATTTCGCGCATTGCCAAGAATGTGAGTTTGCCACTAACGGTGGATATAGAGACTGGATATGCCAGAAATTTGGAGGAACTGGCTCAGAATGTGGAGCGGTTGCTTGTGATTGGTGTTTGTGGTGTGAACTTGGAAGATCAGCTTATTGGCGTTACAAATCCGGGGTTATGCAGTACTGAGGAGCAATGTGATAAAATCAAGACAATCAAAGAAACCGCGGCGAAAATGAGCACGGGAATTTTTATCAATGCGCGTACAGATGTCTTTTTCCAAGGGCGGGATGAGACGGCTGACTTGGTGGAAGAAGCGATTAGCCGAGCGAATGCCTATAAAGAAGCCGGCGCGGTTGCTATTTTCATTCCAGGGCTGTTATCGCCGAATTTAATTCGCGCATTTGTTGAGAAATCACCACTTCCGGTCAATGTCATGAGGATGGATGGGATGCTCTCAAATGAGGACTTACAAAAAATCGGTGTGAAAAGAATCAGTTATGGACCGTTTAGTTTTTTTCAGGCTAATTTAGCGATTCAGCAGGAAGTTGAGCGGATTTTCGAAGGAGGAAAAGCCTTGTGATAACGAATCAGCGGGATATTGATAAATATTACGACATGTTAGTGGAGAAAAATTCGAATTATGAAGGCGTATTTTTTGTTGGAGTGAAAACGACGGGAATACTTTGTCGCCCAACGTGTCCAGCGAAGAAACCCTTAAAAGAAAATTGTGAGTTTTTCAGTACAGCCAAGGAGGCGCTACTTGCATCTTACCGGCCTTGCAAGCGTTGTGAACCGCTCTCCAATCCGACGAAATTGTCTCCAGCTGTGAAGTTACTTGTTGATGCAATTGAGAAAAATCCGGAGAAAAAGTGGACGGATAAAGATTTTGATGAGTTATCCATTAGTGCAAATACGGCGCGGCGCCAGTTTAAGAAGCAGTTTGGGATGACTTTTATTGAGTATGCGCGGTCGCGGCGTCTCGGTCTTGCTTTTAAGCATATTCGAAGTGGGGATTCGATTATTAATGCGCAACTTGATAGTGGTTATGAGTCTGGGAATGGGTTCCGGGATGCATTTTCAAAAACGATGGGGGAGGTTCCTCATAAATCAAAAAATATCACCATTTTATACTCCGCCTGGCTTGAAACTAAACTTGGATCAATGCTCGCAATTTCTGATGATGATAGTCTATTGCTTCTGGAATTTGTTGATCGAAAAGGATTGGAAACAGAAATTAAAAAATTACGAATGCGCTTAAACGCGGCTATTACACCTGAAAAAACAGTAATAATTCAACAAATAGAAGCCGAATTAGCGCGCTATTTTAATGGAGAGTTGATTGATTTTAAAACACCGATTCGCTATATCGGGTCAGATTTTCAACAGAGTGTCTGGAATGAACTGCGGCGAATTCCGGTAGGCGAAACGATTTCGTACAAAAGTTTGGCAGAAAAACTAGGGCGGCCAACAGCGAGTCGAGCTGTGGCAAGAGCAAATGGGGCTAACCAATTATCTCTCATCGTCCCGTGTCATCGCGTAATCAATACTAACGGAGCATTAGGAGGCTACGGCGGCGGTCTTGCCCGAAAAGAGTGGCTAATTAAACATGAAAAGATGGTTCCAAAGTAACGCGGAACCATCTTTTTTTCAATTATTTAACTCGTATTCCAAACAACGGCATCAAAGCAGGAGCATGCGAAAAATCAATGCTCACACCCTTCAAATCTTGCGGCATTGCAGTGATAGACTCAAAAATACATGAGCTAAGATCAACACCATTTAGCGCGCAATTTAAAAACTGTGCTTTATTCAAATCAAGCCGTTCCAAATACGTATCGACCAGTTGAGCGCCACTGAAATCACTATTCGTATACGCGCCCGCCTCAAATGCCACCCATTTCAAGTTAGCATAACGAAAGGCGACATAATCCGCATAACAATCAACAAAAACGCAATTTCTGAGTGTAGCATCACTGAAATTCACACCAATTAATTTACAATTTTCAAAACGTACCCGGTGAATAACGGCGCCCATTAAATCTAAATTCGACAAATCGCAATTTTTAAATACAACATCAGTCAAATTCGCGCTTACAAGAGAAACCGAATCAAAAACACAACCATCAAAAACAATCGTTTCTAAATGAAAATGCTCGAAAATTTCCCCGGTTAGCGTCGTTTTTCTAAAGATTTGCTCACTAACTTCTCCAATATCTTCAATAAAATATGTATCATTCGGATAAACCGTCAAATCCTCATCAGGAATCCGTGGCGCAGTAATTTTTTTCATTATATCGACCTCACTTCTGCTTTCATTATACCGTATTTTGCTAGGAAAAGGAGCGGAAAATCGTTTACCTTTCATAAAAAACGGATTACAATGAATGTAGAATAAAAATGGCAGTTGAGGAGTGAACGTGATGACAGCGAGCGTATTTGTGGCAGGGAAATTACTACCAGAAACGATGGAAGCTCTTAGCAAATGGGACGTTAAAGCTTTTTCGGGTGAGGAAAATATTACAGAAGCAGAGTTAATAAAAAATGTAACGGAAGTGGATGCGATTATTTGCCCGCTTTCTTCCCCAATTTCGGCAAAAGTATTGGAATCGGCAAAAAATCTTAAAATCGTGGCGAATATTGGTGCCGGTTTTGACAATATCGATGTAAAAAAAGCGCAAGAATTGGGAATTGCAGTGACCAATACGCCAGATGTGTCAACGGAAGCAACGGCGGAACTAACGCTTGGATTAATTTTAGACGTAGCACGGAGAATTTCAGAAGGCGACAGATTATGCCGCGAAACCCCCGAGCAATTCAAAGGCTGGGCGCCAACTTTCTTTTTAGGTACTGAATTAAGTGGCAAAACGCTCGGAATTATTGGATTAGGAAGAATCGGACAAGCTGTTGCAAAACGTGCGGCTGCTTTTGGAATGAAAATTATTTATTCTGGGCACCATCCGAAAGAAGTGGCGAAAGAATGGAATGCAGAGTTTGTGAGCCAGGCAGAGTTATTGAAGCGCAGTGATGTTGTGGCAATTCATGCGGCATACAGTCCTGCTTTGAAACATTTGCTGAACGAAACGACACTGAAAACGATGAAATCGAGTGCCTTTTTGATCAATGCTGCTCGCGGTCCTGTTGTGGAGGAAGCTGCACTGATTAAGGCATTAGAAGCAGGCGTTATCGCCGGCGCTGCGCTGGATGTGTTTGAGTTCGAGCCTAAAATTGGCGAGGATTTGGCTAAACTGGATAATGTCGTTTTAACACCCCATATCGGAAACGCAACCGTGGAAACACGCGCAGCAATGGGCAAAATCGCCATTGCAAATGTCGAGGCTGTATTAGCAGGAAAAGCACCACTACATTCTGTTTATTAATAGCCAAAAATATAGCCACAGCGAGTGGCTGTGGCTGTGTTTTATCGCTGAATTATGGTATAATATTTCTTGTCGGAATATGACAACGGGTTGTTAGCTCAGTTGGTAGAGCAGCTGACTCTTAATCAGCGGGTCGGGGGTTCGAAACCCTCACAACCCATAAAAAAACAAACGCCAGTGACTGTTAAAGTCGTTGGTGTTTTGTCGTTTTTACGGGAAAAATGTTAATAATTTTAATAATAAGCTGCTTTCTTTTTGATTCTTTATCAATTACATAGAAAACGAGTGAAATTTCAAAGTATCTAATAGTTCACTACATGATGTGCAAAAGGAGTTGTTTCAGTGAGTAGAATTGACATCGGAGAAATACAAGCCTTTTTATACCAATTACGTGCAGCCAATGAATCGGGAAGGAAAACTATCCAATCTATCAAAACGGCCGTGACAAAGTATGTGGGAGATAATAGTTTAAAAGGGAAAGCAGTTGATGCATCGAAAACTTATTATCAAATGACTTATTTCCCTCTCTGTGATGCAATAATCGAAGCTATGGACGAAAGTGAAGAACGGTTGGGGCAGTACATCCAAGATTTTCATGCCGAAGTTGATAGCTCACCAGATGCCAAAATCGATGCGGACGGTTTATATGAACTGGGTAAAATGATTGACCGAATAGAAAGCAAAAAAGAAGCTTTAGCACAGCGAATGAATAGTGGGACAGAAGGACAAATGCAGAATTACCGTTCCCAGTTAGCTATTGCGTATAAACAGGAAAATATTCTCGAAAAATATTTGTCATTTGAACAAAGCCATGCTAACTTTTTTGACCATTTGATTGATTTGGTTCAAGCGGTTCAGCAGACTATCCGCGAACTTCAGTCTAATATCCAGTTCAACAGCCAAACAGGCACTTACGATTTAAGTAAACTGAATAGTGCTACAGTGAGTCGAATGCAACAAGCATTGAATAAATCACGAGGTATCAAAGAAGACATTATAAAAGAACTACGGGACTACACAGTGCTTGCAGTGGTATATTTAGATAGTAATGGAAAAGAACAAGTCATGTGGTTATTAGAACGAGACGGCGTAGGGATAGAGAATGCGGAACTCAAAGCCTATTTAACAGAAAATGGAAAATACTTAAACCCAGAAGACTACACGATTATTACGAATGAAGAATTAAACAAGAAAATCAACCAATCTTGGCGAGATGGTGTTTATTATCTAAATGGTAATAAGTATGATGGCTTAACTGGCGGCGTCTTATCTACCTCGGCATATGTTGAAGCTGGAAAAGGATATATAGATAAAAGCGGGTTGGCGGATGTTGTGCTGGGGCTTGGGTTGAGTACGGCTGCGATTAGAGGGAGTAATACGTTTGGTAAGAAACAAAGTGTAGCTAACGTTCCAAATAGTTCGAAAAATAGCGCACAGTATCAAAAATATAAGAATGAGTTAATGAAGGGTGACACACTAGAAAACTCCAAACCCATTATATTTGGGTCTGATTTAAAAGATTCCAAGGTGGTTTCCGCGCTAACTAAAAATGGAGGTTCCATGTCAGATTGGGCAAAAATGGAATCAACATATAGTTATGAAACCTCAATGGGAAGAGGAAAGATTCACTTCTATAAAAACTTAAAAACTGGTGAGATTAATTTTTATGATGTGAAAATGAAAGTGCCTATCCCTAAAGATCTTAAAATTAGAAACCAACTTACCGATGATTTTTGGATTGTAGATTTAGATAATAATTTCATACCAAAAGGAGTTAGATAATATGATTGTAAAAGTAATTACTAACAAGGCAAATAGAGATATTACCATTAATAAACTTTATCCAGTTATTATAAAAAAAGATGATGAAATTAGGATAGTTGATGATTTTGGTGGATTATCAATATATGAGCTTAAAGACTTTCAAGTTTTTAAAGAAAATATCAGTTCATACAAAAAGAATAATAATTGTATTGTTTATAAGTCGGTGGATTATCCAAGTTTTTTAGAAAACTATTATAATGATGACAAAAAAGCTTTGAACGCGTTAACTTATAGTTTGCTAAACATATTTGAAGAGGATTTAAATTCAGAGGAACTAGTTGAATTAATTACATCAGAAGAATATTCGAATGATGAAAAAATGGTATTTGTTGAAACGATAGAAAATAAAATAACTGATAGCTCTGTCAAAATATTAGCCAAGTATTTTCAAAATAAGCAGGATATAGAACCAGAATTTTTGTTGTCTATATGTAAACTTCTATCTAAATATCAAATTCAAGAAGTTTATGATTTATTTTTAAAGTATATTAGCGATGATACAATTAATAATGATGCTGTGCAAAACATAATTGTTGAGTATTTCAATAATTATAATTAAAAATTTTGCTTTCACGAAAGAAATTAGGGAATTGTAAACAAATAATAGTGATAAACTTGAGAGACTAATTAAAGTGGATTTTAGCTTCTTCGCTCATTGAATCGATTCACAATCGTGGGATAGAAAATAAATTGTAAGAAGCAAAGTATTATTTGCTTTTCGATTAGCAAGAAATTACCTAATTTATAAAGTTGCTTTAGTAATCTCTGACTATCTAAAATTTAAATGATAATACGTATGAAATCAAGGCTATTAAAGAATTAATAAATGGAAATTATGTGATTAAGTCAACAAATTAAAGAGAACCTAATTAAAAGTTAGTATACTAGGAAGTGCTCATTATGAATAAAACTACTCAAATGAATAGCGAAATTTTCCAAATAAATTTAGAGAAAACTTTAAAAGAGATAATGGTGGCAAAAGGGCTTCAAATTGATAAAATCAGATTTGTGATAGTTCCCGTAGAAGAAAAAGGGAAGATGTTAGATGGTAGTGATGAAATGATGAAACGATTAGTTTTGACTAAAGAAAATATAGGTAATAAACAATTAGTACTAAAAGATGTTGTAGATGTTGTAGGTGGATTATTCCCTAAAACTACTATTTGGATAAATGTTTCTTTTTTAGAAATGAACGGAGAAAAAGCTATTTTTAAGTTGGAAACAAGTTTGCGCTTTAGAAAGCCGACATTATTAAGAAATGCTGAAACAGGGCACACACCATTTAAAGCGATAACTTAATTTGAATAATTTTTAAATGAAGATGAGTGAAAATTGGCTAAAGGTACTTTCTCATGAGAGAAATATATCAAGTGAACTGTCCACAAGAGAATATAAGACCTTTTTAGAGGATATGATGTTGAGGTAGTTAAGCTGATAGATTTGCTAAAGAAAGAATCAAACACAAAGATGAGGAAAAAGCTTATGACGAAGATAAATCATATGAATAATAAATTAATTTTTGAAAACCAAGAATACACATTTGAGTATCCAATACAGACTTTGAGAGAAGATAAAAATTATGTATATGTTTTATTAGATATACCAGCCAAACAAGAATATACGTTTGATGATTTTCATAATATTTATGCTTTTTCTTATACGGGTGAACGGAAATGGCAAATAGGAGAGAGACCCGTTGGAGATAATGATGTTTATACTTTGATTAATGTAAAAGAAGGAGTACTTTACGCTACAGATTTTAGCGGAAGAAAATATAAAGTTTGTGAAAAAAATGGAATTCCTGAAAAAATGGAAATTGTAAAATAAAAAATACATTTTACTGTTTCGTTCAGAATCATTGCAACCCATATTTGAAAATGAGCTAAATGTCTTAGCAATGTTTTTATGAAATCCCAAACAGAAAAACCAACCTTCACTCAACAGGAGCTAACATGAAAAAACTAAAACAGCTAACTAATCAATTATTTACATCAATTATCCTCCTAATCACCATGCTATTTTATCATACCCCCAACACTTGCGATAGCTGATGGAAGTAAAGTGAGTTTTTATGAATATATATATGGGGGGCCTTTTAAGATGGCTAACTGTAATTAAGTACATCAGAGAAGAAAGGTGCATTTTTGGAGATGTTTTTCTTGGAGAATGAAGGTATAAGTATCCAATGGCTCAACCTAACAATAAACTTCCTCCTAGTTTTCCTTGTAATAATAATTATCTTCTCCCTAGTAAAAAAGAGTTACAATAAAAAGAACACCTAAAAAAAGACAACCTATAACAGGTTGCCTTTTTTTATATTATTGAATGAGAATTTCGTTATCATCATTCGCTTTTTTAAATATAGCAACAATTCCTTCTATAAATGATACTATGGAAGGAATACCAGTCCAGCAAAATACTATGTAAAGAACGCCTTGACCGTTTTTTCCTGCTAAAAATTTATGTGCGCCGAATGTTCCAAGTAAAAGAGCTAAAGCGACATAAACCCATTTATTAACTAGTTTTCCTTCGTTTTGTCCTGAAAACCGAATTTCTGTGATGACGGTTTGAGTTTGCTCTTGTTTTTGTTCTTGAGCCTGCTCTTGGTTTTGAGAGGTATTGTTAACGATATTAATGTTAGGATTTTCACTAGTTTTTTCGACTTTTTTATTAACAATTAGTTCTTCCCCGTGTTTATAAACTTCGACTTCATCTCCAGTATCTGGACTAAATGTAAAACAATCTAATAAAACGTCAATTGTTTCCCCATTATCCTTTAGTACTATTGCAGAATCATTTTCAATTTTAATGACCTTTGCCATATTCATTCTCTCCCTTTCTCTATATGCAGTTGTAAATTGTCTTTTATTGTACATGAGAAAAATTTACTATTTAATGTTATCATAAAACGTTAGTAAAAGGCATATGCAAAGAGAAAAAAATTAAATTATTTTTGTAGGAATGTATTTTTAAAACAAGAAACTTAAGGATAGCTAAACATCCCGCTTCGCCATCTTCTCCTCATAAATCCCAATCTTCCTAACCACTGTATCCAAATTCTTCTGCAAGTTTTCAATCTCTTGCTCCAAAACAACCTTCTTTTCTTTCAACATATTCAATCGTTTGGAAATGGTGCTGTCGCCTGCTGCGCGCCAAATAGTGTATTGCTTTAATTCTTCTATTGATAATCCGGCGCCTTTTAAATGTAGTAAAAATTTCAACCAATTGGCGTCTTCTTCGCTGTAAGTACGCAAGTTATTTTTGTTGCGTTCAGGGGTTATTAATCCTTCTTTTTCGTAAAATCTCAGGGTGCTACTGGGGATGTCAACTAGTTCGGAAAATTCACCGATGGAAAAGGACATCTTATCACCTCATCTGTGTATTTTTCATAAGGATACCACTTTTCATATGAAATAACTATTTTCCGATGCGTTTATTTTCGGCGGCTGAGTACCTGTCACCAACTATTTCAATCTGAGATAAAGCAGTCGCTATTTTTTGTCGTGCTACTTCATCAAAATGAATTTTAGTGGCGGCGATATTTTCCTTTATTCTACTTTGTCTTGTTGTTCCGGGAATGGGTACAATCCATGGTTTTTGGTCGAGAATCCAGGCGATGGCAAGCTGGGCAGTCGTGATATTTTGCTCGTCGGCTATTTCTTTCAAGAAATCAAGCAGAACTTGGTTGGCTTTCATGGCTTCTTTTTGGAATCTTGGTAGACCGCCACGGTTGTCATTTTCAGTGAAATTAGCATTGATATCAAGTTTGCCAGATAAATAGCCTCGGCCGAGAGGGCTATATGCGACAAGCCCGATGCCAAGTTCTTCTAAAACCGGAAATATTTCTTGTTCGGCTTCTCGCCACCAAATGGAGTATTCACTCTCCACCGTTGCTAGAGGTTCTACTTTGTGAGCTCGGCGGATGGTTTTAGCGTTTGCCTCGGAAAGCCCCCAGTGCAGAATTTTTCCATCTTTCTTTAGCTGCTGGATAGTCCCGGCAACTTCTTCAATTGGGATAGTAGGATCAATTCTATGAATGTAATACAAATCAATGTAATCAGTTTTTAAGCGTTTCAGCGATCCTTCCACTGCCGCTTTGAGACTTTCTGGGCGACTATCAACCTCGTTATTTAAGCCATCGATTTTAAAGCCACCTTTAGTTGCAATTTGAACATGCTTTCTTTTGCCGAACAAAGCTTCCCCGACAAGTTCTTCGTTCGTATAAGGACCGTAAACCTCGGCGGTGTCGAACATTGTAATGCCAGAATACATTGCAGCGCGAACGACTTCAATCATTTCATTGCGATTTTTCGCCGGACCACGATGATAATTGAGCCCCATACAACCAAATCCGAGTTCTGACGTAACTAAGCCGGTATTGCCTAATTGTCTCTTTTCCATAAGAATGCACTCCTTTTAAAATTGGATTGTTAAAATCTCAAATTTAGCTTATCAATTGAAGTTAACTTTAAGTCAAATAATAACACTCAGATTTAAAGTAATAAGAGCTGCAAAATTGGAGATTAAAAAAAACAATAAGACTAATGGTTCTAGGTCTATATACTCGGTAAAGAGTAATAAAAGAAGCAAATATCCAAAAATTAAATCGAATTTCGCTTCTTTTTTAGTTATTTTACGGTTGTTTTAGGAAAATGTTTTCTACTTGTTTTTTTGTATAAGTAAGATTTATCAATGATTTTAACGATTTTCCACAATTTAACCAAAAGATAAATGTTACGAAAAATTGTCGAAAATCGTGTATTTTCACGTAAATTAGGTGTAATTGCCTGTACGAAAATATTTTAATTTCTAAGATAATTAGTTTGTGATGGAATTTCAGAAAGGATGATTAGATATATGAAGTACATTGAATACCATGATTACATTAAAAGAGATGCTATTATTTACGCATATTTACTTGATAATTTTTCTTATGTTTGTAAACAAATTAAAGCGTGGGAAAGTATTACGTTAGATAGAGAACACGTATTATTAGTAAAGAGCGGGACTTTAATAGAAGAAAGTGACGGCAAGAAAAAAGGAATTGTACGCTGTTTTTTTGAAAAGAATCTCATTTTCCCAACTAGAAATCCAGTGGTATTGAAAGCTTTGGAAACATCTGAAATTTGTTTAATTAGCGCGGAAGGTGTATTTGGGAAATTAGAAGAAGATCAAATTTTATCCAACTTCTTTTTACAAATAGCAGAAAAAAATGAACAGGACCTTAAGAGACAAGCTCTACTTGGCACTGAGAATTCGAAAAACAAAGTTGTCTCTACTCTTAACTTTTTATTAGAAAATAATTTGTCTAATACCACATTACCGGTTTTTCCAGAGTGGCTTCAAATAAATATTCTGGCTAAGCTAGCGAATTGCTCCATTTCCACGATATCTTCTACTGTAAATGAATTACACAATAAAGGAATGCTGGACATTAAATCTTCCCCATGGAAACTTAAAGGACGCGAAATGAGACTTGAATACTTTGAAAGAGATGTTCAAAAAGTAGCGGACTAATTTAAAGGAAAACAAGGCAAAGATGTTTTCTAATGGTACAAGGCTTGAACTAATGAGTCAAGTTCTTTCCCAAGCATAAAAAATTTATACACAAAAGAGGTGGAAGTAGGACTTGAAGAAAAATATTTTAGTCGTAATTATTGTAGCTGTACTAGCTATTAGTGCAATTGTTTCTGCATTTTTTCTAATGAGAGATGATGCGTATGCTATTGAAACAGAAGGATTTACTTATAGCCCGAAAGGCAAATTAGTTACTTTTTCACCTGATGCGAAGTACAACGATGCCTGGCTCAATAATGAAAAGACCCTTTCAGACGGAAAAGAAGTAAAACCGATTAACTTGGCGAGAACATTATTTTTAAAGGATGGACGAATCCAATTTTTAGGTAAAAGTGTAGCTATTAAAAGCGCATCAGATTTAATCGAGATGCCTTCAAAAACATTTGTCACTGAAAGTAAAGGAACATACAAAGCAAGCGTTAGCAAAGACAAAACGATTGCGCAGCTTCCGAAAGGTACAGTAGTCAAACTTGCAGAAGGGCGCTACATTATTTTAGATAATTCCTATTTAAAAAATAAAAAAGGACTTAACAAGAAATTACCAAAAAACGTTATTGTTTCCATTGATGAGAATAAGAAAGTTTTATTAATGGGCGAAAAAACGTTAGAGGAACTAGCGGGCGATGATGCCTATATTGAAATGGAAAATAATCATTACCAATTTGACTTGAAGAAGGAAATGTTAGTTAGTCAAAATAAAACCGAAGAAAATATTGATATTCGTTCGATTAAGGTTGAAATAGATGACAAAGCGGAGAAACGAAATCTAAAAACTACAAAAGAAACAACAGAAAAAAACACAACGGATGAAACAAAGAAGCAAGAAGATAAAAACAATGAACAAACAAAAACAGAAACAGAAACAAATCAAACATCAAATGGAAATGCAGCTAACACAGAAGCAGCAACGGGAGATGCTAGCGGTGGGAACACAGGTACAGCTGACAAAAACGGTGCAAACGAAAGCGGAACTACAAAGAATAATCAAAACACCACTGACGTGAGTAAAGCTAATGAAATCATCAAAAAGCTAAATGACGCTGAGAGTTTAAGCACATTCCAAGTACCGATTGTAGATGTAGAGTTGACTGTGAAGGGTCAGAAAGCCTCTGCAAAATTACAACTAACCGATTCTTCTAAGCGGCTGCAATCTTTAGAAGCGATTTTATATGACAGCGAAAATAAAGTTGTGAAAAAAGTAGCATTAAATTCATCGAAAGAAGATCAAAATTTTGCTTTTGATAGCTTGAAATACGGCGAAACATACCAAGTCGTGGTTCAAGGGAAGTACAAGTCCGCAAACGACAAAATTCAAGAGACGATTTTCTTCCGCCAAACAGTGGAAGCGAAACCTGTTGTATTGACGCCAAAAATAGTCGAACGTAGCCAAGATAGTTTGACAGCAGAGATAACTGCTACAGAATTATATGGAAACGTGGATGAATTAGTTCTAAGAATCAAAGAAAACAACAGTAACGCAACAACTTCTAAAACAGTCAAAGTCGATGCTAAAGCACTTACGAAAAATGGCAAAGCAGGAGTTAAATTTGATTCGTTAAACAGCAGCAAAGAATACATCATCGAAATGGAAAAATTAATAGTTGATGGTAAAGATGTAACAGATGAGAATTGGTATTTCATTGCATCAACACTAAAAGCAAAACCAACGATGACAGGAATAAATCTTTCTTACAGTACTGATAAAGGTGAATTCACAGCTGTGCCAATCAATTTAATTGATATAGATAGTTCTATTACTAGCATTCGTTATGTTGCCTATTTAGAAGAAGATTATAAAGCAAATGGTGAGAATGCGAAGGAGTATGCTTATTCTGTAGTTGATGCAAGTCAAAAGAAAACATCCGTAAAAGTTGGAAGAACGGTTGATATGAGCGATGGGAATTACGTTTTTGTGGCTTATATCTCCGGTAATAACAATCAATCTGACTTTACCTTTGCTACTCCGGCTTCTAATGCGGTAGTAGTTGGAATGAAAAGCATACCGACTGTAGAATTCTCTTTAAAAGAAGCAGAACAAGATAAATTAACAATCAATTATGAAGTTTTTGATGCTGATAATACAATACTTTATGACAATTTAACGCATCCAACTTTAAAACTTTATAAATCGAATGCGCAAGGTTTATATAGTGGCACTCCAGTTGCTACGGTTGATCTTCGGAATAAATCCGACATTACAAACTTACTCGAATATGATGGTTTAGAAAGTGAAACGTATTACGTAGTTGTAATGACAGCTTCTTATGATTTAGATGATGGCTCAGGGATTATGGTAGATAAGCTAATTGGTCAATCTAGCGTGTTCCAAACAACAGAAATAGCAAAAGTAAATGCCACATTTACAATGGAATCAGTTACGACTACGCAGGCAGAAATTAATATTAAACTCTCTGAGTCTGCGACAAAACTGAGTGCCGCAAACTTAAAAATCTATGATAAGAAAGATAATTCACTTTTAAAAACGATTCCTTTAAACAGCGACTTTGAGAAACTAATGAGCGCAGATGGAAAAACATATCTTTTTGACGACCTAGCTATTAATAAAGAATACTTGTTAAAAGTAGAGGATGGTTCTGATAGTGGGATGAACCAAGTGCCTGTAGAAGGCGAACTGGTCTTTAAAACAAAAAGAGAAACACCAATAACTGACAAAGTCCTTCTTGATTATCAACCGACGAAGATGAAAGTGGGCGGGTTAGCAGGTATTGAAGCCACAGAAAAACCAATGCTTGATGACTATAATGCAGTTAGTTCCATCACGTATAAAATCTATAAAGCAGATGACTTAAACACGCCACTTGTTGAACAAGAAGTTACAACAGTAGCTGAATTTGAAAAATATTCTTATTTCGATTTAACTAGCACTGAATTAGGGCGCGGTTTTGATTACATGATTAAAGCAGAAGTAATTTGGAATGATAATTATGAAGATCACCGTATTGAAATCAGTTCCGAAACAATTCAAATCAAAAAAGAAAAACCGTCTGTTGAATATGAAATTTTAAAAAGAACAGCGAGTGAAGTGAAACTCAATGTTTATGTGAAAGATATCGAAGGAACCATTATCCCTGGAAAACTAGAAATCACTAGTTCAACGGGTGGATCCGCACAACTTAAAAACGGAAAGAACACCGTAACATTGCCACTTTCAAGTGAGGGTGCGACAACGCTTAAAACAGTAGGCGATTACGTTATTACTAGTGGCGAACCTGCAGAATCAACTGTCTTTATGACGAAAAATTTGGTAGCGATGAATACAACTGCGCCACAAGCAAGTGCACAATTTGCACTCGATGAAACGGGGCGTTCATTGATTCTAACGCCTGAACCTAATGACATAGCGAAAAGTAGTGTAATGAAAACAACTTATAGTATTCAAGCAGAAAATAGTTCTAGTCCAGATTATTCAGTTGCTAGAATAGGTGACGAGCAGTTTGATGAACAAACTATCGATTTACCATTTGGAAATGTATGGTTTAACAATTCTTATCAGTTAGCGCTTGATATGAAAATGAACTATATGGAAAACAGAATTAATAATGAAAAGTTATTTGAAAACTATTATGTGTCACTTAATGATAATTCTGCTTTCGTAACTTCATCTAATGGCGGTTTATCAACAACTAAAAATGCAAATCGAGCAGATGTTTACCGAATTACGAAAGGACCAACTGATTCAGAAGGTAATATTGCGGGTGTTAAATTTAAAAACACTTGGACTGGAACTTACATTGCATATCGTGGTGGGGTTCTGATTAGTAATAGTGAAACTGCAGATCCATTTAACTTTAGACGTCAAGACGATGGAAGCTACGTAGCCGAACTAAATGGTCGTTATGTGAACTTTTCATCCGGTCTTGTTTCTACGGAAGCAGCTGGTTCGAAAATCGATCTTTACTCTGCACAAGAAGAGACTGGGAAAGTTTCACAATCAATTACTACAAAAGCTTTGATAGAGCCAAATATTACAGCTGAGGCGCTTAGTATTTATGATAAGCGAGTTAAGCTAGATGTTATTGGTGAAGATAAAGATAATACTATCGTTAAAAAAGATGGCGAAAATGAGCTGTTTGTTAATGCATACAAAGAGGATGGAACAACGCTAGTCAAGTCAGTTAGAATTGACGGCCTACCAACTCGAGATGTCTCTCTTACGGAGCTTTCACCGGATAAAAATTATGTTATTAAAGTGGAAGGAAAATATGATTTGTTAGACGGGGAAGGCGAGAAAGATAAAGTATATTATTCCGAAACAATCACTACTGAGAAAAGTCTTCCAAGCATGGCTTCAACAAGTTATTCATGGAATGCAGCTTACGGATTCAGAACTATCAAAGGAAATAACAACTTTATTGATGAAAGTAGCGTTTTGACAAATATCGAATATCGTTTATATGATGCTTCGACTATATCGTCTAATTTATCGGATCTAGTAGCACTGGAACAAGAATTAGGCACTAAGACGCCAGCAGCAACTTTTAATAATTTATCGAAAACGCCAGAATTTAATTTATATAATAATCTTGGCATCCAAAACTATGTTTCAGGAAAAACCTATGTCATTGCGGCCTTTATGAAAACAAGTCTAGCTAAGGCACCGATTTTCTTAAGCGATGCAAAATCAATTTTTATCACGCCACCAAAAACAGTTAGTGCACCGATTAAACTAGAAAGCGTTTCTACTAGAAAAGCAACGTTGAAATTCTCTTATAACGACCCAGATAGTTACTTTGTTGGCGGGACGAATAAGCAATTCCAATATGTATTAAAAGAAACGACATCTGGAAAAATAGTGAAGAATGGCTCTTTTATAGGTGGAAGTACAGCTAGTTGGCTGAACACATTTGACAACTTAGAGCCAGCAACAGGCTATACATTATCTATCAATACAAATTATGACAATTTGAATGGTGATGGGAGCCACCCATGGAGTACTAGTTTAAACTTTACGACGGATGATGAATACGTAAGTTCAAACTCACTGACAATTCAACTGGATGCAGCAACTAAAAACATCAAGTTTCAAGCGAAAGAATTGAGCCCTGGTTCCACAACTATTGAAAAAGTTCAAATAGAGTTCTATGAGTTGATTGATTATGGTGGTAACAATGAGCGAACCAGCTTAGTTGAAAGAAAAACAGTTACTCTACCAAGTTCGTATCCTGCCACAATTTCTGAAAACTTTAGTGTTGCAGGTAAGAAGCAGGATCAAAGTTTCCTAGGTAAAATGGTTGTTACTTATCGAACACCATTGAATGAAGTTAAAACCTATGAAAGAACATCGAACTTTGTCACCCTGCAAGAAGATATTGCTGCGAATTTAAAATCTTTTAGAAGTGTACGAGCTACTGATACGAATGTTTCTATAGAGCTAGATACGACAAAAGTGGATACAGAAGCAAAAGAAACTTACACATTTGAATTAAAAGATGAAGATGGCAAAGTGATGGATACAGAGGAAGTTAAGGCTAAGAATTTGGCCGAAACTGTTAATTTGTCTATGAAGCCAACGAGTAATTATGCAATAACTGTATTTAATCAAAAAGACCAACCAGTCGCTCTTTATCAAGGTAATAACGAAGAAAATAATCTAAAAGCCAATATCACTGACGACGGTTTTACGTTAATGGCTAATGACACCGCAGATGCAAAAACAAAACTGACGGTCACTATTGAGCCGAAAGAACTTTCCGCATGGGAAGAAGTGCAGTCATGGTTCGGCAAAGATTTCACGGAAACCAAAACAATCGAAAAACAAGAGCTAAATGACGGTGTGGAATTTGATGCAAATTATCATGATTCGAAAGTTACTGTGAAAGAAGCAGAATCAGGAAAAACTTTTGGGATTATCGAACTGGAGGCAAGTAAATGAAACCTACATGGAAAATAGGTGTAATCGTTGCAGCTGTTCCGTTAATCATTATTTCTGTAATCTTATGGGGATCTTTTAAAGAGGCAAGATATGATCTTGTCTCCCTCCCTAGTAATGGTGTGGTTCTAAATGATGAACAAGAAACATTGCAATTTCAAAAAGGGCACACACTTTATCGAAGCTGGAATGATGATCAATTAATCGCCAAAAATGATGAAGACGACACGCGCAATAAAATTATGCAAAGCACGATTCTTTATTTAGATAAAGATGCGTTAATGTTCACTAAAAGTGTGCCGGTCATTGATATAAATGGTGTTAGTACGAAGTTAAAAGGAAGACAAATCTATGAACCAAAAGGCACTTCCTATCAGTATAAAAACTCAGAAATCGCTGAAAAAAGTATTGTAAAGCTAGCCAATCGTCAATATTTCTTGAATGCAGAGGCAACTCTTTACCTTGGTGGAAAAGAAATTAAGAAAGTTTCCAAACCACTTCTTCTCATTGATAAAACCGGAAGTGTCACTATTTATGAAAATAAAAAGAAAAGCCGTTATTTAGGTCATATGACATTAAAAGTTAATGATGAGACAGTTTTAGATGCGAGTAATGAAACGTATACCATTGGTGAACGCAAAATCGATCTTGCTAGCTTCGGCGGAACAGATAATGAAAAAATCGTCGTGAAAAAAGACGAAAAAGACGCTGAAGATAAAAAGGCTGCTGAAGAAGAAAAGAAAGCATCTAGTGAGAAAACAGCTACAAATGATAAACAATCGAGCGGCGAAACCAGCGATAAAAATGAATCTGCAAGCAATGGTCTTAATGCCACGAAGAAATATGGCAATGAGATAAAAGCAGGTAGCGGCTCAGCTGACGCAGGAACTACAGGTAGTAAAAGTGGTTCAAGTGGAACTACGCAAAAAGACTTAGAAGAAATTGATAATTATGAAGCGGTTCTTAAGAAAATTGAAGAACTGAACAAAAAATTAGAACGAAATATACCGGTATTAAGGATTGGCTATATAGCACCGGGTGTAACAAGTGCGAAAGTCAGCTACAATTATTCGGATCCAAATAATACCTTGATTGGTGTAACAAAGATTAGTGTTGTAGATGAAAAAACTGGTAAAACTATCAATTCACATTATGCATCTGCTACAGATACAGAAGCTACACTAACTGGACTTTCACCTAATGGGAAATACCATCTTGAATTTACTTATCAATATGATTTAGGAACAGATAAAGGCATTCAAGAAGTGAACATGAAGAGCGACTCGTTCACTACCCAATCAGTATCAGCTATTTATCAAATGCAAAGTGTGACTAGCACATCTATCAAAGTAAATATTGCATTAGATGCACAAATAGAAGGCATTAAACGAGCTCGAATTAAAGTGAAAAAAGCGAATGGTGATTCTTTCTATATGAATGTTGGTACGAACTTTATTAACGGCAATGGAGAACTTCTAAATGTTACAGACTTAGCTCCGAGTAGCGCGTACCAATTCCAAACCATTATCGAAATGAAAAACGGTGAAACAATCGAATTGAATAACTCAGAAAAATACTACACAATGCAGGCAACTGTTTTAAGAAGTTTACGTGCTAATTTATCAGTAGACAAAGTTGTGCAAGTAGAATACGACTGGGCATCAACGGATTACACCTTAAATCAGGCAACGGTTGAGTTGAAGGATGAAGCTAAGTCCGAAGTAGATTACAAAATCGTTAATCAAGAAAAAGGAAGTATTCGTTTAGTACCGATTACTGATGAAGAAACAGTTGATTTAGAAGCTAAGTTAGTCCTTAAAACAACAAACAATGATACAAAAGAAAGTAAAACATTCGAATATCCGATTAAACAAGACATTCAGTACGATAAAGATGCGAAACTAACTATTTCACTAACACCGTTTCAAACAGAGGAAAATAGTACAGAAAAAGCAGAGGACCCTGAACAAGAAACAGCACGCAATGCAGGTATAGCAACGAAGATTGAAGAAGTTCTAGCCCCTCAAAATGCCACTTATGACATGATATTTTCGATGCAACGAAAAGCAGGCGAAACGTATCGCGTAGCATTTGAAAGACGTGCGGTTGGAACAAGTGATGGTTGGACTTCGTTTACTAACAAAGAACTGACGGCTGATGAAACTGGATTAGTAAGCCATATGGAAAGCATTTCGAGGATTGCGAAAGAAAATTTTGATTACCGTATTGCTGTTTATGATACGAAGGGCACGTTGCAACTGTATGTATATCAAGAATAGTAGAGGGGTACATTTTCTCAGTACCCCAATCTCATATAGAAGGTAGGAAATAATAATGGATTTAGTAGTTGCATGTAGCGTAATTGGCGCCGCACTCGCAATTGGGCTTGCGACTTTGGGAGCTGCAATTGGACAAGGAATCGCGGTAAGTAGAGCAACAGAAATTATCGGAAAAAACCCGAATGCAAAAAAAGAAGTTATGGGAGGCCTCTTTTTAGGGCTTCTAATGATTGTTGCATTAATGCTTTTTGCACTGGCAATCGCAGTCATCTTGCTGTGGGTTAACCCGTTCATATGATAGGTGAGAGCATGGAAAAGTTGATTCAAACAATAGTCCTTTATGGAATTTTTGCAGTTGGTTTTTTGTATTTACTATATTTCACCCTGCAAAAACTGGAAAACATTTTGACGAGTTTTTTTTACGAAATTAGTCAAGATAAGTCGCTTGAAAAAGAAAGTTTATTACGTCGCCTAAAACGACAAAAAGTTGCTACAAATCAAGAAGAACAGAGAAATAGGCAATTAGCTATTGAGGCAGAACAGAAAGAGACTATTTTTTTGGAAGAAATAGATCAGTTAGTTGCTCGGAATAGACAATATGAACAAGAATTACAACTTTGGAAAAATGAAACACCAACACAAATTGTGGAAGTTCCAAGTGTTGAAACAACGCCGCATGCACCGTTTAAATCGCTAAGTAGCTGCGTTAACGAAATCGTCCAAAAGGTTTTTATCACATCTGAGGAGGAGGAGGCGCAACTATTTACGGAAGCAATTCGTGAATTTGATGCCTTAGTCCGAGTCGAGAAAATTCGACTAGCCCTTCCTTACAAAGTCCTTTTACGATTATTTGAAATGCACAAACCGGAAGAATTACATGCATTTACAAAATCATTTGAGGCGTTTAATGAGCGTGCAAGCAAGCTTTCTGTGAAACAAATTTATCAGAGTAGCTATTTGTCACCGGAACAAAAATTAAAAGTAATGCGTGAAGACGGCACATTAGATGGATTAAATCATCAATTTGTTGAATTCCTATTCTATATGTTGACGCATTTTTCTTATCGTCAAACGCGTGGACTTTATCGGAACTATATAGAGGTTTATAACGTTCACTTTTATACAGGGCTTATCTGTGTAAATGTTGCTAATGAAGAATCAGCAAGTCATTTTGATAAGCTGTGGCGACCAACACATACAAGCTATAAAATCGAGTATCAAGTTCAAAAGGAATTAATTGGTGGCGTTATTATCAATTATGGAACAAAGTCGATTGATATGAGCTATCAAGAACTAATCAAGCGCACAACAGAAAAAATGGAATCGGAAGTGAGACTTTGAAAACTATTCATTTTGATATGAACAAATACGAAACCCCTGTGGATTTGGAATATTTAAAAGAACATGGCCGGGTTGAGAAAATCTCTGATGGTGTAATTTTTTCTTCTGGCTTAGAAAATGCAGCTCTTCACCAAGCGGTTATCATTGATGGTACACACCGTGGGGTAATCCTTGAGCTTAATGAAGAATTTGTCGGTATCGGTTTAATTGATAAAACAAATAATATTTTAGAAGGAATGATAGTGTCTGTTACAGATCATTTCATCGAAGTAAATCTTTTTGAAGACATGGCAGGGCGTATTATTGATACGACCGGAAAAATGTTATACGACATAAGTGATGAGCAGCCAACCGCTAGTTCCCCGCTATTCTGTGTAACTCCAGCCATTATGACAATTGACAGCGTTACTCGTCCACTGAATACAGGTCTGGCAGTAATCGACTCTATAACGCCAATTGGGCGGGGGCAACGTCAATTAATTCTTGGAAATAGACAATCTGGGAAAACCCAAATCGCTGTAGATACAATTATTAATCAACATGATCAAAATGTGCATTGTATCTATGTAGCAATTGGCTTAAAAGCAGCATATATTGCCGAAGTAATTGAAACGCTACGTAAATACGGTGCGATGAAATATTCGACAGTAGTTGCGACAGCTGCAAGCGATTCCCTTACCGCCCAATATTTAACTCCATATGCAGGAATGGCGGTCGCAGAAGCATTACGCGATCAAGGAAAAGACGTTTTAATTATTTTTGATGATTTAACGAAACACGCAGATGCTTATCGAGCGATTACATTGCTCTTCAACCGTCCACCTGGTAGAGAAGCTTATCCGGGCGATAGTTTCTATATCCACTCTAGTCTCTTAGAAAGAGCGGTACAAATGAATCCAGAGCATGGTGGTGGATCTATCACAGCAATACCAATGATTGAGACTTTATCCGATGATGTAACAGCCTATATTCCGACCAATGTTATTTCCATTACGGACGGTCAGTTGTTCTTAAAATCCGATTTGTTCAATCGCGGTCAAAAGCCAGCAGTGGATGTCGGGGTATCAGTTTCCAGAATCGGCGGCGATGCGCAACACCCGATTATCCGTAAGCTTAGTAAAAATCTGACACTTATACTTTCTCAATTTGAAGAGTTAAAAGAATTACTGGATTTTGGTAATGCACTTGATGAAGGAAGTATGAAAATGGTGACGGACGGGCGAATGCTGACAGAGCTCTTTAAACAAAATATTCTAAGTCCGCTATCCGTGCCAGAATTAATTACTATTTTATATGCATTCCAAAATGGTTTCTTAAACAAAATGGCTCCAACGAATGTTCAATCTTTCAAAGGGTTATTACTAGAAAAAGCCCATGCACACCCAGACTTCGCGTCATTTTCTAATCAGATTGAGGAAATTAGTGACCTTGATGAAGCACACGTCAAACTATTGGAAGAAATTATTCAGGAAGCGGGGAGGCCTTTCCGTTGAGTAGTATAGATCAGGCGCGAAAAAAAATTAAGGCACTGAACTCAACTTACAAAATTGTCCACGTAACAGAATTAGCAACCCTGGGCAAACTTTCTGTGTTGCGGGAAAAAGCCGAAGCAGCTGTTAGTTATTATGAAACTATCTTGAAAAGTTTGCGTTGGGTGAGAAAAACGATGTATGCCGGTCACAATATACAAGTACCCGAAGAGAAAAATATTACTGCACTTGCAATTACATCCGAACGAGGGCTTTGTGGAGCTTATAACAGTGAGGTTTTTGTTGAAATAGATAAATTGATTGAATCTCTTGGTGATCAAGTGAATATTAATTGGATTGTCGTGGGTGAACAAGGCCATCGTTATTTAACGAATCTTGGCCAGAATATAAGCACCTATTTGCAATTTTCGCTTGAAAATATTGATTTGGAAACAACTACAGAAGTGACGGCAGATTTTATTGATCAGATTAATAATCAAGAAATGGATGCGTTATATGTCATTTTCACGAAGTACTTCAATGCAGTTCAATCAGAAGCAATGTGCGAAAAAATTTATCCGGATATTCCTGAAGAATCGGATGCGGAGTCAATCGAAGTTGATTATGTACTTGATTTTGAAACGGATGACGAACAAGTAGAGCAGCTGCTACTGGAAAACTATCTATGTGGTCTGCTTTATAGCATGTTCCGTTATTCGGTAGCTAGTGAATATTGTATGCGCCGGATTGCGATGAAACAAGCGAAAGATAACATTCATAAACAGCATGAAGAGGCCGTTTTCGATGCTAGAAAAAAAGCATTACAACAAAAGACCGGTGAGTTGCTAGATATCATCAGTGGTGCACAGACGATCAGGAAGGAAGAAGAGTAAATGAAAAAACATACAGGAACCATTATTAGTATTAGTGGTTTTGTTTTAAAAATTGAATTTAATGAATGCGAACTCCCTGAAATCAGCCATGCGCTTGAATATGAGACGCACCAAGGGACTTATTTAGCGGAAGTCGTTCAACATACTGGAATTAATACTGTTTCAGCAATTGCAATTGGTGAAGTTAGCGGGCTGGCACGAGGAGCGGAAGTTGTTAACTTGGGTCACCCTATCGAAGTTCCGGTTGGAGAAACAGTTCAAGGGCGGATGTTAAATGTATATGGTAAAGCAATTGATGGACTCCCTGAGCCAGAAGCCAAAGTTAAATGGCCTATCTTTCGTGAACAACCGTTACTTCGTGAATTAGATACAAATAAAGAAATTCTTTATACAGGTATCAAAGTTATTGACTTGATTTGCCCAATTTTAAAAGGTGGTAAAACTGGACTTTTCGGTGGAGCTGGAGTTGGGAAATCAGTTTTAATGCAAGAGTTGATTAACAATATCAGTATGATGGGCGGGAATTCCGTTTTCACTGGAGTTGGTGAGCGTGTTAGGGAAGGTATTGGTTTATATAAAGAATTAGAATCCAGTGGCGTATTACCACAAACAACGGTTGTGCTTGGACAAATGAATGAATCGCCGGGTGTCCGTATGCGTGTAGCCTTAACAGGTCTTACAATAGCGGAATATTTACGTGATGAAGAGAAAAAAGATGTTCTATTGTTTATCGATAATGTCTTTCGCTTCATTCAGGCGGGTTCCGAAGTATCATCTTTACAAGGTAAAATCCCGATTACAGGTGGTTATCAATCAACACTTTCAAAAGAAGTAGGAGATTTTCAAGACCGAATCGCATCTACAAAAAACGGTTCGATTACCTCAATCCAATGTGTATTCTTACCGGCCGATGATATTGATGATCCATCTGCGGTGGCGACATTTAGCCATCTAGACTCAACGATTGTATTAGAGCGTTCGATTGCAGCATTAGGTATTTTCCCAGCTGTTAATCCACTTCAATCGTTTTCCCGGGCACTTAACCCGACTTTTGTTGGTGAACGCCATTATCAATTAGCTGTACAAGTGAAATTTATTCTGCAACGTTATATGGAATTGCAGGAAATCATCAACGTCCTTGGTATGGCTGAGTTGAGTGATGAAGATAAAAAACTCGTTTATCGAGCGCGGAAAATTCGTAACTTCCTGTCTCAACCATTTTACGTTTCTGAAAAATTCACTGGGACAGAGGGTATCTTTGTTGAAATTGAAGACCTACTAGTAAGTGTAGAGCGTATTTTAAGCGGTGAATATGACGAACGTTCAGAGCGGGAATTCTTGTTTATCGGATCCTACAAAGACTTGAAATAGGAGGAGAGGCAAATGAAATTAAAAATCGTCTCACCTATGGGACAATTTTTTGAAGGTGATGTAGAGGGTTTTGTTATCGACACAAAAGAAGGACAGCAAACGGTATTAGAAGATCATATCGATTGTCTTAGTTTCTTTGACTATAGTGAAATTACTATTTTAGATAGTGCCGCTACAGAGCCTATCTTTGTCGCCCTTGGTTATTTACATCTTGTTCAAAATGAAGCGAATATTATGGCCCAGTTTGCTTCAGATGATGCCAAACAAGCAGAACGGATTTTTGAAAGATTAAGCAAGCGAAAACAAACAGAGAGCAGGGGAATCATATGATAATCGGATTTTTTGAGACACTGCTACAAATTATTGGACTGTTTGCTGCTTTTTTTCTCATTATCTTATTGTTACTCGCTGTTATTCGCCATTACTTCTCTAAAGACGAAAAACCTTTAGAAAGAATTCAGCGATATCAACTGTGGCATACAAGATATCAGTTTGATGGAGAGATAACCGCCTTCCTTGTTGTAATTAGTGCGACATTATTAGTTTGTTTCGCTGTTGTGCAAATAGTGGCTATTCCTTTTCAGTTTACACTGCTAATGTTTTGGAGTAGTTGGTTATTCCACTTAGTTTCTTATTGGAAGAAAATGCGCACCCCGCAAAAATTAAACAAAGAAATTAAACAGCTACTCGGTTTAGTTTTAATCACTGCGTTGTACTTTGCTGGATATTTCGCACTTAAATCGATGTATTTACTGCTTGTACACGTATCAGAAGCATCTTGGGTCATTCAATTGGGCGTAAGAAGTTATTTAGCTATTTGCAGTATACTCGTAGCTGGCGGAGCGTTAGTGTTGTGGCAACGCATTTACGCTAGACTACTAAAATAAAATCCTTAAAAAGCCCGTTTACAGACCGTTATTAACCCATAAGAATAAACAGGTTTTATAAAAACTAAGGATATGTATCAAATGAATGAACGGTCTAAAAAAATTAAAGGAGATTTATTTTATATGATGAAAATAAAAAGCTTGAGGCGTTCCTTGTTATTAGTCATGGCAGCCTTACTAATACTCGGTCAATTGAATCTTTCATCTTTCCGAGTATCAGCGGAAGAAAAAGGAAATGAATCAGTTTCCTACGATGTTCAAAAAGAGCTTTCAAGCGACAATAAGAAAGCCAACTTGACCTTAAAAACAACTCCGAAAAGCACGGACGTTAAAATTTTAACAATTGAAACACCCGATGGTAAAAAAGTCGATGGTCAAGAAGCAGAATATACTGCGACGAAAAATGGTTCCATTGATTTTGTTATTACCTATCAAGATAAAGATAAAACGGAAAAAACATACAAAGCTTCTTATGAAGTAAGCGAAATTACTGAAGAAGCCAATGAAACAACTAATCAAATTGTAACAGAAACACCAACTAAGAAAGGTTTGCTTAAAGCAGGTGCCCCTACAGTATCTCTAAACATTCCTGATTATAATAAAACAGCTTGGGGTAACGGAGACATTAAAGACGTTTCTGTAACAGTAGAATTTAACAATAACAACTCTGCTGGTAAAAAGATTAACTTCACTTTGCCAGATGGTATGCGTTTTGTTTCACTTCCTGTTCCAAGTAATTTTCAAGCAACAGGTAATGTTGATAGCAATGTATTAAGTTATTTTGGTGCAGGTAACCCAGTTGGCGATTCAATTACATCTGTAACTGTACCAAATAAAGAAACCGGATATAATAAAGCGACATTTGGAACTGTGAGCTATAATTTAGCTCCAGCGACCGAAAAATTAACTCTTAACTTTTCGGTGCAAGTAGATGCCGCTAAATATTATGGCGCTACTGATCTAAAATCACCAATTAAGGTAGACGCTTATATGGGTGATAGCGGAACGCCGGTAGCATCTGCAGAACAAGACGTTCGTGCTGATGGAAAAAATGTTGTAGGTTATGCGGCTCAAAGACATGTTGAAACCATGTTTAGAAACTGGTATACATCTTCATTTTTACCAGAAGTTATGCCAAGTACAGATACAGAGGATTCCTATAACTATACGAAGCCTTACTCCGTAGTTAATGGTATCAATTCAATGGATGCACGTGGTTCGAAAATCTTCGTTCCTAAAAATGTTAAAATAACCCTTTACTACCCAGAAGGCATGGAGTACGTCGGAGTAGTTAATGAAGGTAGAGGTTTACTTGCAAATAATGCTAATAGAACAATCACGCATTATTCAAGTGAGAATAAAGTAGTGATTGATTTTAATCAAGAAAACTACTACGGAATCATTGAAACAATTTATGCGGTTAAATATAAGATACCAGAGGGAACTGATGTGGGGACTTATACTTCCCCTAAAGTACCACATGCTGTCATTACCACTTATGACGACCAAGTGTTTGAAACAGATGCATTAACAAATGATTCAAATGATACGACAACACTAGCAGCAAAAGATATCTGTAAAGTAGTAGGTAGATCCACAAATAAAATGGTTATGTTACCAAGAAACTACTATATCAATCCAGATAATGAAACTTGGGCAGGACTTGTTCAAATTAACAATAAGCAAACTGCCGGAGTAAAAACAAATCAAATTTACCAAATTAAATTTGATGATAACTGGGAAGCTTATACAGTAAATCTACCTTTTGATGGAACTTATCCGGGTAACAAAGTAAAAGATATCCAGTATAAAACGAACTTAAACCCAGAATATCGAACTTATGATGGAACACTTCCGAAAACTAACGGAAATAAAATGCTTACACTAGAAGCAGCAACAGTAGGACTTCAAGAAGGCGAGTACTTTACAGAAGTAAAAGCAAATGTTGGAGATTTCAGTGTTGGTTTTACTAATATTGATACCTCTGCTCCGTTTAAAGCGGCTAACAGTACGTCTTACGGTATTGTTAAACCAGGTATTACCTCTGTTCAATTTGAGGCAAATATTTGGGATGCGGATAATGAAGCTAGTACGAAAGTTTCTGGCTCGTCCACTTACACAGTAAGCAATAGCGTAACGACAGCAGCCAATGGTACAGCTTCATTCTATAACAGTGAAGGTACACAAGTTAAAACTGCTCGTGCAGGAGAAACAGTAACAACGAAAGCTTCACTTATTATGCATGAATATCCATATGGAACAAGATCTGTGCTTAATAACCCAGAAATTTATTTACGTCAGTTAGAGGGAACTACTGTCAAACCTGGTTCCATTAAATTAACAGACCAAGATGGGAAAGAAGTTGACTTCACAGTTGAGGCTAAATCTGCTAGAACAGGTGAAAAAGTATATGTAATTAAAACAACAGATGTGACAGTAGGGGAGTTTATTGGCTATCCTGCTAAAAAACAATATTTGAATATCAGCTATAACACAACATTTGATATGACATTAAGTAAAAGTATCCATACTGATATTCAAGAACTATTAGCGTGGGGTGGAAGCAATGTTACCTCAGCATTAGGAGCAAACGTTTTTCCAGACAACGGCTTAGACGTCAACCAAAATGGTAGAGATGCGGAACGGTTACTTTCTACCAATACAAGTACGATAAGTGTTCCGAAACAAGATACAGTTACTGTAGAAACATTCTTAAATGTAGCTGGAGAAGGAGCCAAAGCTGCCTATGTAGAAGATGACGATAGCACGGTTTCGTATTTCACACCTGGAACTGACGCTGATTATATGGTTAAAATTACGAATACATCTAGTGGCAGTGCTAAGAGCCTAGACATTTATATCCCGATTCCGAAAACTGGTCAAAACTTTGGTTCAAAATTCCAAAGTGAACCTTTCAAATGGGATATGAAACTAAGTGATGCGCTAGCGATGACAGCTGAACAAAAAGCGCAGTTTGAAATTAGTTATACAACGGAAGCAACTGCAAACAACTACACAACAGATGGTATCTACAGTAATTCACTTACAGATTACGGAAAAGCAAACATGGTTCGTATCAAAGTGAAAACAGAGGTTGCTTCTGGAGAAACCCAAACAATTAAGGTTCCACTAAAAGTAGATGAAACATTTGATTCTGCTGCAACTGGAAATAAAATTGGTGAACGAGATGTATACAACCCTTATTACGCTGTTACAACTAACACGTATTCCGGGTCTATTGCAGGAACTCGAGTAGGGGCAGAATTAGTAATTGTAGAAGTAGCAGGTAAGCTATTTAAAGATAAAAATGCCAATGGCTTGTATGAATCAACGCAAAATGATACCGCACTTGCGAATGAAGTAGTTGAATTATATAAATGGAATGAAACAAATTCAACGTACGAACCGTTTACTAAAGACGGCCAAAATGTCACTACGACAACAGATGCTAACGGGGAATACAAGTTTGACTATAATTTAGGAATTGGTTACGGTAAGTACGCAGTTAAGTTTCCTGATAAAGAAGGTCATAAACTTACTTTACAAAATATAGGTAAAGATAAATCAATAAACAGTGCAGCACCGAATTTAGGCACTGATACTGGTTGGGTAAAAGAAATTGACCCAGCGCAGCCAGATGCACAACACATCAATGCAGGTTACATTTCTTACGTGCCTGAATCAGATTTAAAAGTAAACTTGAATGAGAAATTAGTTCAAGAGAGCAAGAGTTTGAAAATCACTTTACCAAAAGTAGCTCATACAAACGGTGAAGCGGCAGAAGATACGATTGAACCAGATATTTTCCAAAAAATTCTAGCTACTACAGATGGATACAAATGGACGACAGCAGATCCTACCATCGCAACAGCGAAAACGTTAACGGATGGCTCTGGAGCAATTGTAGGTGTTTCTACTAAAGGAAAAACCATTGCTGCTACAGATTTAACAATCACAATCAAAGATATTTTTGGAACAGAGAAAAAATCTACCGCCCCTGTTTATGTAACAACAGCGAATGGTAAGCTTGCTCAGAAAGATGAACTTAAAATCGGAGCAACGGATTTCACTTTAGAATACAAAGAGGCAATAGCTCTTACAGAAGCTCAAGCTGTAAGTAAAGCTAAAACAGCAGCATTTGAAGAAATAAAAAATGGTGTGAATTCAAACGCTGAAGATCGTACGAATGTGGTTAAAGTAGATGAAGCGCAGTTAAATGCACTTAAAAATGGTTCTAATCGTGGTGGCACGTATCCACTGACTCTTACACTTGAAAAAGACGGCAAAGAAGTTGAAGTAGTCGTTGAAGTGAAAGTGGAGAAAGATTTAACGGAAGTGAACGCGCATGACTCTACAATTTATGTTGGTGACAACTGGAGAGCAGCAGACAACTTTGATAGTGCATTAAATAAAGAAGGTGACACGCTTACTTTTGCAGATATCGAAGTTACTGGAAACGTTGATACAACAACAGCTGGAACGTACTCAGTCACTTATAAATACAATGATACAACTAAAACAGTAAATATCTTGGTTAAAGAAGATGCAACGGAAGTGAATGCGCATGACTCCACAATCTATACCAATGATACATGGACTGCAAAAGACAATTTTGATAGTGCGGCAGATAGGGATGGAAATGCGGTCGGTTTTGCGAAAGTATCTGTAACTAATACAGTTAATACAGCCCAAGCAGGCACATACCCAATCACTTATACGTATGGTGGTGTAGAGAAAACAATCACAGTCACTGTTAAAGAAAATAAAAAAGGGATTAATGCCCACGATGCTACTATTTATGTAGGAGATAGCTGGACTGCGGAAGATAATTTTGATAACGCCGTAGATAAAGATGGAGATCCAGTAGCCTTTTCAGATGTAACGGTAAAAGAAACACCTACTGTCAATACAAATAAGGCAGGCACGTACCAACTCAAATATAGCTATGATGGAGCTTCTAAAACAGTTACACTTACAGTCAAAAATATTTTAACAGCTGTGAACGCTCACGATTCCACGGTATATGTAGACGAGAGCTGGGAAGCAAAAGATAATTTTGATAGCGCAAAAAATAAAGATGGAGAAACAGTCGCATTTTCAGATGTAGAAGTAGAAGGAAATGTGGATATGACTCAAGCAGGAACCTATTCGATTACGTATAAATATGACGGTTTTTCTAAGACCATTAAGGTAACCGTGAAAAATCCGCAAACAGCGATAAATGCGCATGATTCTGTAGTTTATACGGGAGATAGCTGGAGTGCTAAAGATAATTTTGACGATGCTATTGATAAAGCTGGAAAAACAGTTGCTTATAAAGATATAACTGTTGAAGAAGATCCAAAAGTGGACTTAACAACACCAGGCACCTATTCAGTAAAATATAGCTATCAAAAGGTATCAAAAGTAGTACAAATCACAGTGAAACCAAGACAAACGAAAGTAGAATCTCATGACAGCACAATTTATGCTGGTAAAACGTGGAATGCTCAAGATAATTTTGACTTGGCGCTAGATAAAAAAGGCGATGATGTTAAGCTATCTGATGTAACAGTTGTTGGGCTTGTAGATACTAAAACACCTGGAACATATGAAATCACTTATCGTTACGATGGTGTGACAAGTGTATCTCATGTAACTGTCCTAAAAAACCATGCGCAAATTATTGTTACGGATAGTAAATTAAAAACAAATGCGAAGTGGGATCCAAAAGACAATTTCGTACGAGCAATGTCCAGAGATGGTAGTGATATCCCGCTTTCTAATGTGAAAGTGGAAGGTAAAGTCAATACGAAAAAACCTGGCACATACAAAATCACTTATACAATTGATCCAAACGAAGGAACTGACGATGCAGGTAAAGAAGAGCTTTCTGTCGTAGCTATGATTCAAATAGAAGACGAAAAAGTAACAGTAACACCTTCTGATGATGATAGCGAGATAGGAGTGAAAGCTGGTCAGCAACGAATAGCAACATACAAACAAGCAATACCAAAAACAGGAGACCAAATGAACTTATGGGTTATCCTAGCGGGTGCTTGTCTAGTAGGATTTGCATTATTCTTATGGCTATTTAGACAAAGAAGACGCCACGGATAATTAATAGAAATAAAAGGGGAAGGTAGGATAGCAAGACTAGCCTACCTTTTCCCGACATTTCAAATAAACCTTTTCTGTGTAAAGTTAGTTAAACAGATACAATGTTTCAACCGAAAACCAAGATTTCACATACCTGGGAGGAAAGGAAGTAGAAAAATGACTTTTTTAGAATTTCATCAACTAGTCACCCAAGATTCACTGATTTATTCATGGATTAGGAAGAATTTTTCTCTTACTCACCAAGAATTGGAGGTAGGTAAGGAACTAAAATTACGACATGGACAGCTAATTGTTATGGAAAAAGGACTAATGGTGCAAGAAAGTATGGAAAAAAAGCCAACAATTCAACGCGTTTTTGCAGATCAACGTATTATTTTTACAACGGATGGAGGTCTTTTGCTAGCTGCTCTTGAACATACCACGTATAGCGTTATTTCAACAGACGAAATACTTGAAAAGCTAGACGAAGATAAGTTGTTGCCAAATTTCTTTCTGCAAATAGCGGAAGATTTTGAGCGGAGCATAGAATGGCAAAGACAATTAATGTCAGCTTATCCAGAAGAACGTGTTGAAATGGTTCTACGAAAAGTAATTGAAAGATATAATCTAGAACCAGAACAAAATCCTGTATTTCCAAGATGGCTTAAAATCTATGTCCTCGCTAAATTAGCAAAATGCTCTGTATCAACAACTTCTGTGATAATAAATAATTTAGCAGAACAGGGTGAAATTAATGTTAAAATGACCCCGTGGGAACTGGTACAGCCATTAAAAGCATCATGTGCCTCATAAAAGAAATACTATAAAAAAACTACTCAAATATTATGTTTGAGTAGTTTTTTTGCTTTTTCTACAGATTAGTATAACTTTATAATGTTTTTTAATATACAATGTGTGTTTCTTGGATACACTAAATTATTAAGTTGCATTTTCTGTATTGTCTAACGATACACTAATTAATACTGTAATAATATAAAACAGTAATACATTGATATATCAGTGTTTTAGAAGCGATACTAAAAAGTTGGCACAGAACTTGCAATAAATAGAGCGGGTAGCAAAATAAATGAATTATATTAGGAGGGAAAAAGATGGTAGGAATTATCCTCGCAACTCACGGTGAATTTGCTGAAGGTATTTTGCAGTCCGGAACAATGATTTTCGGCGAGCAAGAAAACGTTAAAGCAATCACTTTGATGCCAAGCGAAGGTCCAGAAGACATCAAAGCTAAAATGGAAGCTGCAATTGCATCCTTTGATAGCCAAGATGAAGTTTTATTCTTAGTGGATCTTTGGGGAGGCACACCATTCAATCAAGCAAACGGTCTTTATGAACTACATAAAGATAAGTGGGCAATCGTAGCAGGACTTAATTTGCCAATGCTGATTGAAGCTTTCTCATCACGTTTTACAATGGAAAGTGCACACGAAATCGCAGCAAATATCCTTGCGCCAGCTCAAGAAGGTATCCGCGTGAAACCAGAAGAACTTCAGCCGCAAGTAACAGCTACTGAACAGCCACAAGCAGAAATCGCTGCAGTTGGTGATGGCAAAATCGAATTTGTTTTAACTCGTGTTGATTCACGTCTCTTGCATGGTCAAGTAGCCACTGCATGGACAAAAGCAACACACCCAACAAGAATTATCGTCGTTTCAGATGCAGTTGCAAAAGACGATCTTCGTAAAAAATTAATCGAACAAGCAGCACCACCAGGAGTAAAAGCTAACGTTATCCCAGTCCAAAAAATGATTGAGATTTCAAAAGATCCACGTTTCGGCAATACAAAAGCACTTTTATTATTCGAAAATCCTCAAGATGTTTTACGCGCAATTGAAGGTGGCGTAGAAATCGAACAAGTAAACGTTGGTTCCATGGCTCACTCTGTAGGTAAAGTTGTTGTTAGCAAAGTACTTTCCATGGGGAAAGATGATGTTGCCACTTTTGAGAAATTAAAAGAAAAAGGCGTTAAATTCGATGTGCGTAAAGTCCCTAATGACTCAAGCGCAAACATGGATGACATTATCAAAAAAGCAAAAAATGAATTAAAGACACAATAAAAAATTAAAATAGGAGGTTTATTATGTCTGTCATATCAATAATTTTAGTAGTACTTATTGCATTTTTAGCAGGTATTGAAGGAATTCTAGATGAATTTCAGTTCCATCAGCCATTAATCGCATGTACATTAATTGGTCTCGTAACAGGTAACTTAACAGCATGTATCATCCTTGGCGGAACTCTACAAATGATCGCACTTGGATGGGCAAACATCGGAGCAGCCGTAGCACCAGATGCCGCGCTTGCCTCAGTAGCTTCAGCAATCATATTAGTATTAGGTGGACAAGGGGTAGCAGGTATTCCGTCCGCAATCGCAATTGCAATTCCACTTGCAGTAGCAGGTCTTTTCTTAACAATGATCGTTCGTACATTGGCAGTTCCAATTGTTCACTTAATGGACAGAGCCGCTGAAAAAGGGAATATACGCAGCGTAGAGTGGTTACATATTTCAGCAATTTGTATGCAAGGTATTCGTATCGCAATTCCAGCAGCAGCACTTTTATTCATCCCAGCAGACAGCGTTCAATCTTTCTTAGAAGCAATGCCAGCTTGGTTAACAGATGGTATGGCTATCGGTGGAGGAATGGTAGTTGCCGTTGGTTATGCACTAGTTATTAACATGATGGCTACTAAAGAAGTATGGCCGTTCTTCGTTATCGGTTTCGTAGTAGCTGCAATTTCTCAACTTACACTTATCGCAATTGGTGCTCTAGGTGTTGCACTTGCTCTTATTTACCTTAACCTATCTAAAATGGGTGGCGGTAACTCAAACGGCGGTGGAGGCGGAAACTCTCGCGATCCACTGGGCGATATATTAAACGACTATTAATAAAAAAAGGAGGAGAATAGAATGGCAGAAAAAATCGAATTATCAAAGAGAGACCGTCTACGCGTAGCATGGCGCTCTACGTTCATTCAAGGTTCATGGAACTACGAACGTATGCAAAATGGTGGCTGGGCATTCTCTATGATTCCCGCTATTAAAAAATTATATAAAACTAAAGAAGATCGTTCGCTAGCTCTAAAACGTCACTTAGAATTCTTTAATACACATCCATATATTGCATCTCCAATTCTTGGAGTAACACTTGCACTGGAAGAAGAACGTGCAAACGGTGCAGAAGTTGATGATGTAGCAATTCAAGGGGTTAAAGTTGGTATGATGGGACCTCTAGCTGGCGTTGGTGACCCAGTATTCTGGTTTACAATTCGTCCAATGTTAGGTGCATTAGGTGCTTCTCTTGCCTTGAGTGGAAACATTCTTGGACCTATCTTATTCTTCGTTGCTTGGAACGTAATCCGTTGGGGATTCATGTGGTATACACAAGAATTCGGCTACAAAGCTGGTTCTAAAATTACTGATGACCTTTCTGGTGGCTTACTACAAGACATTACAAAAGGTGCTTCGATACTCGGGATGTTCGTCCTCGCCGCCTTGGTGCAGAGATGGGTAAATATCCAGTTCGCGCCAATTATCTCGAAAGTTAAACTTGATGAAGGTGCCTACATTGATTGGAGTCATCTTCCACAAGGCGCTCAAGGTATCAAAACTGCTCTAGAACAACAACAAGCAGGTTTAGCTCTTTCTGAAATTAAAGTAACAACCTTGCAAAATAACTTGGATAACTTAATCCCAGGACTTGCAGCAGTAGCTCTTACATTCCTATGTATGTGGTTACTTAAGAAAAAAATCAGCCCAATTATCATCATTCTAGGTCTATTCGTAGTTGGTATAGTTGGTCACTTAATCGGGCTTCTGTAAAAATAAGCTGATCGAAAAGAGGCTGGTGCAATATTCACCTAGCCTCTTTTCGTTTAGATATATGACACAGATAAACGAATACGGTATAATAAACAAAACAAGCGAAAAGAAATGGAGCGAATACAGTTGGTTCAATCGATTAATACAAAGGTAGACTTAACAATAGATGCCACCGCGTATACTGGACTTACAGATTACGGGAAAATTATGATTGGCGACAAAGGTTTTGAATTTTTTAACTCACGCGATGTGCGTAAATTCGTCCAAATCCCTTGGGAAGAAGTAGATCAAGTTATTGTATCTGTTATGTTAAAAGGTAAGTGGATTCCTCGCTACGCCATTAAAACAAAGCGCAACGGCACATATACATTTGCTTCTAAAAAGCCTAAAGAAGTTTTACGTAAAATAAGAGTTTATGTCGACCCAGCCAATATGGTGAGTTCGCTCAGTTTCTTTGATGTTATGAAGCGCTCGTTTCGGTCGATATTTAGCAAGAAGAAAAACAAAAATAAATAAGCCGCTTTATACCGAAAAGCTTCGATGGACTTAGTTCTGTTGATGCTTTTTTCTTACATAATAATTGAACAAATAGCTCATTTTGGTACAATAGAAAGTGAGGTCAAAAGTAAACAAAGGAGGAACACCAACATGAAAAAACCAAAAATCTACACGATGTCATTCGCTAGTGTATATCCTCTTTACATACAAAAAGCGGAGAAAAAAGATCGAACAAAAGAAGAAGTGGACGAAATTATTTTTTGGTTAACTGGTTATGACCAAGCATCTTTACAAAAAGCCATAGATCAAGAAATTGATTTTGAGACATTTTTCGAACTAGCGCCAAAAATGAATCCCAATGCTTCCTTAATTACCGGAGTTATTTGTGGCTACCGAGTGGAAGAAATTGAAGATAAACTTATGCAACAAATACGTTATTTAGATAAATTGGTGGATGAACTTGCAAAAGGGAAGAAAATGGAGAAGATTTTAAGGAAATAAGTAAAAAGCAGCCGGATTTAAATGGCTGCTTTTTTATTACTCAGCTTTTGGAGGCTTTCTTTTTTAAATTTGCTAGAGAATTCGCTACTTTTAAAGTTGCTTTCACAGATTTTCGGTTTAATGTTCCTTGATAATGTCTGATTTTATTAGTTAGTTCGTGATTTTTATTAATCGTCAACTGTAATTTTTGTTTAGTATCTGTCAGTTGTTTTTCTAATTGCTGGTTTTTTTCTTGCGTTTCAGTAATTTTTTGTTGGTATTTTTTGTTTTGTTCAGAGGTGGTTTTTTTCAGTTGGGTGAGTTGATTATTTATGAGGTTGACGCGGTATCTTGTGCTAAAATCATGTCTTTCTTTTAATAAATTGGTGGAGATTTTCACACGGTTGAGCATTTCTTGAGGATTTAATATAGAAATGGGGTCTGGACTTGCTGGGAAAGTAATGGCGTTTATAAGTTCATCCATAGGAGCTGATTTTCTATTTTTATCATGTTTGTAGATATGATTAAGACCATTGGTATCTAAGAAATCAATATAGTTATCAAAATTTCTTGCTTGGACTTTTTCGGCTGATTTTAGGTCTACTTTAGTTAGTAATTCTTGGAGGTTGTTGGTTTTTTCTAATTCATCGATGGTTACGTGAGGAAGCGCATGGTAGGAGGCTAGTTCACGCATTCTGGCATCTTGTACGAAAGAAATATTAGGTGTTCCGACTATTGTTGGAATGACGTTTCCATGTAGGCGAGAGCCAATGCTAATATCAACATTCTTCACAAAATCGAACCAACTAGGCATGCTAGTGAAATATTTTACTCGACCTTCTTGATAATACTTATGTTGGATATTTGTTGGGTAGCCATTGATATCACTAGAGATATCTGGACCGCCGGCATACATTAAATGGAATTCGTCTAGATGTTGAGGGATAAAGTGATAGTCTTTGTATGTAGTAATCATGTTATTTAGGAAATTAATAGCTATTTCTGAAGAGGTTGGGGATGCATTAATAGCGATGGTGGATTGATCTGTTAAGTGGAAATCTCTTATTTTTATTTCTCGTCCGAATGTATAAAGGGAGGGACAACCAATTACTCGGAAGTCAAGATCTGCGTTAAATCCTAGTTTTTTTAAATAATCTGCAGTAATTTGTCCCCGAACACCAATTTGAGCTGATTTTTCTAGGACTGCTTTAACAAAATTAGTAACATCTTCATCAAAAGAAAAACCTTCGTCTAGTTGTGGTTCGTAATTTGCTCTTAAGCCGACGCCTGTTACGATGACTGGGATTTTTAATTTGCGAATGAGTTGGGTGTAATTGCGGAGTATGGGCCTAAAGTCGTCTCGAAATGCGTCAGCTAAAGGCATTACATAGAGGTCGTAATTGTCATTGATTTTTTCTGCGAGATTGGGGTTAGACGAGAGGCCGTCAGCATGTATTTCTACATCATCATTCCACAAAGCTCGATAAATGCTATATTGATATGCAAGATTACCATTGTTAAATCCGGTTCGATCCTTTAAATAGATATCTTCTGGTGTGTACACATTTGTGGGTCGCATACCAGATCTAATGAGTATTCTCTTCACTAAAAAATCACATCCTTAAGTAAGTTAATATTTAAAGTATATCAAAATATTAACAAAGTTAACAATTTTAAAGATGGAATTCATGGTATTATTTGTGATTTTTTTTACAAATATCAAAGAAGTAGCCGATTTCTTCCACTAATGCTTCATTTACTGAATAAATATGCGTGGTTCCTTCCTTTCTTAAATTAATCAGTTTTGCTTCTTTAAGTAGTTTAATGTGGTGTGACATAGTTGATTTAGAAATATTATAAGTTGTGCCAGAGAAGCGTTTTTCTTTGTTTTTCAGTAAACATAGGAAAATATCAAGACGAATTGGATCACTTAATGCTTGGAAAATTAATAATAAATCTGATTTTGAGAGCTCATTTAACTTTTTCATATAAATATCATATCATAACTTACATTTTAATTGCGCGGAACTTGCTGCTATGTTATATTATGTTAGTTCGAAATTAATCGAACTATAAAATCCGAAAGAAGTTGTTGGGAAATGTTGCATATTGAGGCGCAAATTACGGTCAAAAAAGAACAAACCGAAGCTTTTTTGCAGGCGGCTAAGGAAGTTATTGCTGCATCAAGAGCAGAAGCAGGGAATCATGGTTATGAATTAGTACAATCGGTGGAAAATGAAACAGTTTTTTATATGTTAGAAAAATGGGCGGATATGGATGCCATTCAACAACACAATGACAGCGACCATTTCAAAAAATTCCAGAAATTGGCTGCTGATTTTGTTGCTAAAGAGCTTGAAATTTCAGTGTTAACGCCACTTGCGCGATAAGGAGGAATATAATATGACTTATGTAAATAATGATTTTGAAGACTTAATGAAAAACCGCCGCTCAATTCGAGAATATGATGAAACGGTGAAAATTAGCCAAGAAGAAATGAAAGCTATTCTAGCGGACGCGGTAACTGCTCCTTCCTCTGTAAACATGCAACCATGGCGCTTTGTGGTTGTGGAAAGCGATGCGGGCAAAGAAAAATTGAGTTCGTTAGTGCGCTTTAATACACGCCAAAACGAATCTTCTTCCGCAATGATTTTAATTTTTGGTGACTTAGAGAACTTTGAAAACGGTGAAAAAATTTACGGAGAATCAGTTGAACGGGGCTTGATGCCGGCAGAAGTGAAAGAGCAACAAATGGCTAAATTAAGCCAATACTTTGCATCCATTCCACGCTCAGAAGCTGAACGTGTTGTTCTTATTGATGGTGGGATTGTAGCGATGCAATTAATGTTAGTTGCACGCGCGCATGGCTACGATACAAATCCAATTGGTGGTTTTGAACGTACGGAAGTTGCTGAGGCCTTCAATATGGATCCGGAGCGTTATGTACCGGTTATGATTGTTTCTATTGGGAAAGCTAAAAATTCGGGCTACCAGTCTTATCGATTACCGATTACAGATGTTACGACTTTTGCTTAAAAGAGGGCAAGGAAATAGTTGATATTTCCTTGTTCCTTTTTGTTCTTCTTGGTATAATAAAAGCAACATACAGCCAAGGAGGAGAAGCAACTGTGACTATCAAAATAACTCGTAAAACTGGAATTGGTAGCGGTATTACTCCGGTGAAAATTAGAATCGAAAATGAAGAAATTGTAAAACTCGACAATCATCAGTCTCATTTTTTTATGCCTAAGAAGGAGAAAACAAAGGTTTGCGTGACTGATTGGTTTTATGGGAGTCAGGATGCGGTTTTGGAAAATAGTAATGATGTTATTGTGCGGATTAACCGCAAAGCACTAATATTAAATTATTCGATGTTTCCATTTCTTTTTTTCGGACTTTTGGCCACTAGTTGGGAGTCTACAGTTATTGCGTTAATACTTTGTTTGGCATCATTTTTTTATTCTCGAAAGCATTGGTTTGAGTTTGTGAAAATAAAATAATAATTAATGGATAGCGTGGGATATGTTCTCATGCTATTTTTTTATCTGTGTAAGTTTTTATTCCATCTGTGTAGCGATGAAATAAGAGATAAACCGCGCAATGACAGCGCTTTCTTTTGGCATGATAATTGCATGATATACAAATGCTCGGAATGAATCTTTAATCGGGGGGAGGAAATTAGAGAGAAGAACATTCGGGCAACCACACAAAAAAGGGGTACAGAGAGACAAACTTAGAACTGCCGAAATGAGGTTTATAAATCAAAAATCGGGGTGAAGAGATGAATAAGAAGATGAAAAAGCTTTTTAGTATTACTTCTGTTGTGTTGTTAGTTTTATCATTAGTAGTTGTATCAATGGGTGCAGAGCCAAAACGGGCGAAAGCGGCTGAAAATGTGCCACAGTATCGAAATGTTATGTATTACGGTGATTGGTCGATTTGGGGAGGAGAAGGGAACTTTTATCCGAAAGATATTCCAGCTGATCAATTAACACATTTGAATTTTGCTTTTCTGGATTTTAATAGCAATGGGGATTTAGTTTTCACTGATAAAGATGCTGCTGTTGGTGCGCCTGTTGGACAGGAGGGAGTTCAATGGGGCGGAGCGAATGCGGGTGTTTTGAATGCGATTCAAGATTTACGCGCTCAAAATCCGAATTTGAAAATCGGGGTTTCGGTTGGAGGCTGGTCTAAGTCGGGAGATTTCTCGACAGTTGCAGCGGATCCAACAAAACGTGCTAACTTTGTGAAAAATGTGATGAAGTTTGTGAAATATACCAATATGGATTTTGTTGATTTGGACTGGGAATATCCTGCTTCGGTACGGGATGCTGACCTTGTTGATAACAAAAATGATGAGGGTACACCAAATGCAAAACCTGCGGATAAGCAAAACTTTATTACACTTTTACAAGATTTAAGAACGGCTTTGGATAAACAAGGCGTCGATATTAACAAAAAATACGAATTATCGGTTGCTTTGCCAGCAGCAAAATCTACTTTAGAAAATGGGATTGATGTAGCGAATTTATTTAAAGTAGTCGATTTTGCAAACGTGATGACGTATGACTTAAATGGTGCTTGGACACCGAATAGTGCCCATCATACAGCGCTTTACGGTAATCCGAAAGATCCAAATTATGACAGTGGTTTTTCTGTCGACCAAACCGTTAAATACTTAAAAGAAAAGGGAGCAGTTTCGAATAAAATTGTTGTTGGGGCAGCATTTTATACTCGGGGCTGGAACAAAGTAGCTGCGGGAACAGACACGGCATTGCCAGGACTTTTCCAAGCTGCTGAAAAAACGAATAAAGATGCGGATGGCTCGCTTACTTATGGGGCAAACAATGAAAATCCAATTAAAACTGGCGATGGGGGTCGTGCTGGCGGAGTGTGGGCATATAGAAGTATTGATGCGCTAAAAGCTAAAACGCCAACGTTGAAAGAATATTGGGATGATACTGCCAAAGCGCCGTATCTTTATAGTAAGGAAACTGGGGAGTTTTACACATATGACAATACGCGCTCGATTGGTTATAAGGCACAATATGTAAAAGATAATAATCTTGGTGGGATGATTTCTTGGATGCAGTCACAGGATAAAACAACGACTTCAACTAAGCGCGATGAACTCACAAAGGCGATTAAATCAGGATTATTTGGTACAAGTGCTATCCCGCAAAACGCGATTACTTATGCGAATTTAAATGTGGTAGCAACAGTCAAACCTTATAGTGAAAATGGCGTCGGATACGAAATTACGATTACTAATAATGAAAAAGCGGACGAAACAAATGAAGTCTTGAAATCAACGGAGCTATCTTTTGAAACAGTGAAATTACCTAAGTTTTATATTCCAGTAAAAGCCGGCGAAACGTTAACTGCTGGAGATTATAAAGCTGGGACAGTTACTACTTCAGGTGGCAATACAGTAGTTGATTTAGCTTCTGTATATGATGCACAGCAAATTCCGCAAGGCGCATCTTATACGTTCCGTTTAAAATCGAGTGCCTCTAGTGTGGATGTAGCTAACATTTCTAAAATTGATTTAACACAACGGATGGTAAAATCGAGTGTCGAATTTGGTAAACAAACTATTTTTGGCGGGGGAACTGTTGTCCCTGATCCAAGTGACACAGAAGCGCCAACAGTACCAAAAGCACTCACATCTTCTAATGTAACCGATAAATCTGCTACTCTATCGTGGACAGCTTCAACGGACAATAAAGCGGTGGCTGGATATAAAGTGTACCGAAATGGGACCGAAGTTGGCTCTGTTTCAGGAACTACTTTTACAGATAGTGGCTTAACTGCAAAAACAGCGTACACTTACACAGTAAAAGCGTATGATGCGGCGGGAAATTTCTCGGCAGCAAGCTCGGCCTTAACTGTGACAACGCTTGACGCGGCAACACCACCAGCAACACCAGCATGGGACGCTGCCAAAACATATAATAAGGGAGATAGGGTTTCTTATAAAGGGAAAACATATGAAGCACAGTGGTGGACTCAAGGAAATGAGCCAGGAGCTGAACAGTGGGGTCCTTGGTTGTTAATAAATTAATAGACAAAAACAGAGATTCTTTCCGGGGAGTCTCTGTTTTTATTTGAAAAAGTGGCCAAACGTATTACAATGAATAAAAGCGACAAGAGAGGGTGCAGAGGAATGTATTTTGTATACGATATTGGTGGAACTTTTGTTAAATTTGCGTTAATGGAAAATAACGGTACGGTGAAAATGAAAGATAAATTCCCTACAACTGCCAAAAGTGCAGAAGAACTTGTAGCTCAAATGGTCGAAAAGTGGCGCCCCTATAGGACAGAAGTGAAGGGCATTGCTGTGAGTTGTCCGGGAGTGGTAGATACGGAAAAAGGCGTGATTTACCAAGGTGGCTCGCTATTATTTATGCATGAGAAAAATTTGGCTGAAATGCTAGCGCGTGAATGTCACGTTCCCGTTGTCTTGCAAAATGATGCGAAGAGTGCTGCTTTAGCGGAACTTTGGTTAGGTGTGGCAAAAAATGTACATAGCGCGGCGATTTTAACGCTTGGAAGTGGTGTTGGTGGCGGAATTATTATGGATGGTAAATTACAATCTGGCTATCATTTGATGGCGGGAGAAGTTAGTTTTATGGAGACTTCTTTTGACACGAAGAAATTGCGAGGTACATTCTTTGGAAGAACTGGATCAGCAGTGGAGTTAATTAAGCGCATTGCATCAAAGAAGAATTTACCAAATAAAAAAGACGGTGAGCACGTTTTCGAATTGATTAACCAAGGTGATGAAGAAGCGAATGTTATTTTTGATGCGTATATTTATGAGTTAGCATCTCAAATTTTAAATATCCAGTATTTGATTGATCCAGAAATTATCGCAATTGGCGGTGGCATTAGTGCCCAACCCGTTGTTGTGGAAAGGCTAAACGAGGCTGTCGCAGAAATAAAAGCAGCTAATCCTTATCATGCTGCACAACCGAAAATCGTCACTTGTCGTTTCCAAAATGATGCGAATTTGTACGGAGCATTGTATAATTTCTTTTTACAAATGGATGCGCAAAATAAAAGGTAACTAGAATCTCTAGTTACCTTTTTTCTATAAAGCTTGCAACATATCAAACTGTGATTGATATAAATTATAGTAATACCCATGTTGTGCCATCAGCTCTTCGTGACTGCCAGCTTCTTGAATACGTCCATTATCAATGTAAAAGATGCGCGAACTGTTTTTAATTGTCGAAAGCCTGTGCGCGATAATGAAAGAAGTTCTACCTTCCAGTAGACGCTCAAGTCCTTCTTGGAGTAAGATTTCTGTTTGTGTATCAATACTTGAAGTTGCTTCATCAAGAATGAGGATTTTCGGGTCGGCTAAAAGAGCACGGGCAAAGGAAATTAGTTGTCGCTGACCGGCTGAAAGAGTGCTACCACGTTCTTTTACTTCGGTATAGTAGCCATCTTTTAGACCGGAAATGAAATCATGAGCACGAACGACTTTGGATGCTGCGATAATTTCTTCTTCGGTTGCATCTAGCTTCCCGTAGCGAATATTTTCGATAATTGTTCCTGAGAAAATAAAGGTATCTTGGAGCATCACGCCCATTTGGGACCTGAGTGATCTAAGCGTGACTTCTTCCACATTCTCCCCATCAACTAAAATTTCTCCAGAATTTATATTATAAAAACGGCTAAGTAAATTAATAATGGTCGTTTTTCCTGCACCAGTTGGACCAACGAGCGCAATTGATTCGCCCGCATCCACATGAAAATTAATTCCTTTTAAAATGTTTACGCCTTCCTCATAACGGAAATAAACATCTTTAAAGTCAACATTCCCAACGATTGGTGGCATTTTTTTAGCATTTGGGACATCTTTAATATCGGGCTCCACATCCATCGTTTCGAAAATCCGTTCTAAATAAGTCGTTGCGGTTATAAGCGAATTGTAGAAGTTTCCAATATTAATAACAGGATTCCAAAAATTCCCAACATAACCGATGAAAGCAATCAGTGTCCCGGTAGAAACGTCCACACCGTAGCCTTTGATTCCAACGAAGTAAATTAAACAAGTTGTCATTACGGCGATATTTTGAACCCCTGGCCAAAGCAAGAATTGAATTTTCACCGCTTTCATCCAAGAACGGCGGTACTCATTACTTACCTCTGTGAAAATCTCAAAATTCTCTTCTTCCCGCGAAAAACTTTGTGTCACTTTAATTCCAGCGATGCTCTCGTGGATATAGGCGTTCATGTTGGATTGTTTGTTGCTTAGAACCTGATAAGCTTTTCGTTGCGCGGTTTTAATGACCATGACAATCACGAAAAGAACCGGGATAAGCGCTAAACTATACAGCGTTAGCACTGGGTCAATCATCAGCATAAAACCAAGCGTCACAATGACACTTAAAATATCAGAAATCAAATTAATGAGCCCATTGGACAACAAATCACTTAGCATATTGATGTAATTAACGACACGAATCAAAATTTTACCATGCGGACGACTGTCAAAATAAGAGAAAGGGAGCTTTTGCAAATGACCGAAAATCGCTGTCCGCATATCTTTTAAAATGTCTTGCCCAATCAACGTAATCGACCTAATTCGATATCGCATACAAAGCCCGGTTACAATGACAGAAACGATGAAAATAATTGCAATCCAGAATAGTTGTGTCATATTTTTGTTCGGAATCGTATCATCAATGACTATTTTGGTTAAATACGGGCCAATCATGGTTGCTACATTTGCTAATAAGATGACAAAGAGCGTAATATAAATGGATTTTTGATATGGTTTTACGTAAACGAGAATACGTTTTAAATGTGCGGCGCTGAAGGCTGTTTCCAGTTCTTCGTCAATATCAAATTTATTTCTAGCCATTTACATTCGCCTCCGTTCCAAGTTGTTTATTGTAAATATCAAAATAATAACCTTTTTCTGCTAGCAAACTAGAGTGTGTGCCGCGTTCGATGATTTTGCCGTGATTTAAAATTAAAATTTCATCGGCTTCTTTTACAGAAGAAATTCGGTGCGCAATAATAAAGGTTGTCGTATTTTCCGTGATCTTTTTTAATTCCCCTTGGATTTTCACTTCGGTTTCCATATCGACAGCGGAAGTGGTATCATCCAAAATCAAAATGGATGGATTTTTTAAAAGAGCACGCGCTAAAGATATGCGCTGCTTTTGTCCCCCAGATAGTCCAACACCGCGTTCGCCGACAATCGTGTCATAACTTTCAGGCATGGTTTCGATGAAATGGTCCGCATCTGCAATTCGCGCCATGCGCCGGACGTCTTCCATCGTTGCATCCGGTGCGCCAAATGCAATATTTCCTTCTATCGTATCAGAAAACAGGAAAATATCTTGCATCACCGTGGCGATATGATTTCTAAGTTCTCGCACATGCCATTTTCGCGCATCGATGCCATCAATTAGAATCTCACCAGAAGTCGGATCGTAAAATCGGCAAATTAAGTTGACGAGCGTTGATTTTCCTGCGCCAGTTTCGCCTAGAATAGCAATTGTTTGGCCCGGAGAAGCTTTTAGAGAAATATTTTTGAGTACATCCGTGTTTGGATCATCCTCGAAATGAAAACTAACATTTTTAAACTCGACGTGACCTTGAAGTGATGGCGCAGATTTTTCTGCATGGATGGGGATTTTAGCATCAGTCGCCATCATGTCTTGAATTTTAAACGAAGAAGCGATAAAGCGTTGCACGTCGTTAATGAGCCAGCCACTCATTCGCATGGGTCCGTTCAGCATCCATAGAAACCCGTTAAATGCAACTAAATCTCCTAGCGTCATTTGTCCTTTAATTACTAAATAACCGCCAAAAATAAGCGTGATGACAACGAGCATCCCTGCGAGCGAATCGAGTACTGGTAAATAAGTTCTGGAAACATCGGCAGAATCTAAATTACGTTTTTTGAAATCCTCATTATGTTCATGGAATTTCTTCATTTCAAAATCTTCTCGTGCGAATGCTTTTACAACACGATTTCCGCTAATATTTTCCTCCACCATCGAATTAAGTCGCGAAAAGCTCTCCCGAATTTCATAAAAAACAGGTTGAGCTTTGCTCGACATTTTCATAGTTAAAATAGCAATTAGGGGCGTTACGATAACAAGTGCAAGCGTTAATTTCCAGTCAATCGCGGCCATTATGATAATCGCAAAACTAAATAAAAATACATTTTCCAAAATGTTGTAAGATACCCATGAAACAAAATGCCGAATCGCATCAGTGTCACCTGTCATCCGTGCCATAATATCCCCAACACGCGTATTATTGAAAAAATCAAAATCGAGTGATTGTAGCTTTTTATACAAATCTTCTCGAATCCGGAAAAGGGAATTTTGCCCGATTCGCTCGCACATAATCTGATAGGTATAACGGCAAATAGTTCGAATAATTGTCGAAATAATCATGATTAATAGTAACGGGATAAGCAAATTCGTTTTATTTTGATAGACAACATCATCAATCACTTTCCCGCCGAGTAACGGATAAATAATACTAATACCAGAAGCAATAAAAATTAAAATAAATACACCAATCATAAGCAATCGATATTTTCGGACATACTGCCAAATCCATTTCATACTCTCCATTTTTTCACACCCTTTAATATTCATATATTCATTTAGTTTACACTCCTAATTTTGAAAAAGAATGGTTTATATTCGCTGTAAGCATGGACAATGTTATATAATTAAAAGATAAATGTAAGCGTTATAACGAGGAGGTGAAGCGATGCTGAAAATAAATACGACCACATTTAATCCACAAATTTTGTATATAGCTAATTGCTATACTAACGAAGTGCGAGTGGGCGAAAATCATCATCATGATTTTTTAGAAATCTCGATCATTTGTGAGGGAAACGTTATTTATGATATTGAAGGCGAACGAGTCAAGCTCGGAAAAGGCGATATGCTGATTTTTAATCCTGGTGTGAATCATTACGATATAACCGAACCAGGTATGACGAATGCGCAACTCCATATAGGTTTTCGGAACTTTGCATTGGAAGGATACACGCGAAATACGTTCCCATTTAAAAAAGCCTTTTTACGAAAAAAAGAAGAGGAATCTGCCATTTTATCTATTTCTAAACAAATTATAGAAGAAAAAGATGCTGGAAAACCTGGATATGACTTGATTTTAAAAGCTTTCGTTATGCAATTAATTATCCATGTTTTACGTGAAGCCACCCCAGAACAACTTGAAAATAATGGGGTCAAGCTATCTACCGACGAACAGCAAAAACAAATACTCGTGAATGAAATTATCCATTATATGGAAAAACACCACACAGAAGATGTCTCGCTCTCAACGCTTTCGCAAACGATGTACATTAGCCCTGCTTATATCTCCAAAGTATTTAAAGAAGAAACCGGGGAATCACCAATTAACTACTTAATCAAAATTCGCCTTACTCGTGCAGAAGAATTACTCAAGAATAAAAATGTTACCGTAAAACAGGCCGCAAATATGGTTGGATATAATGATGCTTATTATTTTAGCAAGCTTTTCAAAAAATATTACGGGTTTCCACCATCAGAAAACTGGCGTAAATCGAGTTAGAATTCCAAAATAAGACAGAGAGAAGGAAGACTGGATGGAATATAAAAAAGCTTTAGCGTTTATAAAATCAAATAGCATTCTAGAACAAGAAGAAGGAACTGAAGTTATTTTTAAACAGGCACAAGAAACAGCTCGAGGGAACTTGGATCCTTTTTTATTAAAAGACATGAAACAACATCTTGGTGGTACAAATGAGGCGATAAAAGAAGCGCCACAAGAAATCCAAATGCCAGATTTTTCTAATTTGGAAATAGCAACGGCGGCTGCACTACAAATGCGAGCAACGATGGGAAGTCCGAATATTGATTTATCAAACGGTATAACCACGGAATATCGAGTTGTTGAAGGCGATTACGGCGATATTCCGGTACGAATTTATCGTCACGAGGAAGCAACCAAACCAGTTCCCGCATTCATTTTTTATCATGGTGGTGGCTTTGTTGGTGGAACGCCGGCTGTAGTGGAGAATTTTTGTAAAGGTATCGCGGAAAAGTTACCGGCAGTTGTTATTAATGTGGACTACCATTTAGCTCCAGAATTCCCGGCGCCAGCAGCTCCAAAAGATTGTTACCGTGTGCTTGAATGGGTAGTGGAACAAAGCGATGAACTAGGCATCGAAGCTTCGAAAATAGGTGTTTCCGGAGATAGTGCGGGCGGAACTTTAGCCGCAGCGGTAAGTTATATGGATCATGAAAAAGAGACGAATTATGTTGGATTCCAAGCTTTACTTTATCCAGCGTTAACGTTAGTAGATGAAGATAATGATAAGTATCAGTGGGATATTTCTAAGTTTGGGGCATCAGAAGAGACACTTCCACTAGTTGCACCAGGTATTATTGGAATGAATAGCTCTGGCGAATTACTGCGGACAGCCTATGTTAGAGACGAAAATCCTGCATCACCAATTTATTCTCCACTATCTGCTGTAGATAAAAGCATTTACCCGCCTACACTTATAGCCAGCGCGGAGTTTGATGCGTTACGAGCTTTTGCAGATGTTTTTGCTAAAGAACTGCGAGCAAGTGAGGTAAAAACAAAAGCAATCGTTTACCAAGGAATGTGTCATGCTTTTATTGATAAATACGGAATTTTCCCTCAAGCGGAAGACGTGGCAGATGAAATCGTTCAAATGATGAAAGAAATATTTTAAAGAATAATTTGCAGGCATTTTTCGAAATGCCTGTTTGTTTTTGGACTAAATTTTGCGATTAGTGCTAAAAATGTATTAGAATAGAGAAGAGAAATGAGAAAGGATGATGGGACTCATGAGATTTCAGCTTTTTATTCAACCAAAATTAGATGTTCTTCAGGGAAATATTGTCGAATATGAAATACTTTTACGTGATGATAGTGCAGTTCCTAGATTTCCTCTATCAGAATTAGAAGCTGTACTCGCGGACGAAGAACTGTACTTAGCTTTTTCCGAGTGGTTTAGCGAGGCTTTCTTAGACGTTTTAAAGAAATATCCAAATGATCGATTTGCCATAAATATTGCGCCACAACAGCTTTTTTACATAGAAACACTCCATTGGTTAGACAAATTAAAAAGCGAGAGCCATCGTATAACTGTAGAAATGACCGAAGATATTTTCGATGTCCCCGGGCATAAACGCCACCTCAATGCGAACGATAAAAATGCATTTATTCTAAATAAAATTAAAGTGATTCACGGTCTCGGCTATCATATCGCCATAGACGATGTTAGTTGCGGATTGAACAGCCTAGAGCGAGTGATGAGCTACCTACCTTACATAATAGAGATTAAATTCTCCCTCATTCATTTCAAAAATATACCATTAGAAGATTTACTACTATTCATTAAAGCTTGGGCGAATTTTGCTCAGAAAAATAAGCTTGATTTTGTTGTTGAGGGGATTGAAACAAAAGAAACCATGACTCTCTTAGAAAGTCATGGCGTCTCAATTTTTCAAGGATATTTAGTTAATAAGCCATTTCCGGTTTGAAAACTATCGACTTGATCAAGTAGTTTCTCATGCGAACTAATGGTAATGGGTTTCTTAGAAAGCAACAAGCCACTTTCGCGTAATTCTTCTAGCGCTTCAGTAATTCTGGCCCGACTGGAACGACAATAATCAGCCAAGAAAGTTTGTGTGACATAGACTGGAAGCTCGATAGGTCCTTCTGTTTCATGCAAATGGAGTAGCTCAATAATTTCCACTAAGATACGTGTCACTTTAATTATGGGTGCTTGATTAATATTCTTGTAATTTTTTGCAGTAAATAGATATCTAACAATAACCTCATCAAGTAGAAGATGGAAAAAATGTGGATTCGCATACAAATAATTGAGAAGAAACTCACGGTCAATAAATAAAGCAGTACCGTTTTCTAATGCACGAACGCGGTATTCAGTCAGTTCAGGCGCTCTTTTGGTTTCGAGTAAACTTTCCATTCCAAAAAGCGAATGTTGACTAATCAATGCGTTTATCATCCAACGCCCTTCATTTGTAGGACCTTCTAAAACAGCAGTCCCCTCTAAAATAGCACCTATTTGCGGTGGCTTGTTTTCGTACTCTCTAAATGAATGAATAATTTCTCCTTTTTTAAACGAGACTTTACTCGAATAATCACTAGAAAAAATCGCTGAAAAATCAATATTATGAAGCATTATCAAAACTCCTATACTAGAGTGAAATTGTTATTTACCATATTACTGTACTGCTATTTGTGATAAAAAGATACCAAAATAAAATGGAGTTCAAAAATTAGACATGAAAAATTCACTTGTTAGCAACAATTGATGTAATTTTACCACTTAAAATCCTTTTTTTCTTCTTTAGAGAGAATTTTAACAAAAAAAGACCCTCCGTATAAACGAGAGCCTTTCAGCCCTTTTTATAAACATCAATGGAATTGCCAAAATTTATGAGATATCCACCATAATCATACATTGGACCATATTTTTCCGCATAATGAGAAACTGTATGACGCAAGAATTCTTCTGTTACCTCTAAAAACTCTGCTACTTCAAAATATTCTCGTAAACCAAGATAAAAGCATGCAATAATATCATCTAGCGGAATTAGTTCCTCGTAACCTTTGCGACGAGCGAAAATCTCTTGTTTTTTATCCATAATGGTTTCTTGCTTGGTAATATTACCCACAGTGTATTTGTAATGCATCAATTCCTCTACTAAAACACAACCTTTTTCAATGGAAGACTGATCTTTACTAATAAAAATCGTCCCATTTAAATAAAGCCCCGGTAATTTATAAGGCATTTTCTCTTCTCTAATTGTTACCTCGTCTTGGTATTTATTTACCAATTTTTCGTACAATAAAATCACATCCCGCGATGGAGTTTTTTCTTCATTTCTATATAAGCTAAAATATCCCGCATTTCTTCTTCGGTTACATCGTCATCAATATGGGCTGCAATTGTCACCAAGCGTTCATCAACAGGCGGTAAGTTTCTTTCAGGGAAAAAGTCATCTAATCGTTTGTTGAAGATTTTTGCAAGTTCAAATAAAACATCTTGATTTGCTTTTCGATCGCCATTTTCATAGCGGCTAATAGTTTGGCGAGTTGTATGAAGCTTTTCTGCCAATGCCTCTTGATTTAAGCCTCGTTCCTCACGATATTGTTTTATTTTATTTCCTACAAATTTATTTAACTCCATAATAATTGTCCTCCACATGTTTATGGCTTCAGTATAGCACTTTTAGCACCAAAACGGAACTTTTTCGAACATATTTGTCGGATAAAGTTTACCAGTAACCAAAATGGTGCTATAATATTTGTAGAGCTAGAAAATAAAAGCGGCTGATTTTGCACCGATAGCACCGAATTGGTGACAGAGTTACTATATTAATTTATGAGATGGAAGTGGGAATGGATGGATAGAAAACTTTTAAAAGAAAAACAAATCCAACTAATTTTTCAACTAGAACAAGAAGAAAATCGATTTATTCGAAAACGTTTGATAGAAGAGTTGGAGTTTTTTGAAGCACTTGGGGACAGAGAAAAAGGACTGTTAACGGCGGAGCAAAAGTTGCTTATTTTAACGCCTAGTGAATACCGAGAATACAAACGAACCAAATCAGATGTACAAATTAGTAGGTTAATTGGAGTATCGAGATCGTCCCTTGCGGAATGGAAGCGGAAAAAAGGGTTAAATAGAAAAAAGTCGCAACCGGTTCAGCAGGAAATGATTGATGTATTAGCTTTTCATTTAGATAAAACAAAAGACGAAATAGGCGCTTTACCAGCTTCGGCGATTGAATGTCAGTATGAGGCTTTTGTGATTAATGAAGCTCACAATTAAGGAGTGATAAAATGCAAGTTTTAGTTTTACCAGAAAATAAGGATATTAATTATATAAAAACGGTCCATCAAGTAAAACGATTTTTTGCGGATTTTGAGCGATTTCGGATGATTACGGGGTTATCAAAAAAGCCACACTTACTTAGAAATGGTTTTCTGGAAGTGCCGCAGTTTGAACCGGTAGCATTTTCTGCTAGACATAATAAAGAGGTCATTTTGGAAGCGCGATGGTTGGTAGAGAAATATACGGAAATGTTAAATCAGATGGATGATTTATATCGCACTATTTTGATGGAATGTTACGTGGAACGAAAACAAGATGTGGCGGTAATGATGGATTTACCGTACGAAATTGCCCAGTTTAAACGGATAAAAAAAAGGGCAGTGCTAGAACTCGCAACGCTAATGGGAATTTTAGTAAGAAAATGATGATACTTTCGTGATATTTTGCAACATCATTTTACCATTAATATGGAAGTAAGCTAATTGTCCAGTAAGCGGATGACAATAAAAGCTGCATCAGAATGAAGGTGCACCGATTTTCTGATAATACAAATGCTGTACAAGAAATTTGTTTTTATGATTGGATTTTTCATCCGTTGACATAAACAAATATTCTATTTTGGAAAGTAAAGTTCGGAGGAATAAATTATCAAATGTGGTCTTGACCGAATTTTACTTTCTATTTTTAAAGGAGTGAACGCTTGGTGAAGAGTTTGAGCTTCATGAGAGTTTTGGAAGCAGTGAGAACAATGCTCCAGGAAAAAGGCGGCCTAGATGTTTCTATTGTAATGCGTGACCAAGTGGAAATACCTACAACCATAATCGAGATGATTGATCAAGAGGAAGAAGAAAGCCAAACTGCCTGGAAAGAAAAATATCGTTTTGCTATCCATCATTATACAAATGAAACAGACGTAGCAGGAGTCGAACAGATAGATACGCTTATCCAAACAGGGTTCACTTTGCCTGAAGGATACAAATTAATCGCAGTTCGGCATTATGGAAAACAAAATTTAGTCAAAGAAAATACGTTAATTCACGCAAAAACCAGTTTTGAAGTAAGTATTTGTCGTGAATTAAAAGTAAAAATTTAGGGGGAATTATTAATGGCATTTGAAGAGAATTTATATTGTGATTATACACCGGGAGCTGCTAAAGCGGTAGCGGGGAAAGATGTAATTTTAGCAGTTTTTAACGCAGCAGGAGATAAACTATTGGCGGTTGCAGGCCAGCAAGGTCTAACTGTAAACCGTTCTAAAGATAGTATTGAAATTACATCCAAAGATACAGTTGGCGGATGGAAATCCAAAATTGGTGGTATGAAAGAATGGTCAATTGAAAATGACGGATTATATGTTGCTGATGCAGAGTCTCATAAAGAATTGGCGAAATATTTTGAAAGTGACAGCCCAGTTTGTGTGAAAATTATTAACCAGGCATCTAAGAAAGGTCTTTTCGGTGGTTTGGCGATTGTAGCAGACTATAGTTTTGAAGCACCTTTTGATGAAGCGATGACTTACTCTGTAAAACTAGACGGAATGGGTGCGCTTGTTGATTTAACGATTACTGAAGGCGGCGACCAAATGCCCGGCGAAACACCTGTAGCACCAGCAGAATAAAATAGAAAGCCACTGAAATAAGTGGCTTTCCCTTAGGAGGAAAATAAATGTTTGAAGTGAATAATACAACTTATATTTTACGATTTAATAAACAAAAAGTTAAAACGGTGGAATTAACATCAGGGATTAGTTTAGTTGCAGCTTTGACTGCGAATAAGGGGATTTTGAGCTATCAAGTGATTGAAACGCTATTTGTTTCAGGACTTGTGGAAGAAAAAGGCTTGGTACCTGTAAAACAAAAAGAAGCTTTGGAAATTTTCGACAAGTTAGTAGAAGAACAAGGCTTAATTTCGCTTAATGTAGCTGTTATTGAGAAATTGCAAGAGGATATGGGTTTTTTGTTCCGTTAAAACAGATTGAATTTGAGTATTTTGGAGCAACGGACGAAGAACTGGATAGTGAAATGAACCATGATTTCGATTTGGAAAAACAATTCGCTTTTTTTGTAGTCAATTTTCAGATGTCCAAGCGTGATTTTGAAGAACTTACTGAAGTGGAGAAAAATTTCATCATGAAAGAATGGGAAAACAAGGTGGTTTTTGAATCTACTATGCTTCGAAATGCGGTCTTAAATGCGGAACAAAATCTCAATCGAAAACGAAATTCACGTTTTATCGACTTGCATAAAAAACGTCAGAAGAAAGCCGATGTTAATTATACAGTAAATGCACTTCAAGCAATTTCCGAGAATGAAGCGAAGGAAGGCAAAGCGTGGATTGACCGGATTTATAGTGCAAATGGGTTGCGAAGACCTAAAAATAAAGAAGAAAGGAGGAACGTGAATGGCGGATTCTAAAAGTATTACATTTGAACTGAACGAGAGCGTTTTAACAGCACAAGTTGGCAGGCTAGATGAAATGGCAATGGTTGTAGAGCAGCGATTTTCAGAGCTCAAAATGACTATTGAAGATGTTGGAAACGCTGATCCAGGTTCAAAAATTTCCGAATCTCTAGGTGGACTCCAATCTGGCCTTAGCACGATTAGTTCAGCGTTTGGACAACTGGGTTCTAGTAGTGAGGCGATTACATCCGGATTCGGTACTGCAGTTGGTTCTGTTGGTGGAATCACGGATGCGTTTAAAAATCTAGGTTCAAGTGTGCAAAATGGTACGTTATTTTCAAGTTTAGCAACCGGAATTGGTGGCATGAGTACAATGATTGGCGGAGTATCTGGTGGAGTTCAAGGAATTACCAATCTAGCTAGTGGTTTTATGGAGTTGAAGAAGCATTTAGGCGGATTAATGTCTTCCATTGGTAGTGTTGGAGGAATTATGGGTAAACTAACTTCGCCTATGGGGTTAGTTATTATCGGGATTGTAGCGTTAGTAGCTGCATTTGCGTATTTGATGACGACGAATGAATCATTCCGAAATACGGTGATGTCAGTCGTAACTCAGGTTGCGCAGTTGTTCGGTCAACTTGTTGCCAGTTTAATGCCGATTATCATGCAAATTGTTACTGCGGTTATGCAAATTGGTGCCGCGTTAATGCCAATAGTTATGCAATTTATTAGCTTTTTTGCGCAATTGTTAGCCCAATTAATGCCATTTATTAATATGCTGATTTCTATGCTTATGCCTGTTATTATGCGGATTGTTCAAGTTGTTATGTCACTTGTTTCGGCATTACTGCCAAGTATCATGACAGTGATTCAAGGTATAATGAGCGTTATTCAATTTTTAATTCCGATAATTATGCAAATCGCGACAGTGGTTGTACAAATTGTTGGAACAATTATTTCGTATATAAGTAAAATTATGCCGATTGTAATGACGATTATTGGCGTTATTGTTTCGATTATCACCACGATTATTAGCTATGTTGTTATTATTGCTACGACGATTGCTAGTGTTATCGGGAAAATTATTAGCTTTATTGCTGGTGTTATTACGGCAGTTATCGGGATTGTGCAACCAATTATTGCCTTTATTACCAATATTTTTACGACTATCGTGACGATTATTGGTGCAGCTTTCCAAATGGTATTTACTGTTGCATCCAAAATTTGGAATGCCATTATGTCGACGATTTCCGGAATTATTGAAGGAATTAAAGCGGTTATCACAGGTATTTCTACTACAGTTTCATCAGTATTTAATGGAGTGAAGCGTATCATTACAGGTGTTTTTGACGGAATCAAAAGTGCTTGGGGTGGACTAACAGATTTTGTAGGAAATATTTTTGATGGTGTTTCAAGTGCAATTCAAACAGTGGTAGACAATGTCAAAGGTTTTGTAAACGTCGTAATTCGAGGGATTAATGGAGCGATTGGTTTAATTAATAAGATTCCAGGTGTTGAAATCAGCAAAATACCACAATTAATTTCCGGAACAACAAATTTCCAAGGTGGCTTTGCTCGGATGAATGAAGGCGGCCGAGGCGAAATGGTTGTTTTACCGTCTGGTTCTCAAGTAATTCCGCACGATGCAACGATGAAATATGCAAGAGAAAGTGCGCGCGGAAATAAATCAATGCTTTACACGAGTCAAGGCGCTGATTTGGCTAGAGTTGAAAATCTACTCGAGCGCTTACTGCAAAAAAATCCTGTAATCAAAATGGATGACAAAGTGGTAGCCGAGGTAGTTAGCCGTAATCAAGCTAACTCATTTGATCAGTACAATTACACAATGGGAGGTGTAGCTTATTCATGAGTGATTTGTTTTTAGAATTAAATGGAAAAGTGCATTCGCTTAGTGAGACATTTCCAGGTCTTTCTGTACAAGAAGTTTCCAGACAAAGTCCCCAGTTAAGCATGGAAACTGCTGAAATCGCTGGGACTGATGGGGTTATTCCAGGAATGACACAATTTAAACCGTTTATCTTTTCAGCGAAATGTAATTTGCAAGCACTTGATATTCCGGATTACCATTTGGCAGTCAGAGAAATTTATGAATTTTTATTTCAACGGGATAGTTATTATATTTGGAGCGATCAAATGCCGGGAATTCGGTATAAGGTGCATCCTAAACCAGTTGATTTTAGTCGAGAATCGGATCGTGTTGGTTTACTCACTATAGAATTTGATGTATTTAAAGGCTATGCGGAGTCACGTGGCACGAGCCTTGATCCCATGACTTTTGAAGTAGATTTATGGCAAATGGGAATGAATTTATCGAACCGTGATGATTTATTTTATATTTTTAAAGAAAATACATTTAGAGTCTATAATGCGGGGAGCGACCGTGTTAATCCACTAATGCGACATGAATTAGATATTGCGATGACGGCGAATGGGACACCAACGATTCATAATCTTACAACGGGAGAATCCTTCGAGTATCGGAAAGAGCTCCAAAAAACAGATGTTTTACTGTTGAACAATATTTATCCACTTGTCAATAACCGCCGTGTTGGAAAAGATACCAATCACGGAATTATCACCCTTGAAAAAGGCTGGAACGATTTTGAAATCAAAGGTGTAACGGATGTAACGATTGCTTTTAATTTTCCGTTCATTTATCGGTAGGTGATAGGTATGGATTATGTGATTATTCAAAGTATGGACAAAGAAGTAGAAGAAATTCTAACAGACATAGATTACGGCTCCTTTTCCTACGATTATGAAAAAAATACAAGTCGCGCTATCTCGTTTACTGTGAATAAAACGAAACAGAATGCAGCAATTTTTGACTTGGTAGGAAATGAAGCAATTTTAACATATCAAGGGCAGCAATTTGTTATTAAAAAATGTACGCCAAAATCTATTGGAGGAACAATTTCAAAGCAAATAACGGCTCAGCATATTTGTTATACAGTGCAAGATCATGTGCAGTATAACGTGAAATCTGGACGAAAAAAATATTCGATTCAAACGGTGTTGGAATTTGCGTTACAAGATAATGTACTAGGATTTTCTTATGAAATTCAAGGGAGTTTCCCTTTAGTTGAACTAGAGGATTTAGGAAATAAAAATGGCTTAGAGCTAGTGAATTTATGTTTGGAAGAATTCGGAGCAATTTTGTTTGCAGATAATAAAAATCTTTATTTTTACGATGAAAAAAGTTGGTATGTAAAGACAGAAAAGCAATTTCGTTATTTATATAATACGGAAGAAGTTTCAGTGGATACAAACACAGATAATTTGAAGACGGAGATAAAGTGTTACGGCAAGCAAAAAGAGAATGCCGATAAGCTGACTGGGGATAATAAGTACATGGCGGTTGTCACGTATACTTCGCCGAATGAGGCTATTTACGGGAAACGAATGGCAAATGCTAAAAGTGATGACAAAATCACGAACAATGATGACTTATTAATTTTTGCAAAGAAGCAAATTTTAGATGTTCCAGAAACAGCGCTTACTATTTCTTATAAAGGAAAAGAACCTGTTTCAGAGCGGGATGTTTGGTATTTCATTCATGAACCGATGGGATTTGAGACAGAAGTAAAAGTAACAAAAATTAAATCGAGTCATCCTTGGAGTAAGAAGTTTCAAGAGATTGGCTTCAGTAATTCGCGACGGGATATGGTCCGAATTCAAACACAAATTGCTAACCAAGTAAAGAAAGCTAGCGTGGATACAAATAAAATCAATTCGTTTTCGAGCATCGCAATGAATGCTTATGATTCACGAATTTTAACGGAAGTAGTAGGTGTGGTAGATGGCAACTGAAATTAGAGTGTTAAAAAATGTAGATAATACAGTCTTCTATCCAAAGACACATATAACGGCGGTGGAAGGTTTAGACGTGGCTACAACTACTACAGATGGAATGATGTCTGCCAGCGACAAAACGAAATTAAATGGAATTGAAGCTAATGCAGAAAAAAATAATGTGACTGCAAGCGATATTGCTAACTGGAATAAAAAACAGGACGCAATTTTGGTTTCCGAAAATGGCTCTAATTTCAAAATAACTGTCACGAATAATGGTGAACTAAAGGCAACAAAAGTGGAATAGAAAGGAGGTTGCGTATGAAGTTGGATTTATGGAAATGGGAAATGCTTCTTCAAGGTCGTGAATTTAGAAATAAAACAAATGATAACTGGCAAAAATTAATGGATTGGTCTGATTTTATTTCTACAGGTTTGAAGGCGATTTATGTCTACGTAAATAAAGCAGATGCTACCTTAAATAACAAAATTGACATCGTGGATAGAGCAGTAAATGCAAGGGTTAATGAGCTGATTAGCGGGACAGAGCAGCTAAGTGAAGTGGTTGATGCGAGATCAGATGCGTTTGGTGCGCGATACCCTGTGCTAAGAGAACGTTTAAACCAAGAACAGCTTAATTTTAGCAAAAAGAGCACGATTCAATTTGACGCGAGTACTATCATAAGTATGGAAAAACAAGATATTGGGCTACTAACAAGTAAAAAAATCTCAGAAGCGCAAACCGTATGTTTTTTAAATATCTCAAGTCTTGATGAAGACGCAGATATTATCCTTGAAAAAACAGGTGAGACAAGTTTCTCAGAAAGTTTAACAAGCCTAGTCTTTGCAAAAATTGGAACGAATGAACGCTACCAAATGGAGCCAGTTGGTGCATAAAGGAGGAGTGAACAATGACTGAAATTAAGCGAATGCTGCAGACAAAAGATGATAATTCAAAAGAACAATTTTATCCAGAGACGCATGTTGCAGGAATTGTCGGGTTGACAGAATACGTTTCTGGTCAGCTTCCAACAGGGGTGGTAAGTGTGAATGGTAAGGCTGGACGCGTCTTGTTAGACGCAGAAGACATCCACGCTGCCAAAAAGAGTCACAACCATGAAGTCGCAACATACACAACGGATGGCTTTATGAGTTCTTTTGATAAACAAAAGATTGATCAATTAGTTTCACCAGAAGCTGGCGTGACAAGCATAAATGGTAAAACAGGAATTGTTGATTTATTCGCGTCGGACTTAGACGCAGCAGAGATAAACCACACACATACAGAAGCAACTACTACAGAAAGTGGTTTTTTGGCAAAAGAGGACAAAGAAAAACTAGATGCGATGCAAGTGATCGCGCTGGAAACTATTAAGGAGGTTATAGAATGACTAAAATTGTAAAAATGTCAGAGAAAAATGAACATGGAACGTTAGAGCAATTCTATCCAGAAACACATGCAGAGGCTGTTAAAGGACTGGTGAGCGTTACAGAAGAAGAAAAGACGACTTGGAGCGGGAAAGAAACCACTGCGGGTGCAGAACAAAAGGCGAATGCTGCTTTGAATAGTGCGAAAGATTATGTGAATGCAATTGGTGAAGGAACGGTCATTTTCAAAGGAGCGAATCTTATGGGTGCAGGACAATCTTTTAAATGGGATCCTGATAAATTGAAATTTGGAATGACGTTATTGTTTAGCCGTTATGATTCAACCACGAATACACCTCAGGATTATTATTATCATCCGGTTTTCTTATCTCGAGCGCAATTATTGGAGATTGCAGGTGGAGGTGTTTTAATTCAAATGCCTTCAGTAACTTATGGAGATCGGAAATATTTCTATGTTTCAACAACAGGTATTTCTGGGCACGCAGATAATTCCAATTACAAAGCTTGGGCACTTCGTCAAATCACAATTATGTAATCAAAAAGGAGGTTTTCCATGGAAGTCATACTAAAAATTGGGATTTTAGGTTTTGGTGCGATGTTTGGATACTTGTTTGGGGAAGTGGATTTATTGGTAAAAGTGCTGGTGTGCTTTATTGTAGCTGACTATATTTCTGGGCTACTCGCTTCAGGGTATCTTGGGGAACTTAGCAGCAAAATGGGTTTCAAAGGAATCGCGAAAAAAATTGCTATCTTAATTTTAGTGGCTATTGCGCATCAAATAGATTTGATTCTGGGAACGCATAATACGACGCGGGATGCGGTTATCTTTTTCTATTTGGCGAATGAGCTGATTTCTATATTGGAAAATTTCGTTCGAATGGGGATGAAGGTCCCGGAAGTATTGAAAAATTTAATTTTGATTTTTGATGCTAAATCAGGGGACGAGGAGGAAAAGCATGACAAAGATATGGATTGACGCCGGTCATGGTGGTAGGGATCCGGGCGCAAGCGGGAACGGTCTTGTTGAAAAAAATTGGGTGCTTGCAACTGCGAAACAGCTTCAAACAGAACTAGTAAAAGCTGGATTTGAAGTAGGAATGACGCGAACAAATGATACTTTTTTAGAATTACGTGAACGTGCAAAAAAAGCAAATAGTTTTAAAGCTGATTTGTTTCTTTCACTTCATTTTAATGCAGGTGGCGGCAAGGGTTACGAAGATTATATTTACACATCGGTTCCGGCTAGAACTAAGATAATTCAAAAAACGATTCACAAAAATGTTATGGTAAAAGTAACTAAACATGGCATTCGTGATCGAGGTATGAAAAAAGCTAACTTCGCGGTTTTAAGAGAAACGGAAATGGACGCGATTTTATTAGAAGCCGGCTTTTGTGATAGTACGGATGTGACTATTCTTAAATCGAATGTATATCAGCGAGATTATTGCTTAGGAATTTTGGCAGGAGTGAAAGAGATTTTTAAAGATTGATACAGAAATAACTTTTTAGAACAACATATTAAAACATAAACAACAAGGGGGACTTAAAATGACTGAAATTGTAAAAGAATTTGATATAAAAAAAGCACAAGATAACTTAGCGGTTCAGGTAAACTGTTGGGCACCGTTCCAATTTGTAATGATTAGTGATTTGTATATATATGGCGTGGAACAACCAGCTCTTACTTATCCAGATAACGCAACGATTTACCAAATTGATAATAATGGAGAGGTTAGGGGTAAAATGCTTCTTAAAGGGGGCACACATAACTCTGCGTATGGTGTAAAAACGATTGATGGTAAAGATTATATCTACGCTCCGATTCACACAGCTAGTGGAAATAAAGTAGCTCATAAATTCGAATTTGTAAAAGATACAACGATTACCGAATATTCTTCAAACGTAACCAAATTAGGCGATTTTGGTGTGAAAAAATCTTTTAATGTTAATATTGTGAATGATGATGTATTTGTTTTTACTCTATTAGAAGATAATACAGCAACAGTGATGAAATTTACACTTTCAGAATTCGAGCAAGGTGCAACAGATAGTGCGATTAAATTTGATATTGGCGATAAAGGTTATGGATACTTACAAGGCTTTGCAGGGTTTGGCGATAAAGTATATATTGCAGTTGGCCCTGGTGGGACACCAAGTAAGCCTGGGAGCCAATGCTACTTGTATACACACTCCTTAATAGATGGTAGCTTGTATGATAAACAATGGATTTCTTGGGGGACAGACGATGAACTCGGAGAACCGTTTAATCAATCGCATGAGCCTGAAGGAATGGCATTTTTTGTAAGTAAAACGGGTGAGCCAGTTTTAGTTCAAACTGTTTTTACTGGGGGATATGGGCCGGGTGGAGGAGCAGTCCAACGCCGAAATAAACTATATACAATTACAAACTTAAATAATAGCGAGGATTTTGCAGGTAGATTTAATCGTAAAAGACCTGCATCTGCTATGATTTATGAAGATTCACTTAAAGGCAATAATGGGAACGTAGCATATATGACGCGGGATATCTCCAATTATGAATATATTGTAGTAACATGGATGCATGGTGATGGGGTAAGACGTAATCAAAGTTTCCGTGTGAAAAATTTACTAGAATATTCGCGAATAGACCTTTCTAATGTAGTGTTACAAAGCGATGGTTTTGCTACGGTTTACTACTTTATTGTAGACATCACAGGTTCTCAAATGCGTGTCCTTTATTCAAGAGCACGAAGAATGAAACCAACAGGCTGGGATGCTTTAGCTGATCCTTACGCAAACTCTGTAGTTCTTTCCGTAGAAGGTTATGGATTACGATAATTTAATATAAGAATCCCCCTTACCATACTCGGTAAGGGGGTTTTAGTTATAGTCTCAATTAACTTCTCTTCCGCAAAACATAAAGTGCAGTAGTCGTTAAAACAATACCAAATACAGTTGCAAATCCAGCTGTATCACCAGTTGTTGGTAAGGACGTATTAGAGGTTCCTGTTGTTGATGGGTTTGGTGTTGTAGTTGTAGGATCTTCGGTAGTGGTAGTTCCGCCATTTGTGCCGGAGCCGTTACCGTTATTTGTTCCACTATTTCCATCTGTTCCACCGTTATTTCCGTTTCCATTACCGTTGTCCGTGCCGCCGTTACCGTTATCTGGAGGAGTCGTTGCCGCGGCTTGGACCGTTGCTTGGAAAGTGGTGCTGTATCCGTTCGGGTCAGTGATAGTTGTTGTAATTTGGTCGCCTTTTTTAAGGTTTAAAGAGGTTACATCTACGGAAAACTTGCCGTTTGCGTCAGCAGCTGCGTTCGGTCCAGCAGCAAGCGCCATTCTTGCATTAGCAGTTGCTTTTTGAACAGAAACTGTAGCTCCTGGTAAAGTAGTTCCAGTTAGATTTTTGTCTTTTTCAGCTAGTTTGTTGATTTTTGTTGCGTCTTTGATTGCTTTGATAGCTGCATCTTCGGTTTCTTTGTCGATTTCAGCTTTTGATTTGTAGACTTTACGTCCTTCTTTTTGAGCTGTAATGACTTTTTCAGCAGCTTTTTGGTCTTTGATGTAGTTGATGAATGTTTCAGTATCTGGGTCGATTGCAGTTACTAAGTTTGCTTTTTTGAAGGCGGAGAATCCATCGCCACCGCCAAATAGGAAGTCATTGATTACGACTTTGTATTTTTGGTCAGCTTTTAAAGGTGTTCCGTCTTCTGTTGTAACACTCGCAACTTTGTATGCGTGATCCAAATCATCTGTATCTGTGAAAGTGTATTTTAGTCCAGAAATTTGTAGGAAATAAGTTTGGTTGCTTAAATATTGTTGGTTTAATGCTTCCAAAATATCAGCGCCAGTCATTTCTACTACTTGCAAAATGTTACCAAATGGTTGAACAGCTTGAGCCGCGCCCCACGTGATTTCATTTTGGCCATTAGCGAGGCGAGTAGCAAGATCAGAACGGATTCCGCCGTTGTTAGTCATGGCAAAGTCGACATCGGCGCCGGCTTTGTTTGCCATGTAACGTTGCGCATCCGTAATCATATTACCAAGCTCGGATTCTTTATCATCAATTGCTTTGTTGTCTGGATTTGTGTCACGAGAAATAACGTCTTTATTCGCTAGTCCGATAGTTTCGTTGATAACCCCTTCAATGCGACTTTTCGCATCTTCAGTTACTGCTGTAATATCGGCATTTGGTGTGACGCTTCTCGTGTTGTATGTAATTTTAGCGTCAGGTGGTGTAACGAAATCGCCAGTAGTTTTATCAAGTTCGCCAGTTACATCTGAAAAAGCTTTACCATTGTTGTAACTTTGAACGATACGAGTTTTTCCGACTAATCCATTTGTGTATTGGTGATTGTGACCTGCAAGAACTAAATCGACCGAGTTATTTGGGTCTAATTCATTTGCTTTTGTGATCATATTAGCAGCTTCCCCAGCTACATCTTGTTTTGTTCCAGTGTTAGGATTTCCAGTAGAAAGTGCTGGAACGTGAGATAGAACAACGATTGCGTTAACGCCTTGGCCTCTAAGTTCAGCAGAGTATTTGACAATAGTTTCTGCTTCATCAAGGAAATCGTAGTCTTTAATATGATTTGCAAGAACTAAATTAGGAATTTCTGTTGTAACGATACCGATGAAGCCCACTTTGACACCATCAATTTCTTTTACATAGTATGGTAAAAAGCCTTCTGCGACTGTGTTTGTTCCTTTGTTGACTACGTTAGCTGCGACGATTTTCATGTCACTTTTAACGCGTGGATAAGCTTCTACGATCGGTCCAAATTTGTTTGTAGAGACCCCGTCCAAAATTCGTTTGTATTCAGGTAGTCCTTCATCAAACTCATGGTTACCTAATGTGCCGACTTCGAAATTCATTTTTTGGAGAACTTTCATTGTGGGCTCATCTTGAAGTAAACCTGATACTGCTGGACTTGCGCCGACCATGTCGCCCGCTTGAACACGGATAGCATTGTCAGTTGTCGCCCCAGGATTTGCCTGTAAAAATGAGTTAGTGGCATTATCCAAATTGGTAGCTAAGTAATCTGCTCCGCCAATTGGTGAGCCTGATGCATCTTTAGAGGCTGTTTCAAGCGCTCCGTGGAAATCATTTATTCCCAAAATCTGAATGGGAACCGTATCCGCTGCTGCTTGTGCTGTTGTCCCGGTGAATGGTGCTGTAAGTCCGATTGTGAGCCCTGCTACGAGTAAAACATGTGTAGTTTTCTTGAAAAATTTGTTCACTTTCACACTCTCCCTTTTTTCGCCAGTGGCAATTTTGTAAGCGCTAACTCATAGGTGCCTAGCTATAATTGTAGCAAAGTGGAATCTCCCTAGCAATAGGAAATATGGATTTTGTGTAAATGTAGTGATAATATTTGGCTATATTTTCATTTCGGTGGAAAAAAGGGTAAACTAGAGAAAAAGGAGGGATAAGATGGATATCTCAAGTACGGAAATATGGGATGCAATTAGGAGAAATAGTTATTTGCTATATTATCAACCAAAAGTAGATGCGAAAACGAATAAAATTATTGGTTTTGAAGGATTGATTCGATTAAAAACGGCAACAACCATTTTGACTCCAATTGATTTCTTTGATGATATTGTCCTTTTAAATGCAACGCGGGAAATGCAAGATTTTGTTGCTGAAACAGCGATAAAACAGATTAATCAGCTAGGAGGACGCTTTTCAATTTCGATTAATATTCCGGCGCATTATGTAGCAAGCAGTACATATATGACTTTTTTACATGATTATGTGAAAGAACATTTAAAGTATCCGGAATGCTTAGAAATAGAGATTATCGAACGGGGCGAAATTACGGAACTTGCTATCGCGGATAAAAACTTACGAAAAATAAAAGACCTTGGTGTCAAAGTGAGTATGGATGACTTTGGGAAAGGTTACAGTTCACTGGCGTATTTGCGCAGCTTGCCGATTGATATTGTGAAAACAGATATGTCTTTTATCGCATTACTAAAAACAGATCGAAAACAACAAATTATTATTCGCGCGATTGTCAATTTGTGCCATGATTTAGGTGGGAAAGTAGTTACAGAAGGCGTTGAAGACATGGAGCAAGTGGAAAAATTACGGGAAATGAAAGTAGATTATTTCCAAGGCTATTATTTTAGTCGACCATTACCGATGGAAGATATTAAAGAAAAATATTCTTTTGTGTGAGATGTATGAATAGAAAATTGGTTGGTGTGAGAATGGTAATTTACCAAATTCACACCAACCAATTTTTTTATTTGATTAAATTGTTCGAAGCGTCTTTTACAACCACGTCATGTGCTCCACCTTCTACGATAGAAGTGGACGATACGAGGGTGATTTTTGCTTTTTGTTGCAATTCAGGGATAGTGAGCGCGCCGCAGTTACACATGGTAGAGCGGACTTTGCTGAGGCTGATTGCGACATTGTCTTTCAAAGATCCAGCGTAAGGAACATAAGAATCTACGCCTTCTTCAAAAGATAATTTTTTGTCGCCACCAAGGTCATAACGTTGCCAGTTACGCGCGCGGTTAGCTCCTTCGCCCCAATACTCTTTCATATACGTGCCGTTTAAATTCACTTTATTAGTAGGGCTTTCATCAAAACGAGAGAAATAACGACCAAGCATGATAAAGTCAGCGCCCATTGCTAGAGCTAGCGTCATGTGGTAGTCATAAACAATTCCGCCATCAGAACAAATCGGAATATATACACCTGTTTCTTCAAAATATTCATCGCGTGCTTTAGCCACATCAATTAGCGCAGTTGCTTGCCCGCGACCGATGCCTTTTTGTTCACGCGTGATACAAATGGAACCACCGCCAACACCAACTTTAACGAAATCTGCGCCAGCTTCTGCAAGATAACGGAAGCCATCGCGGTCAACAACATTCCCTGCGCCAACTTTGACCGTATCACCGTATTTACCGCGAACATAATCAAGTGTACGTTTTTGCCATTCGGAATAGCCCTCAGAGGAATCGATACACAGAATATCTGCGCCTGCTTCTACTAGAGCGGGAACACGTTCTTCATAGTCGCGCGTATTAATACCAGCTCCAACAACGTAACGTTTGGAGGAATCAAGTAGTTCTAATTTATTTTCTTTATTAGAGTCATAGTCTTTGCGGAATACCATATGGACTAGGTGCTCGTTATCGTCTACAAGTGGTAAGGCATTTAATTTGTTGTCCCAAATAATGTTGTTAGCTTCTTTTAAAGTGGTCGATTTGTTAGCGGTAACTAATTTTTCGAAAGGAGTCATGAAATCGGCCACTTTTTCGTCTGGACTCATGCGCGTTACGCGGTAGTCACGACTTGTTACGATACCTAATAATTTACCATGCGCCGTTCCGTCTTCTGTCACTGCAACTGTGGAATGACCCGTTTTTTCTTTTAAATCAAGGATGTCTTGAAGGGTTTTGTCTGGGCTGATGTTGGAATCACTAATAACGAATCCAGCTTTATGATTTTTCACACGAGAAACCATCGCCGCTTCACTTTCGATGGATTGGGAGCCGAAGATGAAGGATACGCCACCTTCTTTAGCAAGAGCGATCCCCATATTATCATCAGAAACAGCTTGCATAATTGCGGAAACAAGCGGAATGTTCATTGTGATTGCAGATTCTTCCCCTTTTTTAAATTTCACGATTGGTGTTTTTAAGCTAACATTTGTTGGAACACATTCAGCGGATGAGTAGCCTGGAACAAGTAAAAATTCACTAAATGTGCGGGACGGTTCTTCAAAATAAAATGCCATTATTTCCACTCCTTCTTCTATTTTTAAATGAATTTATAAAATATCTTTATTATTTCAATAACTGGATGGAAAGTCAATGATTGGGGGCGCTTTTTAGGAATGTTTTCGGACGTTTTCTTTTGGGGAAGAGTGGAATATATGAAAGGTAGAGAAATTTTGGCGAAGGAGGTAATCAGATGGACGAAGAAACATTGCTAGAACGTGGCTACCGGAAGTATCACGGGGCGGATGTAGATATTTATTTTAATACTAATATTTGCGAGCATTCGGGTAATTGTGTAAAAGGTAACGCAGAACTTTTTAATTTGGATAGAAAACCATGGATTATGCCAGACAATGTATCGAAAGAAGAAGCAAAACGGGTGATTCATACTTGCCCGAGTGGAGCACTTCAATATATCGAGAAATAGGAGGTTATCAGATGGAATATAAAAATGGTGAAAATAGAATTTATGCGGTAAACGATGAGGGGGTAGAGGTTGGCGAAGTGACTTTCGTTCCAACTGGGGAAGATATGTTTATTATTGACCACACAGGCGTAGATGATGCGGCTCGAGGTCAGGGGATAGCCCAAGAACTTGTGAAACGTGCTGTCGAAAAAGCGAAAACAGAAGGAAAGAAAATTGTTCCGCTTTGTCCGTTTGCGAAAGCAGAATTTGCTAAGAAGCCGGAATATCAAGAAGTACAAGCTGCAAAATAAGAAATGTAGACTAGGTTTTATTCCTAGTCTATTTTTATGAAAAAATTTTAGAATTCCAGTTTTCTCTTCTTGACATCTGCTTTATTTCAGTGTATCTTTAATTCACAGTAAACTTATAGGAATAATAGTATTACGTTTTCTTATCAAGAGCGGTGGAGGGAATCGGCCCAGTGAAGCCCAGCAGCGGAGCGCAAGTTCTATGCTAATTCCGATCAGAAGTAATATTCTGGCAGATAAGTAGTAGCTTTAAATAAGGCGCTTCGATTCTGACCAAAAAACAGAGGAAGCGTTATTTTTTAGCGCTTAAAGAGGGGAGTTTTTGTTAGATGAAGAAATTTTTATTAGTAGCGGTTATCTCGGTTTTTGCCTTGGTGTTAACGGCTTGCGGCGGCTCTGGCGCTAGTTCAGATAAAGCAAACGGTTCAGGCAAAGCGAAAGACGGCGGCTCTCTAATTATCGGCGTTACAGGAGATCCAGAAGTTATCAATCCGAACTACGCTTCTGACCGTGTAACATTAACGATTCAACAAGCTGTATATGCACCGCTATTTTGGGAAGTTGACGGGAAACCGGCACTTGCAAAAAGCTTAGATATTTCAGATGACAACTTAACTTACACTGTGAAACTAAAAGATGGTTTAACTTGGCATGACGGCAAACCTTTAACTGCAGACGATGTAGTATTTACTGTAAATTCTATTTTAGATACAAAACAAAACAGCCCGAATCGCGGCAACTTTGTTTTTGACAATAAACCTGTAAAAGTAGAAGCAGTAGACAAAACAACGGTGAAATTCACTTTACCAACTGTTGCTCCAGCCTTTGAAAATACAATTAAAACTTTCTTTCCAATTCCAAAACACATTTTTGAAGGGGTAGAAAACATCGAGAAAAGTGATAAAAACAAAAAGCCAATCGGTTCAGGTCCGTACAAATTTGTTGAATATAAAACAGGCGAATATGTTTCCTTAGAACGATTCAACGACTATTTTGACGGTAAACCAAAATTGGATAAAGTTACTTTCCGAATCACAAAAGACCAAAACGCAGCTAATTTAGCACTGCAAAATGGTGAAATCAACTTAAAATCCATTCAACCTTCTGACAGAAACAAAGTAGAAAAAGCGAGTGCGGTAAATATTATCACTTATCCTGAAAACCGCTTAAGCTATGCGACATTCAACGAAAACCAACCAGCGCTTAAATCAAAAGAACTTCGTCAAGCTCTTTCATATGCGCTTGATCGGGAAGAAATCATTGATGCAGCATACGGTTCAGATGAATACGCAAAACCAGCTTCCTCGTTCCTAACAGAAAACACAAAATACTTCACTGATAAAGTAGAAACATACGACCAAGATATTGCCAAAGCGAAAAAATTAGTAAAAGAAAGTGGTTTTGATACAAGTCAAAAACTAACTGTTTACTATTTAAACAACAGTAAATCACAAGAAAGTATCGCGCTATACTTGCAACAACAATACAAAAAAATCGGCGTGACACTTGACTTGAAACCAACAGATCCAAATGCACTAAGCAACATCACACTTGACCGCAAAAACGCAGACTACTCTATCGCGCTAAATGGTTATATCATGGGGAATGATCCTGATGCGTATAAATCTCTATACCTAAGCGATGCGCCATACAACTATTCGAACTACCATAACAAAGACCTAGATGCGCTTTGGGAAAAAGGTGCTGTAACTGCGGACGATAAAGAACGTCAAGAAATCTATGAAAAAATCCAAAACACCATTGCTGACGACGCTGTAATTTATCCAATTTCTTATGATAATGCAGTGCTCGCTCTTGATAGCCGTTACGGCGGTCAAAAAGCTGCAACACCACAACCAGTAACCATGTTCCGTGATCTTTCTAAACTATATTTAACGGAATAATAATTAAAAATCATTCGTAAAAATCTGACCTGCCATGCTTGTTTTTGGCAGGTTCAGGTTTTTACTTGTCATTTTTAGTGTTTTAGATAGGAGATAAATTATGCTAAAAACAATCATAAAACGCGTATTGCAAATTATTCCGATGCTATTTATTATCTCGATTATTTCGTTTGCCCTTATCAAATTAGCACCCGGGGATCCCGTAAATTCCTTTGTTACGCCTGATATGAATCCTGACGATGTAGAGCGGATTAGACAAAGCTTGGGACTTGATCAACCGATTTATGTGCAGTACTTTATTTGGCTTGGAAACTTATTGCAGGGAAATCTTGGTTATTCGATTGTGAACAGCCAGCCAGTTTTACAACAAATTTTAGAGAGAATTCCGGCGACACTTGGTTTGGTGGGAACTTCACTTGTGCTGACATTATTATTATCGATTCCGCTTGGTTTAGTTGCGGCGAATTATGAAAATACGTGGATTGATAAAGTATTAAACGGAATTTCATATATTGGGATTTCGATTCCGATTTTTTGGTTTGGGATGATTTTAATAGATGTATTTTCGATTCAGCTAGGTTGGCTCCCGAGTCTGGGGATGCGAACGATTGGGGTTGATTCTTTTTGGGATATGGCGGAACATGCAATTTTGCCAGTTATAACGCTGACTTTCCAAGGGTGCGCGGCATATTATCGTTACGTCCGCTCGAATACCATCAACCAATTAAAAGAAGAATATGTTTTATTTGGTTATGCGAAAGGTCTATCCAAAGTGCAAATTATGGGGCATCATGTCTTGAAAAATTCCTTGCTGCCAGTTATAACGCTACTTGGAATGTCACTTCCACAAGTCATTACAGGCGCTTTTATTACAGAAAGTATTTTTTCATGGCCGGGAATGGGCTCGCTTGGAATTAACGCGATTTTCCAACTAGATTACCCAGTTATCATGGCGATTACGCTATTTTCAGCGCTGTTATTAATTATCGGAAACTTGTTGGCCGATTTAGCTTATATGATTGTCGATCCGCGGATTAGGGAAATGGGGTGAGGAGTTCATGATGCGATTAGATTTTTCGAAAAAAACAATGCAGGATTTCGAGCGGGATGCAGAAGTTGTTCACGCAACACGAGAGAGGAGTTTTTGGCGTTTTATGCTGGCTGACCGCCGCGCTGTTTTTGCAACGAGTGTGCTGATACTTATTACGGTGGCTTGTATTTTCGCGTTCCTTTCGCCTTATGACCCTAATGCTCTTTCCGTTCAGGACAAACTGATGCCGCCAAATTCGTCGCATTGGTTTGGGACGGATGACCATGGTCGGGATTACTTGACGCGCGTCTTGTACGGCGGCCGGGTCTCGCTACTTGTTGGCGTGTTTGCGATGATGATTGCCGTTGTCGTTGGAACACTCGCGGGGACCGTTAGTGGCTACTTTGGTGGCTTCATTGACAATATGGTGATGCGTTTTCTAGATATTTTCATGTCAATTCCGTCATTTTTCCTACTAATGATTTTAAATGCGTACTTAAAACCGGGAATTTCAAACATTATCATCATTATCGGATTGCTTTCTTGGATGGAAGTGGCGCGGATAGTCCGAGCAGAAACCCTGACACTAAAAGAACGTGAATTTATTTTGTACTCCAAGTCTTCGGGTGGCGGATTTTTCCACATTATGTTCAAGCATATTATTCCAAACGCGATGCCATCCATCGTCGTTGCAGCTTCATTAAACGTCGCTACAGCGATTTTAACCGAGTCGGCACTAAGTTTCCTTGGCCTCGGGGTTCAACAACCTAACGCTTCGTGGGGCAGCATGCTGAACAATGCGCAAGGTTACGTTGGCGAAGCAACTTACTTGGCGCTTTTCCCAGGATTACTAATTTTAATGACCATCCTTTCCTTCAACGTCCTTGGCGATGTACTGAGAAAAGGGTTATCACGTAGATATTAAATGTAAAAACACTTTGATTTTTTCAGTCAAAGTGTTTTTTTGTTTTTAAAGAAAAGGTACTTAAAATAGAAACGTAAAAAACGTGTTTTAGCCAATTTCCAAGGCATAAATTCACAAATCCCTCACAAAACGAGAATGCGTGCGGTGCTATAATTAAAGGATAAGGTTTCATTATTATAGACAGAGATGAGGCGCAGAAATGAGTGAAATAAAAGTTAAAGAAGCAACATTAAAAAAACACGCGACAAAGTTAGAATCCAAAGGCAAATCAACCGAATATTTACCAATGAAAGGTGGCAATATGGCCTATAGCCAAGCCAATTCCATCAACCATTTTCGAACAGCACTGTTTGATTTGGTAGACGCGGTGGACAATTTTCAAGGTGTGGTAGGAACGGATGTCAAAAGATTGAAAGAATTAGGCGCATCATTTACTCGCAAAGACCAAGAGCTTGAACGGAGCATGGGATTGGGAGGTAAATAAATGGGTGTAAAGAGCCAGCAAATGGAGACACAACTGCAACTGCTGAAAAAAGAACAATCCGCGGCCGAAGATTTTTTGCAAGATTTACAACGACAACAAAATGAACAAGAGTGGTTAGCGGAAGATTTTGCACGTGTCCATCAAGAAGAACGGGAGTCGCTGGAGCTTCTGCGCGAAGTTTGGCAAGGCGCAGAATCAAGAAGTTTCGGCTACTATTTGGCAGATCTACAGGAAGAAGAAAAACAGAAGTGGCATAAAAAAATCCAAGCAAATGAAGAGGAATGCCAGCAAAAAATCACCGCTTGCCAAAAAAACATCTACCAATTAGAAAATCAACAACAAGATTTACAAAAGGAGTTGTTACAGTGAGCCGAATTGACATCGGAGAAATACAAACCTTTGCGCACCAACTACATACAGCCAATGAAGCGGGAAGAAAAAGCATTAAAGACATCAAAAACGCCGTAGAAAACTATACCGAAGACGGCAGTTTAAAAGGAAAAGCGGTTGTTGTGTCAAAAAATTATTACCAAATGACTTATTTCCCTTTATGTGATGCGATAATCGAAGCCATGAACGAAAGCGAAGAACGATTAGCGCAATATATAGCCGATTTTCACGCCCAAGTGGACGGTTCGGCTGATGCAAGAATTGATGCGGACGGCTTATACGAGCTCGGGAAAATGATTGATCGCATCGAAGCGAAAAAAGAAGCACTAGCCCAGCGAATGAATACGGGAACGGAAGGGCAGATGCAGAGTTATCGTTCCCAGCTAAGCATCGCCTACAAACAGGAAAATATCTTAGAAAAATATTTGGCTTTTGAACAAAGTCATGGCAGTTTTTTTGATAATTTAACCGATTTAGTCCAAGGAATTCAGCAGACTATTCGCGAACTCCAGTCGAACATTCAATTTAACAGTAAAACGGGCACCTATGATATGAGCAAATTGAATTTCACCACCGTGACCCGGATGCGAAACGCCTTAGGAAAAGCGCTAAAAAACAACGAAACAACATTCAATTTTGACGAATATCAAAAAACGTACCGTGGTCAAATGTGGGTGCTAATGAAAAATGGTATAGTAGACGTAGAAGCAACGAACGCGTATAATGCCGCTGTGCTTAACGGGGAATTACCACATGAAAGCAATGAAGCGCAAGAAGAAGCCGAGTTGTTGCAGGCAGTTATTCAATCGGTGAAAAAAGGAAGAGACCCGGTTACTGGGCAAGAAATAAGTAAAGCGCAAGGGTTTGGTATTATAAGTGGTCTTGTTTTCCGTTATACTGTTGGAGGTTATAAAGGGAAGAAGTTCAAGATTCCTAAAGCTTGGTTAAATAGAAGAAAGAAAGCCAGAGAAGGTCATATAAAATCTGATAATATAAAATTTGGAAGTTCTGTTAAATCTACAAAAAAAGTAAATAATCAGATGAAGAAACGTGGTTGGAGTGAAGAATCAGTAAAAAGTGTGGTTGACCATCCGCATACAACAAGAAAGAGTGGCAATAAAGCTACTGGAAATGATGCCACCGTATTTTATGACAAAGATGGTTCATATGTAATTATTGATGACAAAACAAAGGAAATTGTTCAAATCAGTGATAAGTTTGATAAAAACTGGGTGCCTGATGCTGGAATAGCCGATCCTTACAAACCTAAAGGAGGAGAATAATAAGTTGGAAGAACAAGAAATCATTGAAAAAGTAGAAATCTTGCCAAATAATTTTAGTGAAAATGACAGTATTTATATATCACAAGAAAACATTAAAAATTTGGTTTTATTTTCAAAAGAAAATCAAACAGTTTTAGAATTGTTGATTACTCCTTTTCTAATTTGTGTAAATAGTGGGTTAAAATATGAGTTACATTATTATGAAATTTCAATAGAAATTAGTGAAAATGATACAGAAATTATAGGTTTTCCTTTTGGAAATAAGCTACCAAAAGAAATTACAGATAATATTTCTCCTAAACTTTTTGTAAGAAGAGAAGATTATTCAGCTTTTGAGAATTTTTTAAGTCAGTATTTTAATGCAATGAAGAACATGGAATTTGCAGATGATAAACAGGCTATAGGTATGATTGAACATGGTGCAACCTTATTCTACGAAGTATTATAATTTTAGATTCTAAAGAGCTAGTATTGTCATTATCTCTGACCATTTTTGAAATATATCTTTAAAACTTTTTAGCAACAGAAAGGATAATAAATTTCGTACATAAAAACGATAAACTTTCCCGCCCCAAGAAAGCCAGTGGAGCTGATATAGCGGCTGATGTAGCTAAAAGTAAAGGTGGCGTTACTTTAGAATCAACAATAGGAAATAAAAATATTGAAATGCCAGACTGGGATTTTAATAATCCTGAGTCAATGAAAGCATGGGATTTGGTTTCTGGCTCTTATGTAGAACAAGTTTCTGGTGAAGTTCGTGCAGTAGTTGGTAAGGTATTCTATTATCTGATTGGTGTCGTTAGTAAATAAGATACACGCTTACTTGCAAAGATAGGATTTAATAATTTATAAATCAAAAAGCCAGCATTTTTTAAAATTGCTGGCTTTTTCCAAACTGGCGAATTACTTCTCCACCCGAATAAACTTATAACTATAAGGCGAACCAAAAGCATGTTTCTGCACGCCCGTAATATCCGTACGTTGCAACACTGCTGTTTGATGTTGATAAAGTGGTAAAATCGCCGCGTCATCATCAAGTAGAACTTTCTCAGAAGCTACGAACGCATTCCAACGTTCTTCTGGTTTCGTCGCAAGTGTTGTATCAGTCGATTTTACAAGTTTATCATAAGCGGGGCTGTTGTAGCTCATATGGTTATTAAAGTAATCGGATAAGAATAAACTACTATATGTCCACGGATCCTTAAAATCAGGCATCCAAGCAGCCAGTGACAAGTCATAATTACCATCAGAAGTTAGCTGTGTCGCGCTCTTTGCAGGCATATTTTTCACTTTAATCGTCACACCTGGTAAATTATCTTCAAACTGCGCTTTCAAATAAGCAAAAATGGTTTTCGTTGTTTCTTGGTCATCGCCGAGAAGTTCAATTGTTACTTTGTCAGTGCCAAGTTCTTTTTGTGCTTGTTTCCAATATTTTAAAGCTTCTTCTTTGTTATAAACTAAATGGTCACCGCTATCTGTACGGAAATCAGCGCCCGTTGTTGGGTTTTGGACGAAATCTTTTGGAAGAAGTCCGTTCGCTGGGAAGGAACCGTCACCGAGAATGCGGTCCGTTAGTTGTTTCTTATCGACAGCTAAATTAAGCGCATGACGCAAGGAATTGTTCGCAAGTGGAGTCGCTTTACCGTCGCGTTTTTGATTCATGCGCAAGTAACTGATGAGCGCATCTTTTTCCGTTTGGAAATCTTTCTTGTCTTTGTATTGTTTCGCAAAATCGCCTGAAAGTGGCACGCGGTCAGCTTCGTTTGTATTATAAAGGTTCACGCCGGCGTTAATATCTTTCGCAACTTGCACATCAATTTCATTTACTTTGACATTATCTTTGTCCCAATATTGGTCGTTTTTCGCGTATGTCCATTTATTCGTAATGTTGCCGCCCCAATCCTTCATAACAAAAGGACCATTGTACAAAGTGTGCGCACTATCTGTTCCGTATTTGTCGCCTTGTTTTTTCACAAAGCTTTCTTTTTGTGGGAAAAATGTTTCAAAAGAAAGAAGTGAAATGAAGTAGGGAACTGGTTTTTTAAGTGTGATTTCAAGCGTTGTTGGGTCAGTCGCAACGACGCCAAGGTCAGTTATAGGTAATTTGCCTTCATTGATTTCAGTAGCGTTTTTAATCGAATCTTTGAAAAGCGCGGAGTACCCAGGTGCGGTTTTTGGATCAACGGCACGGCGCCACGCGTAGACGAAATCATCAGCGGTTACTTGAGAACCATCGGACCATTTCGCGTTTTTCTTTAATTTAATGGTGTATTTCGTTTGGTCAGCACTAATTTCTGGCATTCCATCAGCAACCCCAGGAACAAAGTTATCTTTTTGATCAAGTGTGTATAATCCCTCGAAGACTTGGTTTTGTGCGGTAAAGCTAGCAAAGTCTTCCTCAGCTGTCGTATTTAAAGTCAGTAATTCACTGGTTTCAAGAAATTTAATTTTGTCCGGGGAAGTTTTTGTCGCCGATTTTTCATTGTTATTTCCGCAAGCTGTAAGTAAAAGTACTGTCAAAATGGCAAAAATAGGCAATGTTTTCTTTAAAAAATGCATGGTTTTCTCCCCTTCTATCTGTGTATTTATCGTTATTATAAGTATTCCGATAAGATAAGTCAAGTTAATGATTCGGTGAAAAAACTGCTTGACGCAAAAATAATCCCATGATAAGATATTTTGTGCAAATAAGAATGATTACGTTTTGCGACGCGCAATCATAATTTACATAGTGCAACTTTAAGTTTTAAATCGTAATCATTACGAAAAAAGGAGAGATAATATGAAGAAATGGGCGTTTTTAGTTGTAACGGTATTAGCATTTGTCTTAGTCTTGGCAGGATGCGGCGCTAACGGTGCTGATAAGGTAAGCGGGGATAAAGACAAACTTAAAGTAGTGACAACTTTTTATCCAATGTATGATTTTACCAAAAATGTAGCGGGGGATAATGCTTCCATTGAAATGTTGATTGATGCGGGGACAGAGCCGCATGATTACGAGCCAAGCGCAAAGGATATTGCCAAAATCGAGGCGGCTGATGTTTTCGTTTATAACAGTGAAGACATGGAAACTTGGGTGCCGAGCGTACTTAAAAGCTTAGATTCGAAAAAATTAACCGTGATTGATGCGAGTAAAGGAATCGAGCTAGTAGAGGGTACCGAAGAAGAAGACCATGATCATGAGCATGAAGAAGGACATCATCATGAACACGATCCCCACGTATGGCTAAGCCCAGTCCTTGCTGAACAAGAAGTGACTAATATCCAAAACGGTCTTACAAAAGCAGATAAAAAAAATGCAGATACATACAAAAAGAACGCAGAAGCCTATAAAGAGAAATTAAAAACACTCGACAACAAATTTAAAACAGCTTTTAAAGGAGCAAAACAACGCGATTTTGTAACTCAACATGCCGCTTTCCAATATTTAGCAAACGAATATGATTTGCATCAAGTGGCAATCGCCGGTCTTTCACCTGACCAAGAACCAAGCCCAGCACGATTAGCGGAATTACAAAAATACGTGAAAGAAAATAACATCAGCACCATTTATTTTGAAGAAGTAGCTTCACCAAAAGTCGCAGAAACACTTGCTAACGAAACTGGTGCAAAATTAGAAGTATTAAGCCCAATCGAAGGAATTACGGATAAAGAACAGAAAAAAGGCATGGATTATATAGCTTATATGGAACAAAACTTACAAGCCTTGCAAAAAACAATTAAATAAGGAAGCGATAAAAGTGAAATATATTGATATAGCCAATATTGGTTTTAAATACGAATCCGAGCCAGTACTTGAAAACATTTCTTTTCAAGTGAGTGCGGGAGAATTTATTATACTAACAGGAGAAAACGGAGCAGCTAAATCAACACTGCTCCGTATTATTTTGGGCATTTTACAACCGGATAAAGGTTCCGTGACTTTTGCCAAAAAGAACGCAGATGGCGGGCGACTTTTGACAGGTTATGTACCACAACAAATAGCTTCATTTAACGCCGGATTTCCTAGTACGGTCCTCGAATTAGTAAGGTCAGGTCGTTTTCCAAATGGTAAGTGGTTCAAACGGCTGACGGCAAAAGACCATGCGCATGTCGAAAAAGCACTTAAATCCGTCGAAATGTGGGATTATCGTCATAAACGTATTGGTGAGCTATCAGGTGGACAAAAACAACGGATTTGCCTGGCTCGAATGTTTGCAACAGATCCAGATATATTAATTTTGGATGAACCGCAAACGGCAATGGATAAACAAAGTAAAATCCGTTTTTATGATTTATTAAGGCATGAAGCACAAGTACATGGTAAAGCGATTTTAATGGTAACCCATGATGGTGAAGAGATGGAAGATTTTGTCGATAAGCATATTCGCCTTATTAGAAAGGAGGATGTGTCATGGAAATGTTTCTCTATGGATTTATGCAAAGAGCCTTCCAAGCATCAATGATAATTGCTATTATTGCACCACTTTTAGGAGTTTTCTTGATTATCCGAAGGCAGTCGCTTATGGCGGATACACTTTCGCATGTGTCACTTGCAGGGGTGGCTTTTGGGTTGGTTTTAAATGTGAATCCCAGTGTGACAACGCTTATTGTAGTAGTTATTGCGGCGCTTGGAATTGAGTATTTGCGAGGGGTTTATGCAACTTATTCAGAGTTGTCCATTGCGATACTAATGGCTGGTGGACTTGCTGTGGCGTTAGTTCTGATGAGTTTAGATCAAGGCGGAATTACAACCAGCGTGCAGCAATACTTATTTGGTTCGATTGTAACAATCAGTAAGGAGCAAGTGCAGCTGTTGGTAATTTTAGGGGTAGCTATCGTAGTATTGTTCTTAGTGTTTAAAAGGTTTATGTTTGTACTTACTTTTAGTGAGGATGTTGCAGTTGCAGAAGGAGTTCCTGTGCGTTTGATTTCGCTTTTATTCAGTGTAGTTACTGGTGTTGCAATCGCGGTTATTATGCCGATAGCCGGAGCATTACTCGTGTCCGCGCTCATTATACTACCAGCTGCAATCGGTATGCGAATTTCAAAAGGGTTCCTGATGTGTGTTATTAGTGCAATTCTGATTGGCTTAGTAGGAATGTTTTCTGGACTAGTTTCTTCCTACCAACTAGGAACCCCACCTGGCGCAACAATTACCTTAATGTTTATCATTCTTTTCATTATTTCGACCTTTGCTTTAAAACTGATACGGAAATGATTTTTAGAACGATGTTTGACCATTTTGTATCATTGTATAAAGCTCTTGGTCATGAATAATCCAACTTTTTTCTTTCTTTTCAATCTGATTAGTTGTTTTGAGATGTTGTAAATCCTTGTAAAAGCAGCTTTTCGAAAGGTTGCTATAGGAAAGTAGGTGACTTGTTTTAATGGCTTGAGGCAATATTATCGCGCCATCATCACTTAGAACCCCATGTAACAAAGCCATATTTGAAAAGGTTGTTTTAAGTTTTTCAGAAGCCGGACTACTTGCCATTAAGCTTTTAAAGTAAATGTGGGTAGTCTGGTTTTTCATAATGAAGAATTGAAAGCCGAAATTCTCAGGAAACATTGAAAGGAAATATTCCATATCTGTTTTCGAATATTTATATAAAGAACATCCAGAGAGTGTCTTAAAGGTAAAATCATTATTACTTTGATCGAGTAAAGAAAAATAGTTTAAAAACGTTCCTTTACCCTCAATAGAATGGATTTGGGGGCGCTCTCGACCATCATTTAAAATCAAAGCAATATAGCCATCAACTACGAGATAAATATGATTATCTATATCAACTCTTTCTGTTAAGAGGCTGGTATTTTTTGGCACGTCTATTTGTTCATAAGATATTTTGCCTTCACGAGATAAACGAATAAATTCTTGGTAATTATACAAAGTATTTGACATGACATTTCTCCAATCTTCTTTTGTAAACATAATTGTATCAGAATGTTAGAAACCTATTGTATGCAGAGTAGTAGTATTTTACGGATAAATGTTTCTGAAATGTGAAATTTTTAAATCTTTACAAGTTCTTTTTTTGAATTAAAAGTGATTTATCTACTAGGGTGTGTTGGGGTTGTATCGTTTTATGTAAAAGTCCAAAATTAGTTCTTTTATCAAATTGATACGAACATAGGTTCTGTGTTATAATTCAACTGGATTATAAAGGAGGCTTATTGATGAGAAAAGTGCAGATTTCAGTTAGGCGTTTAGTAGAGTTTGTTTTAAGAAGCGGTAGTATTGATAATCGAATGACTAGCTCAAACCGCGCCTTAGAAGGAACAAAAATTCATCAATTACTCCAAAAAGAAGCAGGAGAAGAATATGTAGCAGAAGTGAGGCTAAAGTTAGAACGAATAATGGATGAAATTGCTTTTTCGCTTGATGGTCGTGCAGATGGGATCGTAAATGAACAAATGATTGACGAGATTAAGACGACCGAGACGCCGATGGAAGAAATAACGGAAGATTTTCGTCCTCTTCACTGGGCTCAACTTATTTGTTACGGATTTATGCTTGCGGAAAAGTCGGATTTGGCAGAAGTTACACTGCAATTAACGTATTATCAAGTCTTAGACAAAGAAGTAAAGCAATTCCAACGTATAATGAGTCGTGAAGATATGGGTGCTTTTGTGGACAATTTGCTTTCCAAGTATGCTATATGGGCAAAAGCATCGGTTGCGTGGGAAATGAAGCGAAATAAAACTATTCAAGAATTAACATTTCCGTATGATAACTATCGAAGTGGGCAAAGAGAGCTTGCTATTGCAGTTTACCGAACAGTAGCCTCCGAAGAAAGTTTGTTTTGTGAAGCCCCTACCGGTATCGGTAAAACAATGTCAACATTATTCCCGGGAGTTAAAGCCATGGGCGAAGGAAAAACAGATAAACTTTTCTACTTTACGGCGAAAACCATCACACGACAAGTTGCCGAAGATGCGATAGATGAGATGCGCCGTAAAGGACTTGCTGCAAGAAGCGTGACAATAACTGCGAAGGATAAAATATGCTTTTTAGACGAACGAAAGTGTGAACCAGATCATTGCCAATTTGCAAGAGGTTATTACGACCGTTTGAACGAAGCATTGTTTGATATGTTGCAAACGGAAGAAGCCATTACCCGTCCAATTGTTGAAAGCTACGCCCGGAAATACACACTTTGCCCATTTGAATTATCACTAGATGTTGCTCTTTTTTGTGACGTAATAGTCTGTGATTATAATTATTTGTTTGACCCAGTGGTCTACTTGAAACGCTTTTTTGCAGAAGGACCGGGAAAATATACTTTTCTAGTAGATGAAGTGCATAATTTAGTAGACCGTGCGCGCTCGATGTATTCGGCAACACTAAAAAAATCATTAGTTATGCAAGTCAAACGGGGACTAGATTCCAAAAAGAACAAACGGTTGTTAAATGCAATAAATGCGATGAATAAAGAAATGATTGCACTCAATAAAAATTTAAAGGACTTAGAAAAAACGATTTATGTCCAAAAAGAGGAACTTAGTGATTGGAATGCAGCCGTGTTAAAATTCACCTTCGTAGCGAAAGAATGGTTGCCCAAAAACGTCCAGTCAGAATCACAAGCGGATGTGTTGGAACTTTATTTTGAAAGCTTAAGATACGTTGCAATTGCAGAGTTTTATGATGAACGCTACGTAACACAAGTTACGAGAAGTCACGGGGATTTAGAAATAAAACAGCTCTGTTTAGATCCTGCATTCTTACTTTCAGAAAAGCTGAAACTCGGAAGTAGCTCGGTACTTTTTTCGGCGACACTGCGACCAATAGATTACTATACAAATGTCCTCGGGGGTCAAGAAGACACGAGTAGAATGATTTTTTCTTCACCATTTAAACAAAAAAACATGCATTTATTAGTAGCGGATTATGTTAGTACGAAATACCAAATGCGCGAAAATAGTATGGAAGCTGTCGTGGATGCTCTCTATGCGCTAACCTCTGGAAAAAAAGGCAACTATTTATTTTTCTTTCCATCTTTTCTATACTTACAAAAGGTTTACAATTTATTTAAAGAAAAATATCCTGATATTCGTTTGCAAAAACAAGATGCTGCCATGGATGAAGAGCAGCGAGAGCATTTTTTAGAAAGTTTTCAAGCAGGAAATGAAGAAAGCTTGGTTGGTTTTTGCGTTTTAGGAGGCGTTTTTTCAGAAGGGATAGATCTTCGTGGGGAGCGATTAGTTGGTGCGGCGGTTGTCGGCGTAGGACTTGCACAACTGAATCATGAATCCGATTTAATTAAAGATTATTATAATGAAACGATTGGTCAAGGATTTGATTATGCGTACCAAATACCAGGAATGAATAAGGTGCTTCAAGCAGTTGGTAGGGTTGTTCGCGGAGAATCGGACCGTGGCGTAGTATTGTTAATAGAAGAGCGATTTTCGACTAATCGTTACCGAGCATTATTTCCGGCGCATTGGAACCATGCAAAAACAGTGAAGAGCACGGACGATATTTCCCGAGAAGTGGCCGGATTTTGGCAGAATAGCTAATTTTCTAGTAGAATAGAGGTAATTAGTCATTTTTGGGAGGAAATTATGTATAAAATTATTGCGATAGATATTGACGGCACCCTATTAAACGACGCACACGAAATCACGCCAGCCGTGCGGGATTCTATTAAAGCCGCAAAAGAAAAAGGGGTAAAAGTAGTACTATGTACAGGACGTCCGCTTGCAGGAATCAAAAAAAGTTTAATTGAACTAGATCTTTTAGACGCGGGAGATTACGCAATTACCTTTAATGGGGCAGTTGTGTTAGAAACAGCCTCCGAGAATACATTAGCAGATATTACCTTAAATAAAACAGAACTAGAAGAAATTTATGCATTTTGTCATGCGGAAAATGTTAACCTTACTTATTTTGACGGAAAAAATATGTATGTGCCCAGTCGCAAAATCACAGAAATCACTTGTCAAGATTCACTACTACTTGGGACGCCGCTATACCATTTACCTGTAGAGGAAGCCCCTGCATCTATTCATGTTTCCAAAGTGATGCTACTAGACTCCCCCGAAAAAATCACCGATGTGATAAAAAAATTACCAGAGAGCATCAAACAAAAATTTTACGTCGTTCGGAGTGTTCCATATAACTTAGAATTCTTGCAAAAAGGGGTAAATAAAGGATCGGCGCTCGCCAGTTTAGCAGAAAAACTTGGGGTGGCTCAAAGTGAAGTTATGAGTATTGGTGACCAAGAAAATGATATTACCATGATTGAGTACGCTGGTATGGGAGTTGCGATGGGAAATGCGACAGAGCATATTAAAGAAATCGCCAACTATACAACAACTACTAATAATGAAGATGGTGTAGCACAGGCTATCCAAATGCTCATTCTTGACCGTTAAAATTATAAAAATATAATATTGCCACATAGTGTATAAGGAAATGGAAAAATATATAAACCGTTACAAAAGCCGAAACTTTCTATAAAGGAGTTTCGGCTTTTGTATTTAATTTAGTACTTAATAATATATAGATTTTCAAAATCGTCACTGAAAGTTCATATAGCTCTCGTTTTACAAGCAGTAATTCCGAAAAATGATATAGCTTGAAGTTACTCAATTGTCATATGATGTGTGATAATAACAAAACTTCATTAGTAAAGGATGAATTTGTAATGAGTAAAAACGGAAACTTTTTAAAAAAAGTGGGGCTAGCTTTCTTAAGTATTTTGATTATCGCTAGCACAATCTTCCAAACGACAGTTGTGAAAGCAGCAACAAGTTATGGTTCTCAGTTTTTAAACACAGTAGAACTTTTAGACAAAGACGGTGTGCCACAAACGAATTTTGGCTACTACGACAACATGGATGTGCATTACACTTGGTCTATCCCTAATTCAACAAATGTAAAAGCGGGCGACACAATGGATTTCACGCTGCCAAGTCAATTGGCGCTTGCAACCGATCTTGCTTTTGATTTGAAAGATAGTAAAGGTCAAGTAGTTGGAACGGCCACTGTAAAAAGGGAAACCAATCAAGTAACCCTTGTGTTCAGTGATTATGTAGAAAAACACTCCGATATTAAAGGAGAACTGGATTTCTGGACCACTTTCAACCAAAAAGTAATTACTGGAAATGAAACAGTTGATTTAGAATTTCCTCTTGAAAATGGGACGACGCCGATAGATATAGAAGTTGGTGAGAAAACCCCAGTTAGTCCGACAGAAACGATTTTTAAATATGGTTGGGTAGATGCTAGTAATCCAAGCCTGATTCATTGGGTTGTTCGTGTGAATTACGCTAAAGAGAGCATTCCAAATGCTGTTTTCACGGATATCATCGGCTCAAAACAAATATTAAATTTTGATTCTATCAAAGCTTTTCATGGAACTTATTCCGCAGACCGAATATTTACAGCAGGCGCGCCTATTTCCAGTACCAATTTTTCCGAAACAAGTGACGGGTTTAGTGTAGCGCTAGGAGATTTAACGGATTCTGTGCAAATTTCTTATACAACAACCGCAACAGATGGCGGAAAGTCTACCCAGTACGATAATACCGCTAAACTAGCCGGTACTGATTTTGTGACCAAGCAAACTTCAACATGGACACCAGCATCAGGTGGTGGAGGTGAAGGAGGCGGGACAACCGGTTCAGTAACACTTACGAAAGAAGATGCGAAAACAAAAGCAACCCTCGAAGGTGCGGAATTCAAGTTGGTGAATTCAAAAGGCACTGTGCTACAAGAAAACATTACAACAAATGCGAGTGGACAACTTAGCATTGCAGACCTGAAATTTGACACTTACCAATTAATAGAAACAAAAGCCCCGACAGGCTACAAACTTGATTCAACACCAGTAGAATTCACTATTGGCGAAAACAATAAAGCAATCACCGTGACAAAAGAAAATACGCTTAACACTGGCTCCGTAGAACTAACCAAGCTAGACTCCAAAACCAAAGCAACCCTAGCCGGAGCAACATTCGAATTACAAGATAAAGAAGGGAACACGCTACAAACTGACTTGAAAACAGATGAAAATGGCGTTCTAAAAGTAACTGATTTAGTTCCAGGTAGTTATCAATTTGTCGAAACAAGTGCTCCAACAGGCTACAAGTTAGATAATAGCCCAGTAAGTTTTGAAATCATCGAAGCTGAGACAGACCAAATCGTAAAAGTAACCAAAGAAAATGTACTAGAAGTTGGCTCTGTAGAACTAACCAAGCTAGACTCGTTAACCAAAGCAACCCTAGCTGGAGCAACATTCGAATTACAAAATAAAGAAGGAAATACGTTACAAAAAGATTTAACTACAGATGAAAATGGTGTTTTAAAAGTAACTGATTTAGTTCCAGGGACATATCAATTTGTGGAAACAAACGCCCCTATCGGATATGAACTCGATACGACCCCAGTTGTTTTTGAAATCATCGCTGGTGAGACTGACCAACCGGTAAAAGTAATAAAAGAGAACACACAAACACCGCCAACCCCAGTACCACCAACTCCAGCTCCACCAGTACCAAGCAAACCTACTGTACCACCAGTAAAACCAGAAATACCAGTTATACCTCATAAATCAGAAAACAGCGAAGATAGTCCAAAAAAAGCCAAAACAAGCATAACTCCAAGTCTACCTAAAACAGGAGATGCAAATGACTTTGTGGGCTTAGGAGTAGTCTTTTTAGCCTTGTCACTAAGCGGTCTTCTGATGAAACGAAAATAAACAAATCGGCTTAGATATTTATCTAAGCCGATTTTCATTGAGGTTTTTAAGATTGCCGTTTGTCACAAAATGTTCACAATTAGCAGAGTTTTTCTTGGACAAGAGCTATTTTTAAGAAAAATTAATGTATAATCACTATGGATTAGTAATAAATTTATAGTTGAAAGTAACTAGAAAAGGATGGTTTTTATGAAGAAACGTACGACGATGACGTCTAATCTAAAGAAATTCGGATTAGCCTTTCTTAGCGTTATCTTGCTTGTAAACGTTATATTTCAGACTAACTTTGCTAAAGCAGCAACTAATTATGGCTCCGATTTTTTGAAAACTGTGGAATTATTAGACGCAGATGGCAATCCTCAAACGGATTTCGGTTATTACGATAGCATCAAGGTTCACTATACTTGGGAAATCCCCAATTCAACTAATGTGAAGGAAGGCGACACAATGGAATTTGTGTTACCCCCAGAGCTGAAGATAGTTACAGATTTAGACTTTTCTTTGAAAGATCACGATGGCAACACGGTAGGCCATGTGGTTGCTAAAAAATCGACTGGGCAAGTAGTTATTACATTTACAGACTTTGTCGAAAAAAACTCCAATATTAGTGGATATCTCGATTTTTGGACTAATTGGGATAAATCATTAGTAGAAGGAAATGAAAATGTTCCAGTTGAATTCCCGGTAAACGGCACCACAGAAACAATTGATGTGGGTGTTGGTGGTAAAAATCAAATTGACCCGGATGAAAGTTTATATAAATACGGCTGGGCTAATGCTGAACATCCAGAGCTTATCCAGTGGGTCGTTCGAGTTAACTATTCGAAACAAAACATTCAAAATGCCGTTTATGAAGACTTTATTGGGCCAAAACAAGTCGTCGATTTTAATTCTATCAAAGCATTCCACGGTGAATTTGACCCGGATGATAACTTCACGCCAGGAGCTGAGGTACCATCATCAGCAATTACTCAAACAACAGAAGGATTTAAAGTTGACCTAGGAAATTTAACAGATTCTGTCAAGATTTCATACTATACAACTTCTACTGATAACGGAGCATCACCGAACTACACAAATAAAGGACAATTAACAGGAGATAACTTTATCAAGCAAGAAATCGAAGTCGCGACACCAACATCAGGTGGTGGCGGAGGTGGAGAAGGGACAACTGGATCTGTTGAATTAACGAAAACAGATGATTCGTCTCAAAAAAAACCACTAGAAGGTGCCGAGTTTAAATTAGTCAACGGAGCAGGAACTATAGTGCAAACAGGACTAAAAACCAATATCGATGGTAAACTAACTATTTCAAATCTGAAATATGACACATACCAGCTGATCGAGACAAAAGCGCCACAAGGATATGTGCTCGATGCGTCTCCAGTAGAATTCACAATTGATGACGCGCACCAATCATTATTCCTATCCAAAGAAAATTCTGCCATCAAAGGATCCGTTTCACTAGAAAAAATCGATCACGACACACAAAACCTACTAGCTGATGCCGAATTTGAACTACAAGATAAAGATGGCAACACACTACAACCAAACCTTAAAACAGATAAAATGGGCAAACTAACGGTGACAGATTTACTTCCAGGTGAGTATCAATTTGTCGAAACAAAAGCGCCAACAGGATATATTTTAGATGCTACCCCAGTCAAATTTAAAATCAGCACAGAGGCACTAAACGTAACCGTAACAAAAGAGAATACGAAAAAACCAGAAATACCAAAAGTGCCTGAGCCACCAAAAACGCCACAACAACCGGAAAAACCAGATAAAATAATAAGCGCAGATAGCAAACAAACCACTTTACCAAAAACAGGTGATACACCACTTGTTAATGGATGGGGAATACTACTTGTAGCCATTTCAGCGAGTGGACTAATTGCACTTAGAAGAAAATAATCAAAAAACCGTAAGCGATAATACAATCGCTTACGGTTTTTCTTATACAGTTCTAGTTTGATCTTGCAAAACAGCCTTTAACGAATGATAGGCTGGGATAGATAAATTTAATTCGACACGATTAATTTGTTGCGCCATTTTTGGTTGGATAGGTACTTTCTAAATCTATAGTGCTAATTACTATTCATAAATTTGCTGCAAGTCATTCTAAATAAGCTCGAGTGAATAAACATGCAGTTTTATTCAATGGGTTGATATGAAAAATGATAAATAATTAAAGGAAAATATGATAATAACATATATAAATAGTTGTATAAGCGCAAAATATGTACTTTTTGTGAACCATAAAAAATAAAGTGCATAAATTACGAATAATCACCTTCAATGTGTTGTTTTGTATCACTAAAAACACATTACTACACATATTGTGTAGTAAATAACCTAAATAAGTTTTACTTTTATTCGTTCATGACAAGAATCAGGCATTTCATTACATTTTTGGTTATACATTAGTTTGCCATGTTACAATTTTTTTGGTCAGTGAATGATCAAATATACATTCAGAGAAGGAGTGCAGACATGAAAAAAAGTTTAAAAGTGTTTTTATTTATCATGGTAGTAATTTTAGTTATTGCTCAACCTACAACATTTGCGAAGGCTGATACGACAAAGGGTCCTGAACAGAATATTGTAGATGATATGGAAAGTTTAAAAGAATATTTGGAGGATTATACTTTAAGTACAGCCAATGAAAATGGAGTTGAAAATGCAACAGAAGAAGGTATCGAAAAAGATGTTAAAAAGATAGAAGAACAAGTGGAAAATTTAAGTAAAGAAAATCAAGAAAAATTCTTTTATTATTTGAGCAATCCGGAAGCGATGCAAGCAGCATTAGAGGATGAAAATAATAAAGATATTGTGTTAGAAGAAGTTACTACAGATACACCTGTGTTTACCAGAAACTTATTGCAGGCAGCTGTAACTAAGACTCGGAATGCTTCGTATACCTATTCTATGAAATTTTTCAAAATAGAAATGACTAGATATGTAGTAGCGGTGAAATATACTACTAGTGGAGGGACAGTGAAAAAAATAGTTTCTTCATCAGGTTACGTTGATAAAAATCTTAATCCTGCTGTAAAAACTAGTCGCATAGAAAAAAGTGCATGGATTGCAAATAATAGAGCTAAAACAACATCACGATTCCATTATAGTTTGTTTAGTAAAAGCCAAGTTATCCAGCTAGGTACTGTTACACTTCATGTGGAAGGTACTTCTGGAGGAGCAAGATATAACGCTTACGCAAAATTAAGTTAAATACAAAAAAGAAGCCCATACAAAGGGCTTCTTTTTTACATTAAATTATTTTTTGAACTAAAAAAGGTAATAACTCCCACGATAGCAGAAACAATTATCAAAATAGAGCATATGATACTGATAATAGATAATACTTTAGTGGTTTTATTGATAGATGTAGCTTCTACACGAATTGAACGTTTACTAGAGATAAGTGTTAGAATGGAGATAATTAATCCAAATGGTACAAAAAATGAGATGATTGAAAAAATAAGGGCGCAAATGTCTTTATTTTTTTTTGTTGTTATCATGGTGTCCTCCCGTATGATTAACTGTTTTCTCTTATTGTACAATGCTAAATAATATAGTACAAGCATGGATTTATCGTTTTTTTATTAAGAGTAAAATATATGCATTGCAAATGTTAAAAAAGACGCATCATTAATAAGAGCTTGTATTCACATAACCTGATGGAGGGGTGACAGAAATATATGATTAATTGATTCGGATGTATTAAAGGGATGAGAATGGGGTAGTTGAAATAAAAAACCGTAAGCGATAATACATCGCTTACGGTTTTTCTTATATAGTTCTAGTTTGATCTTGTAAGACAGCCTTTAACGAATGATAGGCTGGGATAGATAAGTTTAATTCAACACGATTAATTTGTTGCGCCATTTTTGGTTGGATACCGGAAATAAATGCTTCGACGCCAAGAAGTTTAAGCATCGTCACTAAGTTGGTAAGCATTTCTCCAAGTGCATCATCAAAATACGTGATTCCTGATAAATCAATACACAATTGTTCCACGCTTAAGTGCACGCATTTGTTTGCCGTGATTTCGGATAGCTTTTCTGCTCTTTCACGATCGACACGGCCCATAAGTGGAAGTATCGCCAATTCGTCAGTAATCGAAATTACTGGCGTGCTAATTTCTTCTATTAAACGATGTTGTTGTTCTAAATGTTTGACGATATCATTATAATACATTGCTGAGAAGGCTTCGTTTATCCGGTCGAAACCGTGATTAACCATGGCCATACTTGCTGAAAAATCATATTTAGACACTTCGTCATTATGAATACAAAAATCACCAACAGCAGTAACAAATTCACGGCGTAATTTATCTAGGGTAGTAATAACTTCAGGTAATGGCACTTCATTTTCCATGCGACGCGCGTACATGTTATCTAGCCATTTATCAAGTTTCGCAAAAAACACTTTTTTACCAGCAAAATAAGAAATGATTAAGTCTGCTGTTTGTTCACTGTCAGCGCGCAGTTCGTCTTTATATTGCGGCGAATAAACAAAACTAGTGTACGTATTTTCATAAATTTTTGATAGCCAGTTGTTAATAATCTCTTCGGTATGTTCTCTTAAATATAGTTCCATACTTCCATTTGATTCATTCATACCAGACAGCCCCTTTAAGTCTAAGTATAATAACTACTTTTCTTTATTCTATGCTCAAAACGGTGTACTGTCCATTTAAATTTCTGAAAAATAATTAATTTATTGAAATTGTAATATTAGTTCACAGAGGCGCTGTTATTTTTTTGTTAAAATTCCGAAGCTATTTAAGCTTGGTCATGGTATAATATTACAATATGGATAGAAAGGAAGTTTTTTGTGGGATTACAGGATGAACTTACAGTGATGCAACCAGTGGTCATGAAGATTTTTTCAAAAAGTGTCCGCGAAAATCGATTATCTCACGGCTATTTATTAGAAGGATCAAGTGGTACAGGGAAGAAACGCACAGCATTTTGGTTAGCTCAGAGCCTTTTTTGTTTAGAAAGTACAGAAACAGAGCTTGCTTGTGGGAAGTGTGCCAATTGCATGAGAATAGCGAGTCATAATCATCCGGATGTTCATTTGCTAGAGCCAGATGGAGCTAGTATTAAAATTGATCAGGTTCGCGCGCTGAAGCAAGAACTTAGTAAGCGCGGGATGGAATCAGACCAAAAAGTAGTTATCATTTACGATGCAGAAAAAATGACTGTTCAATCAGCCAATAGTCTGCTGAAATTTATAGAAGAACCAGAAGGCGGTTTGTTATTATTATTTTTAACAACAAATCCCGGGCAAATTTTGCCAACGATTCAATCAAGACTGCAACCGGTCACATTTAAATCACTGACTTTTGATAGTCTTCTTGCTTCGCTAACAGCAGCAGGTATTTCTGAACAAAAAGCGCGGATATATGCTAGTATTACTGGTAGTGTAGAGCAAGCGAAGGCTTTTGAAGATGAAGAATGGTTTAGTGAAGCAAGAAATGTTGTTATCAAGTTATACGAAGGAATTCATCATCAAGGAACCAGCCCATTAATTATCATTCAAGAATCATGGATGCCGCTTTTTAAAGAGAAAGATAAGATGGCGCTCGGACTCGAATTATTGTTACTGCTGTACCGTGACCGACTTCATCTTACGCTTGATGAGAACTACGAACCTATTTGTACTGCACAAAAAGAAATGCTCGGACAAGATGCGCTGCGTAAATCACTGTCCGAAACCACAGGGGAAATCGAGAAGATTCTCGCTGCGAAATCAAAACTGGATTCCAATATGAACACGCAACTTCTAATGGAGCAGTTAGTTCTGGAAATCCAAGGGAGGTAATCGCTATGCTTAAAATTGTAGGCGTCCGTTTTAAAGACGTTGGTAAAATATATTATTTCTCACCTGGCGAACTGGAAATCACAGAAAACCAAGGTGTTATTGTTGAAAATGCACAAGGAATTGAATTTGGTAAAACAGTCATTGAACCGCGCTACGTGGACGAAGAAGATGTCGTTTTACCACTTAAGAAAGTACTGCGTATCGCAACAGAAGCAGACTATAAATGCGTTGCCGAGAATGGCGACTCATGTCAGAAAGCCTTTTTACTCTGTGATGAAAAAATCCGCGAGCGCGAACTTGAAATGAGTTTGGTTGATGTTGATTATACATTTGATCGTAATAAAATCATTTTTTACTTTACTGCAGAAGGTCGCGTTGATTTTCGGGAGCTCGTGAAAGATTTAGCATCTGTTTTCCGGACTCGCATCGAACTTCGTCAAATTGGTGTTCGTGATGAAGCGAAATTGCTCGGTGGGATTGGTCCATGCGGTCGCATGCTTTGCTGTTCCACTTTCCTAGGTGATTTCGAACCAGTTTCCATCAAAATGGCGAAAGACCAAAACCTGTCTCTTAACCCGACGAAAATTTCCGGTTTATGTGGACGATTAATGTGTTGCCTGAAATATGAGAACGATGAATATGAGCAAGCTAAACGTGAAATGCCAGATGTTGGTGTAAAAGTAAAAACTCCAGAAGGCGCAGAAGCACGTGTTTCGGGAATCAACTTGCTTTCTAGAATCTTACAAGTGAGTTTGCCCGAAGAAGAGACGGTTATAGAATACGAATTGGACGAATTACGCCCATACAACGAATTTCTAAAACAACCGGCAAAGTCTTGAGGTGAAAAAATTGGATAAAAAAGCTATTTTTGACTCAGTCAGTAATATGGAGGAGCAAATTGGCGAATTGTATCAGCAACTTGGAGATCTAAAGACAAACTTAGGCGAAATGTTGGAAGAAAATAACCGATTAAACCTTGAAAACGAACATTTGCGACGTAGACTTTCTTTGACTGATGAAGCGACACCAGAACCTAAAGCCGAAACAGAGGCGGAACATGGTGTGATGGCGCCTAATCGTAAGGAAGCAATGCAGCAAATGATTGAACTTGGGGAAGGTTATGATAATCTTGTCCAACTTTACAAGGAAGGATTTCATGTTTGCAATGTACATTTCGGCAGCCCGCGTGGCAATGATGAAGATTGTTTATTTTGCTTATCCTTGCTCAATAAAAAATAACATGACGGGCCTTTCTCGATTTAAGAGAAGGGCTTTTTGCTAGAAAAGGTGAATCATTTTGGAAAAAACCAAACTAATAGGCGATGAAAGGCTCGATTATTTACTAGCAGAAAACTTGCGGATTATTCAAAGCCCATCAGTATTTTCTTTCTCAATAGATGCGGTTTTACTTGCAAAATTCAGCTACTTGCCCATTCGAAAGGGAAAAATAATTGATTTGTGTAGCGGGAATGGGATTATTCCTTTATTACTTAGTACGCGAACTAAAGCGAAAATTGTTGGCGTTGAAATTCAGGAGCGCCTAGCAGATATGGCGAAAAGAAGTATCCTTTATAATCATTTGGAAGAGCAAATTGAAATGATGGAATATGATTTAAAAAATATTACAGACCTTATTCCAAAAGAGCGCGCAGATATTGTCACTTGTAATCCGCCTTATTTTGCGACTCCGGATACAAGTTTGAAAAACACGAATGAACATTTCCGGATTGCTCGCCATGAAGTCATGTGCACGCTAGAGGATACTATTCGTGTAGGCGCAAGCCTTTTAAAACAAGGAGGAAAAGCGAATTTTGTCCATCGTCCGGAACGATTACTAGACATCATTGATACAATGAGAAAATATCGCTTGGAACCCAAACGTATTCAATTCGTGCACCCGCGCTTAGATAGAGAAGCGAATACGGTACTTGTAGAAGGAATCAAAGACGGAAAACCTGGCGTGAAATATGTTCCACCTGTTATCGTATATGACGAGCTGGGGGAATATACGCCAGTAATTAAGGAGATTTTATATGGCAAAAGCGAGTGAACATTTCTTTTATGTGCTAAAATGTAGTGACAATTCCTATTATGGTGGCTATACAACAGATGTGATTCGCCGAGAAGCAGAACATAATGCGGGAATTAGATGTAAATATACAAAAACACGTCGCCCGGTAAAAGTCATCCATTTTGAAAAATTCGAGACAAGAAGTGAAGCCACGAAAGCGGAAGCAGCCTTCAAAAAATTATCACGTAAGAATAAAGATGCCTATTTATTACAGCGGGAGGAGGAAGCAAAATGATAAAAAGTCAAAAAAGTTTTAGCGGAGCCATTCAAGGAGCATTATATTTAGTGCCGACGCCCATTGGTAATTTAGAAGATATGACTTTTCGCGCAATCCGGATGTTGAAAGAAGCGGATATTATTGCAGCAGAAGATACTCGAAACACCGTGAAACTTTTAAATCATTTTGAAATTACAACCCGAATGACGAGTTACCATCAGTTTACGAAGGAAAATAAAGAAGATAATATTATTCAGCGAATGTTGGACGGAGAAGTAGTAGCATTAGTTAGCGATGCGGGGATGCCATCTATTTCTGACCCGGGATATGAACTTGTTCAAAGTGCGCTAAATGCTAATATACCAGTCATTCCACTACCAGGAGCCAATGCTGCTTTAACCGCGCTGATTGCCTCAGGTCTTGCACCACAGCCGTTTTATTTTTATGGATTTCTACCTCGCCAAAATAAAGAACGCACCCAAGCAATTGAAAAGTTAGCGGCACGCGAAGAAACGTGGATTTTATATGAATCACCACACCGTTTAAAAGAGACTTTAAAAGCACTTGCCAAAATCACTGGAAATGATCGCAAAATTGTCTTATGTCGAGAGCTTACAAAAAGATTTGAAGAATTTTTGCGTGGAACGGTAGAAGATGCGCTGAACTGGACAATGGACGAAGAAGTTCGCGGAGAATTTTGCTTGATTATCGAAGGAAATACCAACCCACCGCTTTCAGAAGAGCAACTCTGGTGGCAAGAACTAGATATTAAAACGCACGTAAGCACCGTAATGGAACAGGAAAATGTCAGTTCTAAAGATGCAATTAAAACCGTTATGAAAGCGAGAAATTTACCCAAACGAGAAGTTTACTCGGCTTATCATGAAATAAAATAAAAATCATGCGCGAATCCTTAAAAGGGAACTCGTGCATGATTTTTTTATAAGGTATCACCAAAGCGGCGTTTAATCTCTGCCATTAATTCCGCAGCGCCTTCTTTACTGAGCGTCAGTTTGCCGCCCGCGAATTTTTTATTATCAACAGAAAACTCCCCAGTAATATCGCAAACCAAACCGGATGAAAACTTTTTCAATACAATCGTATCTTCATCTGTAAAAATTTCTAAAGGGTCTTTTACATTTAGATTCATCGTTCTTCTTATTTCAATCGGGATAACCACACGACCAAGTTCGTCCATTTTCCTTACCATTCCAGTTGATTTCATTTTATCACCTTCTTGATAATTTTAATTCATTTTAACAGATAATTACATAAATAGGAATGATTTCATGAGGAAAAGGGTATAGACCATAAGCAGAAGAATTAGGGGGAATAAAAATGAACATAATTATAGCATTAATTCCGGCAGTAATGTGGGGGATTATGCCATTAGTTGTTTCAAAAATTGGCGGTAAACCGAGGCAACAAATCATTGGTACGACATTCGGGGCGCTAGCTTTCGCAATTGGAGTTTTTATTTTTACAAATCCAGAATATACGGCAACCATCATTATTGCTAGTTTTGTTTCTGGGGCATTTTGGAGCTTAGGCCAAATGAATCAGTTTCGGGCATTTACACAAGTAGGCGTATCAAAAACAATGCCGCTTTCAACCGGAATGCAGTTAGTAGGTACATCGCTATTTGGTGTATTCGCCTTTCATGAATGGGGGACAACTTCCAAATTAGTACTAGGATTTTCCGCATTAGCCCTAATTATTATCGGGATATTTTTAACAAGTTATCAACAACATAAAGACGAAAATTCCGGTCAAAATATGAAAAAAGGAATCATCACTTTACTTATTTCATCAGTAGGTTATGTTGGTTATGTCGTTATCACTCGCTGGTTTGATATTAGTGGTTGGGACGCGATTTTGCCTCAAGCAATTGGGATGGTAGTCGCAGGATTATTATTCTCTATTAAGTCAGAAGAAAAACGCTTTACAAAGCAGACCTGGTTAAACATGATTCCCGGGGTTATGTGGGCTACTGGTAACTTGGCTCTACTATTCTCAAATAAACTGGTTGGAATCGCTACAGGTTTTTCTCTCTCTCAAATGGGCGTTGTCATTTCGACAATTGGAGGAATACTTTTCTTAGGAGAGAAAAAAACCAAGAAAGAACTTATTTTGGTCATTATCGGAGTAGTCTTAGTAATTATCGGTGGAACGATGATTGGTATTGCAAAAAGCTAAGAATAACTTCCGGTTTGATATATGCTTAAATTAATCTAAATTAAAGGTGGTTATGTTGATAATGAATGCGAAATTAGAAGTAAATGGTGAGCTTGTGAAAGAATCCTATGTTTATTTGTTGTCGCGATATCTCGTTTTACGCCAAGAAAATTTTGATACAAAAGAAGATAAAATACCGTATAACACACTTAAGCACAATTCGATTTCACCAGCAGATGCGAATTTTGTAAATCCAAACTTTGATGTTGTATATTCAGAAGCCTGGATAGCTGTAGATGACGAAAATGCTGTTGTTTTAGAAGTGCCAGAAATAAAAAATAGATATTATACGGTTCAACTTTTAGATGGCTGGGGTGAAGTAGTAACTAATATCAACGAACGTAATTTCCCAGAGCATCCACATGGAAAATTTGCTTTCGTTAAAAAAGGAACAAATCCTTCCATTCCAAATGACGCTGTAAAAATCGAATTACCATCAGAAAAAGTGAAAGTGCTACTTCGTGTAGAACAAAAAGACGATCCAGAAGGCGCAGTAAAACTTCAAAAAGCATTCAAATTCGATGCACCAGATAATATAAAAATTAAAGAACCACTAGAAATACCACATTTTACTAACGCGGAGTTCTTATTAGAAGAAATTTATTCCAATTTAGAAGAACTGCTAGCTACTTATCCAGATAAAATGCCAAAAGCAGCGGAATTCCAAGATAAAGCAAGAAAAGTCGCAGCTTATATTGAACTTGGTGATGAACAAAAAGCCGAAGTGAGAAACTTAATTGTGAAAGAAGCCATCCCATATTTTACTAATGGTGCAAAAGGATTCGGTACACAAAAAGGCGGATGGTCGGTTACTTATGTAGCTGGCGCATTTGAAAATGATATTTTAGCACGAGCAATCATTAATTACGGCGGTATTTGGGCGAATTCTATTCAAGAAGCACTATATTTCATCGGCCAAAAAGGTACGGATAATGAGTTGTTAACTGGCGATAAAGTTTATAAAATTCATTTCCCGGCAGACGAACTCCCATCAGAACTGGCAGATGCCTTTTGGTCCGTTACCTTATATAGTGTTCCAGATTATCACGTTATCCCAAACAAATTAAACAAATTCTGCATCAATAACTACACAGGTCCAAAACTAAGTGAAGATGGCAGTTTGACGCTTTATATCGCGTCAGAAAAGCCGGCAGATGTGGATCAAGGAAACTGGTTACCAAGTAAGGCTGGAAGAGAATTCTCATTAAACTTCCGTCTATACGTTCCGAAAAAAGAAGTATTGGAAGGGAAAGTATTTTTACCACCGCTTGAAGTTATAAAATAAACCCAATAAGCTAAGTATGAAACTATCAAACTCAGGTAGTAACATACTTAGTTTTTTTGTGCATAAAAATAAAAACGATTACACCTTTGTATTATAATGAGACTATTTTAAATCGTTTTGATACGAAAATACCCTTTTTGTTCACTAAAAAGACACATAAAGGGTGTTTTTCGTCTAAAACAACTACTAAAATTAGTCTTTTCTTCAGTTTTAGTCTGTTATGATAGAGCTATCAGATTAAATTAATCACAGCCTGGAGGAAACAAGAAATGAGAAAAATACCTGTTGTTGTTTCTCTTGCTTTGTGTTTTAGCCTAGTTAGTCCAAGTTTGTATGCTAGTGCAGATACAACCAACACTAAGGAAAAGGTAACTAGCAACACAAAACAACCTACCACTACCGATTCCGCGCAATCTAGCGGAACTGACAATACACAAACCATTCCGCAGAAAACGATAGAACCTAATCCAACAATACCTAGTGAAGACGCTACGAACACACCTTCAAACACCACAAATAAGAACGATACTCCTAAAAATAGTTTAAAATCAACTTCTGAAAACGGAAAAACTTATACTGAACTATTTCCAGATGCTAATTTAGCTAAAGTAATTGCTAAAAATATTAGCGGAGTAGAAGATATTAACGCAGAAGTAACAGATGCAGAACTTCAAAGTATCACTAACTTAGTAGCGACAAATCAAAACATCACGAGTTTAGAGGGCATTGAGCATTTAACGGCGTTGGAAAATATTAATGTGAACTCCAACAAACTCACTACCATAAATCCGTTACTTAACGTACCAACTCTAAAGTCCATTAGTGCAAATAATAATAAAATGACGGGAACTTTGAGTCTGGTGAACACATTGCCGGAGTTGCGCACATTAAATTTGAATGGTAATGCGATTACTGAATTAGATGTTGAAAACCAACCTAGTTTAGTAACCTTGTCAGCGGATGAACTAGAAGTGAAAAAGCTAACCTTGAAAAATTTAGCTCAGTTAGATGGCTTTGGAAGAATTGCTTCTAGTATCACTATTGATTGGGGCGAATTAGAAAGTATTACATTAACTAATTTACCGAAAATAGTGAGCATAGATATTAGCGGGAACTATTTGGACAGTAATGATATACATTTAGAAAATCTCTCTAATGTTACGAATCTAGATTTCAGTAGTAATGAACTCACTAAGCTACCTCAAATTACCGATTTTCCGCTTTTGACTACAATTAATGTAAGAAATAATAAAATCGATAAGCTAGAGTCAAGTAAATTAGTGAACGTACCAAAACTTACAATGTTAAGCGCGGACAAACAATCTGTTACACTCTCAAAAAAGATTGCTGCGGGGAACTTTGTAATAACGAATAATATTGAAAATCTAGGAGGGCAAATTACTTCTCCAAAAACAATTTCTAACAACGGAATTTACTCCAATCAAAGCATTACATGGGCAAGTGAAGAGTTAGCAGGTGTATCAAAGGTTTCATATACATTTGATGAAGTGATTAATAGCCCGACAATTAAAGGTAAGTATACCGGAACTGTAAATCAACCGGTGGACGTTAAGGCGTTACCAGTAATTACGGCTGATAAGAGCATTTCGTACGACCCTGTAAATGCGAAGGATGAGGCGACATTTTTACAAGATATTCATGCATCTGCTTCAGAAAATGCAAGGATTACGAGTGATTACAGTGAGGTAGTCGATTTCAAAGTGCCAGGCGATTACGTGGTTACACTACAAGCCGCAAATGATTTTGACTTAAAGGCTGACTCTGTTACTGTTGTTGTGCATATTAACGATATCCAAAAACCACAAGTGACGGTTGATGCGAATGAGGTTTCTTTTGAGGTTGGGACAGAACTTACTAGTGAAGCGATTCTTGCTAAATCTGGTGCGAAAGTTACAGATCTTTACGACGAAGAACCGAAGATGGAAGTGGATTTTTCCGAAGTTGATTCAAGCAAACTTGGAACATACGAAGTAACGATAACGGCAAAAAGTAAAAGTGGCGCTTCCGCAGATCCGCTGAAACTTACTATTAAAATAGTGGATACAGAAAGCCCTGTTATCCAAATTGGTAACCTTGAAATAGTTGTCGAAAAAGACAGCGTACTAACAGCGGAACAAATTATTCGTGACGCTAGAATAACGGCAACAGATAATTATGATAAAGATTTGAGTATTTACGTGGATTTAACGAAGGTAGATACTTCCAAACCGGGCAGTTATAAGGTAACCGTTTATACAAAAGATTCATCTGGTAATCGCTCAGGAACAGAAACGGTTATAGTGAAAGTTCCAGAAGCTAAAACTGGGAAAATTATAATTCAATATTTGGATAGCGAAAATAATGAATTAGCTGAAAGCGGCACGATTACCGGCGAAGTTGGCGCTACGTATGAAACGTTTGCTAAAGAAATTGAAGGCTATACCCTAAAAGAAAAACCAGTTAATGCTAATGGAGTATTTGAAGAAATTGGGCAAACGGTTCAATATATATATATGAAAGACACAATTAAGCCAGAGCTTCCAGTATACAATGAAAATAGTTTAATGCCAGAGGTGTCGAATAACGACCATAATTCAACTGCCGCATCGTCTCAACAAATACCAAACAATGCAGAAGAAAAACAATCAAAGATGTATTCAAAACAGAATCAAGTGCAGATAGCGCTCCCAAATACAGGAGATAGTACTAATTTGATCTTTGTTTTTATGGGTATTCTGTTGATTGCTGGGTTAACTATTTCTAAAACTAGAAGAAAAAATTGATAAAAATCACCTCGTAAATTTTTGCGGGGTGATTTTCTTTATTTAAAATAAAAATAATGGGACCCTGATTAAAAGAAGCTGTGTTCCAAAAATAGTTGTTGCTGTATTTTGATTCGTATCAACCGTTTTCTCCACTAAATTATGGATGGAGCATTCTCGTTAGTGTTTTGTAGTAATGCAATATTATTAGCATCTTGTGTATCAACGAGTGCGAAAATGGGTGTAAGTGCTATTTAAATGGTCAAGGAACTTAAAATTATAAGGCGGGCGATGTTTTTCTTCGTGAACATTAAATTGGAATTTAATTTTATTGCTTGAATACGGGGTAATAGTTAAAATTTAGTAACTTTTTTGGTATATTTTTTCTTAATAATGAACAATGAGAATCACAAAAAGATAGGGTAGCTATTTAAGTGCTTTTTACACCGAAAGCCACTACCATCTTCCTGGTATTTCAGCTATAATGAAGTAATTGAAAACTAAATTAAAGCATAAACAAGGAGGAAAAACGATTTGAACATTATGATTGCGCTGATTCCTGCATTACTTTGGGGAACAGTTCCGCTAATTATTACAAAATTTGGCGGTTCAACAAGACAACAAACAATGGGAATGACACTAGGGGCACTCACTTTTGCGGTAATCGTTTTCTTCTTTACTGACCCAGTTTATACGCTTAAAACAGTAGGAATTAGTTTTATCACAGGGTGTTTATGGACTGTGGGGCAGATGTTCCAACTGAAAGCATTCAAAATTATCGGTGTTTCTAAAGCGATGCCGATTTCTACAGGGATGCAATTAGTCGGAACAACACTTTGTGGGGTAATCTTATTTCATGAATGGGATACGACACTTCGAATTATTTTAGGATTTATTGCACTTGCGCTAATTGTTGGCGGGATTTTCTTAACATCCTATGCGGAAAAAGAAGAAGATGGAACTAATGCATTAAAACAAGGTTTAATCACATTATTCATATCGGCTTGTGGTTATGTTGGTTTAGTCGTTCTAATTCAAGGTTTCAAAATCGATGGAATTAACGCAATCTTGCCCCAAGCGATTGGGATGGTTTTAAGTGCGCTAATTATGACGCATAGCGGTGGCGTAGAAAAACGTTTCAATAAACGAACGCTTTTACTTATTATTCCAGGGATAATCTGGGCGGCTGGGAACGTTGCGATGGTTCATGCTAACCAACTTGTTGGCGTTGCGACTGGTTTTTCACTTTCGCAATTAGGAGTTGTTATCTCAACTATTGGCGGCATCGTACTTTTAAAAGAAAAGAAAACACAAAAAGAAATGTTTTTTGTTATTGTGGGCGTAGTTTTAGTCGTTCTCGGCGGGATTTTAATCGGCGTTGCAAAAGGCGCTTAATTAATTATTTCGTTTAGCGCGAAAAATGATATAATGATACTAATTGTTTTATTTTTAAGGAGGGAATTGTGTTGCCTGAAGAGAAAAATACGTTTTATATTACCACACCAATCTATTATCCAAGCGGAAAAGCGCATATCGGCCATGCTTATACGACTGTTGCGGGGGACGCGATGGCTCGTTATAAACGCTTAAAAGGATATGATGTGTTTTACTTAACTGGAACAGATGAGCACGGTCAAAAAATCCAAGCAAAAGCGAAAGAACGCGGAATTTCTGAACAAGAATACGTGGATGAAATCGCAGAAGGTTTCCAAGAACTTTGGAAAAAACTAGAAATTTCTAATACGGATTTTATTCGTACAACACAAGACCGTCATAAAACTTCTGTTGAAAAAATCTTTGAACAACTTTTAGAGCAAGGCGACATTTACTTAGGTGAATACGAAGGTTGGTACTCTGTTTCTGATGAAGAATACTTTACAGAAACACAGTTAGAAGAAGTATATAAAGACGAAAATGGCAAAGTAATCGGCGGAAAAGCTCCAAGTGGCAATGAAGTCGAACTTGTTAAAGAAGAATCCTACTTTTTCCGGATGAGCAAATATGCGGACCGTTTAGTAGAATATTATAATTCCCATCCTGAATTTATTCTTCCTGAATCTAGAAAAAATGAAATGATTAATAATTTCATCAAACCTGGTTTGGAAGATTTAGCTGTATCTAGAACAACTTTTGATTGGGGCATTAAAGTTCCTGGTAATCCAAAACATGTTGTTTATGTATGGATTGATGCGCTTTCTAACTATATTACTGCACTGGGATATAATACGGACAATGACACGAAATTCCAAAAATACTGGCCTGCTGATGTACAAATCGTTGGGAAAGAAATCGTTCGTTTCCACACAATTTACTGGCCAATTATGTTGATGGCACTAGACTTACCACTTCCAAAAATGGTGTTTGGCCACGGCTGGATTCTAATGAAAGATGGTAAAATGTCGAAATCCAAAGGTAACGTTGTAGATCCTTACATGCTGATTGACCGTTACGGACTAGACGCGCTTCGTTATTACTTATTACGTGAAGTCCCATTTGGTTCAGATGGTTTATTTACACCGGAAGATTTTGTTGACCGAGTAAACTATGATCTTGCCAACGATTTAGGGAATTTACTTAATCGTACAGTAGCAATGATTAATAAATACTTTGATGGCGAAATCCCAGCTTATCAAGGCAATGTCACTGAATTTGACCAAACATTAGTAGAGTTCAAAAACAATGTAGTGAAGGAATACGAAGCTAGCATGGAGCATATGCAATTTTCTGTAGCCCTAAACCAACTTTGGTCACTTGTTTCTCGCACAAATAAATATATCGACGAAACTGCTCCGTGGGCACTTGCCAAAGAGGAAGAAAAACGTGCAGAACTTGCGAGCGTCATGACGCATTTAGCAGAAAATTTACGTATTATCGCAGTACTTTTGCAACCATTCTTGACAAGAACTCCAGGAGAAATCTTCTTACAACTAGGTTTACAAGAAGAGAACTTGAAAAAATGGGATAGCATTTATGGATATGGTGAAATTCCGGCAGGCACAACGGTGGTGAAAAAAGGTACGCCAATTTTCCCAAGACTTGATGCGGAAGTGGAAGTTACTTATATTCAAGATGAAATGAAAGGCTCTGCACCAGCTCCTGCCGAAGAAGTAGCAGAAGTAGAAGCACTTGAAACTCCGCAAATCGGCATTGAAGATTTCGACAAAATCGATCTTCGCGTTGCAGAAGTAAAACAAGTAGATAAAGTGAAAAAAGCAGATAAACTTCTTTGCTTCCAATTAGACTTAGGTGAAGGGAAACTGCGCCAAGTGCTTTCAGGCATTGCAGAATTCTATCAACCAGAAGAGCTAATTGGCAAAAAAGTAATCGTCGTTTCTAACTTAAAACCTGTAAAACTTCGCGGACTAATGAGCGAAGGGATGATTCTTTCAGGCGAAAAAGATGGCAAATTAAGTGTCATCGAAGCAAGTAGCGCACTTCCAAACGGTGCAAAAGTAAAATAATAACAATGAGTCCTAATTCATTTGAGTTAGGGCTCATTTTTTCAGAAATCGTTTATAAATATAAACATGTTCATCATCAGTAGCAGTTCACTCGTTTGAAATGGTTATTCTATCCTTCGTATGGTTTAATCAAATACTTCTGGTATTGCAGGGTGAACTGGTTAACTGCTCCGCAAACGGTGTCAATTATCGTTATTACGATTGAATGGAAAAGTGCGAGTTTCGTCGGGTTAGTATTCCTTGATGGATTGCAAAATATTTCACCATTATACTACGAAGCTGCCAATTAGGTAGCTTTTTTTGTATGCATCAAAAATTATAGTATAATAGAAGGAAATGATTTTATTAGGAGGAATTCCCTTGCTATTTGACACGCATGTACACCTCAATGACGAGGCTTTTGATGATGATATAGAAGAAGTAATAAAACGCGCACAGGAAAATGATGTGACTCGTATGGCTGTCGTAGGCTTTAATAAAGAAACAATTGACCGAGCGCTTGAATTAGCCGAGAAATATGATTTTATCTCATTAATCGTCGGCTGGCACCCCACGGACGCTATTACATTCACGGATGCAGATTTAGAATGGCTCCGCGATTTAGCACTTACACACCCGAAAGTAGTTGCTTTGGGGGAAATGGGCTTAGATTATCACTGGGACACTTCGCCAAAAGAAACGCAATTTGAGGTTTTTAGAAAACAAATCCGTTTAGCGAAAGAAGTGAATTTACCGATAGTCATTCACAACCGCGAAGCAACAGAAGATGTTGTACGTATTTTGCAAGAAGAACACGCAGAAGAAGTAGGCGGAATTATGCATTGTTTTGGTGAAACTGTCGAAGTAATGGAAGCTTGCTTAGCGATGAATTTTTACATTTCATTCGGTGGAACAGTCACTTTTAAAAACGCAAAATTACCAAAAATTGCAGCCCAAGCTATACCAATTGACCGTTTATTAATTGAAACTGACGCGCCGTATCTCGCTCCGACCCCAAATCGTGGAAAAAGAAATGAACCTGGATACGTCAAGTTAGTTGCCGAAAAAATTGCAGAACTGAAAGAAATGAAATATAGCGAAATCGCCACGCACTCAACAGAAAACGCGAAAAGACTATTTAGAATCAAAGACTAATTGTAACATGATTGTAATATAAGGCCCAGTCTGTAACCCAATCTTAAGCTTCGTGTAGATAAAAATCATGACCGGGATAAAAACCCTTATTTTATGCCTACGACCAGAGACGTAGAAAAATGACACATTTCTGTTACATTTGACACTTTAAAAGAATGTTACATTTTAAAATGGCTCTATATCAACGTTTATCGAAGAAGTTTGCGAAGATATGAACAATCTGTATAAAAAATTGACAGTTCTTCCCTCCCCTGTATATAATCACTAGCGAAGTAGAAAGGGGAGAAATACATGACCATGGAAAACAGCAGTAACGTAGCCCAATCATCAAAATGGAAACTACCAATCATGATTGCAGGATTTGTTATTGTAGTAGCATTGGTTTTTTATTTCGTTTTCGAAGGAACTAAAAACGATATCACTATAGTAAACGCTGGTGAAAAAATTGAATCAAGAACACATGCTAAAACTGTTTCAGAAGCATTAGACGAAGCAGGCATTAAAGTAAGTGAACGTGATGAAATTGCTCCAGGGAAAAATGCAGAAATTAAAGACGGTATGGAAATCAAATATTTACCAGCTCGTCAAATTACAATAAATGATAATGGTACTAAAAAAGACGTTTGGAGCACAAAAACAAACGTAGCAGACTTGCTTAAAGATGAAAATATTACAACTCGTCCGCAAGATGTGTTAAACGTAGCATTAGACACTAAATTAAAAGATGGCCTTGAGGTTAACATTAACCGTGCCATTCAACTTTCCTTACAAAACGGAACGAAAAAAGATACAGTATGGACAACAAAAACAAAAGTTAGTGATTTACTAGCTGAGAAAAATATTAAACTTGATCAAGATGACCGTGTGTCACCTGCGAAAGACAGTAACTTAAAAGAAAAAATGACTGTAGAAGTTACATATGTCAATTCAAAAGCAGAAAAGAAAAATGAACAAGTTAAATTCGAAACAGTTTACAAAGAAGACGATAGCCTAAATAAAGGCGTTGAAAAAGTTGTTCAAGAAGGTAAGAACGGCGAAAAAGTTGTTGAGTATAAAGTAACATTTGAAAATGGCAAAGAGAAAAAACGCGATGTCATTAAAGAAAATGTCACTTCTAATAAAACGGATAAAGTAGTTGTACGCGGTACGAAAGAAAAAGTGGTAGCAACACAAGTTTCCAACTCATCCGCTTCAAATTCTTCAACATCAGCTCCATCATCAGGTGGTAAAACTTACAGAATGGAATCTACTGCTTATTCAGGTGGAGGTATTACAGCTTACGGTATTAACCTAAGTGCTAACCCTGGATTAAAAGTAATTGCAGTTGATCCACGAGTTATTCCGCTAGGCTCTAAAGTATGGGTTGAAGGGTACGGAGAAGCGATCGCTGGAGATACTGGCGGCGTTATCAAAGGAAATATCGTTGACGTTTATTTCCCAAATGAAAGTCAGTGCTATTCATGGGGTAGAAGAATGGTAACTGTCAAAGTGTTAAACTAATTTCGTATAAAAACGAGGCTGACTCATAGGGCCTCGTTTTTTCTTTGCCTAAAATGTGGTATGATGTATGTACTTATTTTATAAAAAAGGATGTAGTCATTATGAGCGGGAAGCCTGTAATACATGAATTTATAGTCGTAGAAGGACGGGATGATACAACAGCGATTAATCGTTCAGTAATTGCCGATACCATTGAAACTAATGGTTCTGCCCTATCACAAGAAACAATAGAGAAAATCAGACATGCGCAAGAGCTTCGCGGCGTTATTATTTTTACAGACCCAGATTTTCCCGGTGAAAAAATCCGAAAACAAATCGATTCAGCGGTACCCGGCTGTAAACACGCTTTTATCAAACGCCAAGACGCTTTACCAAAAGTGGGACGTGGCCTTGGGGTGGAACATGCCAGTAGCGCTAATATTCGGGAAGCACTGGAGAACTTTCATACAAGTGGGACTCCCACAGAAAAACAATTTATTCCCAAAGATATTCTTATTCATCTTGGTCTTCTTGGAGGAGCGGGAGCGAAAGAACGTAGAGAAAAAATCGGTAATATACTAAAAATCGGCTATACAAATGGGAAACAATTACAAACTAGACTAGAATCATTTGCAATCAGTGAAGAACAGCTAGTAGCCGCGTGCCAAAAGATTATGCAGGAGGAAGAAAATGAGTAAAGATATTGCAACTCCCGGAAGAACGACAGAAATCCTAAAAAAATATGGTTTCTTGTTTAAGAAAAGTCTAGGGCAAAACTTTTTAATTGATAGTAATATTTTGACACGAATTACAGATACAGCAGAAATAACAAAAGAAACAAATGTAATTGAAATCGGCCCAGGAATTGGCGCGTTAACAGAACAATTAGCAAAAACCGCTAATGAAGTCGTTGCATTTGAGATAGATCAACGTTTACTGCCAATTCTTGATGATACGCTTAGTACTTACAATAACGTCCAAGTAGTCCATGGCGATGTGCTAAAAGCGGATGTAGAGGAAGTTGTAGCAGAGCAATTCGCTAAGCCAGAACTACCGCTAAAAATCGTAGCCAATTTGCCATATTACGTAACCACGCCAATTATTTTAAAACTTCTACATGATAATATCCCGGCAGATTCCATGACATTCATGCTCCAAAAAGAAGTCGCGGACCGGATAAGTGCAGTTCCAAGTACGAAAAGCTACGGCAGTCTGACTATCGCGATCCAATTTTACATGGAAGCAGAATTAGCTTTTATCGTGCCCAAAACCGTCTTCATGCCGCAACCAAATGTAGATTCCGCGGTGATCCATCTGAAGCGTCGCAAAGAACCATTAGCTGAAGTGAACGACGAAGAATTTTTCTTTGAAGTAACAAGAGCTTCATTTGCTCAAAGAAGGAAGACCCTTTGGAATAACTTAGCTTCCAAATTCCCAGCTTTAAAACCTCGCAAAGACGAGTTAGTAGAAGGTTTAAATGCCATTGGAATAGACTTAATCCGTCGTGGTGAAACGTTAGATATTCCAGAATTCGCTAAATTAAGCAATTTTCTAGGGGATTTTTTAAAGGAAAAATAAATTTTTTCGAAAAGAGCGCTTTCTTAGTTGACAGTTAGCCCTTCTAACTGTTAAAATATTTGGTTATTGATTTCAGAACCGAACTATGCTATAATAGTTATTAGTGAGGTGGAAAATAAATGCCAAAAACCATTGCAAGCATTAAGACGAATTTAGATTCTAGATTAGGTAAAGCATTGACATTGAAAGCAAACGGTGGTCGTAAGAAAACGATTGAACGTTGCGGTATCCTAGCTGAAACATATCCATCCGTTTTCATTGTGGAGCTTGATCAAGATGAAAACAACTTTGAAAGAGTATCCTACAGTTACACGGATATCTTAACAGATGCAGTAGAACTTGTATTTACAGATGATAATAAAGAATTAGCTTTGTAATGAAGCTGAAGTAGCCGAACCATCTAGCGTGGTTCGGTTTTTGCTATACATAGAAGTTGTTTTGGGCCGCTAGCTACATATTTTTTCTTTCGTATGATAGAATAGAAAAAGAGATTTTGAACGCGGAGGCCAAGAAAAATGAAAATAAGCATAACAGCACCAGCTAAAATTAATCTTTCACTTGATGCGCTGTACAAACGTGAGGATGGCTATCATGAAGTGGAAATGGTGATGACAACAATCGACCTTGCTGACAGATTATACTTAGAACGCTTAGATGAAGACAAAATTGTGCTAGATGTAAAAGCGCACTTTATTCCGGAAGATCGTCGTAACTTAATTTATCAAGCGGCTCTTCTTTTGAAAAAGCGTTTTGATGTAAAGATGGGTGTGCGCATTACAATTGATAAGCACATTCCTGTTTCTGCGGGACTTGCTGGTGGTAGTTCAGATGCGGCGGCAGCGCTCAAAGGCTTGAATATTATTTGGGAACTTGGTCTTTCGATAGAAGAATTAGCTGAAATTAGTTCGGAAATTGGTTCTGATATCGCGTTTTGCGTATACGGAGGAACGGCACTAGCAACAGGCCGCGGTGAAAAAATTTCTGCGTTACCTAATATGCCCGGTTGCTGGATTGTGCTGGCTAAACCGAGCATCAGCGTGTCAACACCAACCATCTATAAAGAACTTCAAGTAGATAATGTAGAACACCCAGACACTGAAAAAATGATTGAATCCATCAAAAATGGTGATTTAGACGGAATTTTTGCGTCAACAGGAAATGTACTAGAATCGGTAACATTAGAAAAGAATCCACAAGTTAAACGAATAAAAGATCGGATGTTAGCGTTTGGTGCTGAGGCGGCTCTAATGAGTGGTAGCGGTCCGACGGTGTTTGCGCTCATCAAACAGTACTCCAGAGCAAAACGTGTCTATAACGGCTTGCGTGGCTTTTGTGAGGAAGTCTATATGGTTAGACCGTGGAGTGAAGGCGAGAGCGATATAAATAAATAACGAATGAATGAGAGGGGTCAAAGAAATGAGAATTATTTTTAATGCAGATGATTTTGGAATTAGCCCAGGAGCAGTTTATGGTATTTTAGAGTCTTATAAGCGAGGCGTTGTAAAATCTACTACGCTGCTAGCTAATAGTCCGGCGTTTGATTTGGCGGTAGAAGTAGCGAAAGAAAACCCGGGTCTCGATATTGGTGCGCATTTGACCCTGACGTTCGGTTCTCCAGTTCTTCAAGGTCTAGAAACGCTAACGGATGATGATGGACGTTTTCGCAGAAATTATACAGCGCTTGAAAACGGATTAGCGGATGTAGATATGAATGAGGTGGAACGAGAATTAACTGCACAAATAGAGAAAATTTTAGATGCAGGCATTACTATTTCTCATTTTGATACACATCACTCAATTGAGCCATTAATTTATCCTGTGCAGCATAAACTGGCAGAAAAATACGGTGTGAGCATTAGACGTCATTCTGATGTTTCAGATTTTGGGGCTATAAAAACACCTGATTTATTTGCTACAGAGTTTTATGCAGACGGTGTATCTTTTGAAACAATCAAAAAATTAGTGCAAGAGCATATTGGAACGAATGATGTAGTCGAAGTGATGACGCATCCTGCATATATTGACGAAACATTGCGCGAGATATCTAGTTATGTAGAGCCGCGCATCAAAGAAGTTTCGATTCTAACTTCCAGAGAATTACAAGCATATTTAGGCCAACAAGAAGTAGAGATTATTAGTTTTCGCGATTTATAAGAGCATGGGCCTGCCAAAGGATGTTTATTTGGCAGGCTTTTCGTTAGGTTAAAATAATAAATGTTGTCAATTTTATAGAAAACGTTTTATAATAGAGAAAATACGGACAAAATACGTGAAATTGCTTTTTAATATACGGAATTTTATCAAAGGGAGAGAGATTATGAAGATTCGTCGCAGTGAACGATTAATTGATATGACGCAGTTTCTATTATCGCATCCGCGAAAGCTAGTGCCGCTTACGATGTTTGCTGAACGTTATGGCTCAGCTAAGTCTTCTATTAGTGAAGATTTGGTCATCATAAAGAAAACATTTGAAGATAGAGGGATTGGTACGCTTGAAACTGTTCCGGGTGCTGCTGGTGGTGTACAGTACATTTCGATAGCGGGAAATGATGATGTGCTAGATTTTGTGCACACACTATGTAATAGAATTGCGGAACCGAACCGTTTGCTTCCAGGTGGCTATTTGTACTTATCTGATTTGCTTGGAGAACCAGTTACACTTAAAGCAATTGGTAAAATTTTAGCAACAAAATTCAATAACCAAAAAATAGATGCGATTATGACTGTTGCGACTAAAGGGATTCCGATTGCGCAAGCGGTTGCTGAACATTTAAGTGTTCCATTTGTTATTGTAAGGCGTGATAGCAAAGTAACAGAAGGCTCCACAGTGAGCATTAACTATGTTTCCGGTTCATCCAAACGAATCGAAAAAATGGAATTATCTAAACGCAGCCTGGCTGAAGGATCCAACGTAGTAATCGTGGATGACTTCATGAAAGCTGGCGGAACGATTAATGGCATGAAAAATCTGCTAGAAGAATTTAATGCACATTTAGTTGGAATTGGCGTGCTAGTTGAATCTGAATATGCGGAAGAACGTTTAGTAGATGATTATGTATCTCTCGTAAAAATAAAAAATGTAAATATGAAAGAAAAACAAATCGAAGTCGTTGACGGCAATTATTTTAATAGTTGAGTTTAAACCCTGGAAAATATTCTGGGGTTTTTCTTTTTTTGGATGAATTGCTACTAAAAACAAATCAGCCCTCCGACGTACTTCACTCAATTAACTTTTGTGGTAGAATGGATTCTATCGTTACTACATAAAATTCAAGGCTTCTACACTTTAGAAGCAGAAGGAGAACAGTCATGAAAAAATGGGTTAAATGGTTAATTGTTATCGTTATTATCGCAGTAGTAGCCGTTGGTGCGGTTTTCTTACTGTCGAAAAATAGTGGCTCCGTAACACAAGAAAAATTAGTCACAGCTAAAGTAAAACAAGGAGATTTAAAAATCAATGCTACTGGAACCGGCGCAATTTCCCCGGAAAACACACAAGTTCCAGATTACGACGAACTTCAATTAGTAGCGCAAATGGACGAACTTGATATTCCTAACATCAAGAAAGACCAAGAAGTAAAAATCACCGTAACAGCACTTCCTGACAAAACATACACTGGGAAAGTCAAAGAAATCGCAGAACAAGGTCAAGTTCAAAACGGCGTATCTAGCTTCTCTGTCATCATTTCGCTTGATAAAACAGATGATTTAAAAGCAGGAATGACTGCCGATGCTTCCATTTTAGTAAATGAGAAAAAAGAGGCGCTATACGTACCGATTGAAGCTGTTCAAAAAGACAGTGATGACAAATATTATGTATTAGTTCCAGAAGAGAAAGATAATGGTCAAACGAAAAAAGTGAAGAAATTTGTAGAAACTGGTCTTCATAACGAAGATAATATCGAAATCACAAAAGGCGTTAAAAAAGACGAAAAAGTAATCCTTCCTACACAAGAAACTTCGACGGTTCCAGGTGCTCCTAGCTAAGTTTTTTGTAAGTACAAATCAGACAAATTGTATGAAGGAGGGATAAACATGCCAAAACCGCTAATTGACATGAAAAATTTAACAAAAACGTATACGCTAGGCGGAGAGACTTTTAAAGCATTAGACGATGTTACTTTTACCGTTGAGCAAGGCGAGTTTTTATCCATCGTTGGCCCGTCTGGTTCCGGTAAATCCACTTTAATGAATATGATTGGTTGTTTAGATGTTCCAGATGAAGGCAGCTATCACCTTGATAGTGTAGATGTTTTTAAACTAAGCGATAATAAACTATCCGAAATCAGAAACAAAAAAATTGGCTTTATTTTTCAGCAGTTTAATTTACTTCCTAAATTATCTGCCTTCGAAAATGTGGAATTGCCACTAATTTATGCAGGGCTTAGCGTTTCCGCTCGAGAAAAAGCTGCTATCGAATGTTTGGAAAAAGTAGGTTTACTTGAAAAACGCAGAAATCTGCCAACGCAACTTTCCGGTGGACAACAACAACGTGTGGCTATTGCTAGAGCGCTTGCTGGAAAACCGCAAATTTTACTAGCAGATGAGCCAACTGGTGCGCTCGATTCGAAAACAGGTAAAGAAGTAATGGGAATACTGCAAGAATTGAATCGTGCAGGAAACACAATCGTTATGATTACGCACGATCCAACAATCGCCTCATACGGTACAAGAAGTATCCGTATTCAAGATGGTAAATTATTCCATGAGGAGGCGACGCAAGCATGAACGTTCTCCAAAGCATGAAAATGGCATGGAAACAATTAAAAGCAAGTAAATTAAGATCTTTTCTAACTATGCTAGGTATTATCATCGGTGTTGCGTCAGTTATCCTTTTAGTATCACTAGGAAATGGAGTAACACAAGAAGTCGATGATCAAATGGGCGATTTGGGTTCTAATTTAATTACCGTAGTTAATAGCTCTGTTAATCCAAACGACAAATATACGTATGATGAAGTAATGAAATATCAAAATATTGATGGTGTCAAAAGCGTTTCTCCAGAATTATCTGGTCAAGTGAATGCGACTTTTGATTATAAGAGTTCAAGTAATAAGGTGATAGGGACGAATGACCAGTACAAGGCCGCACGTAGCCTAGAAATGAAAGAAGGGCGTTTCCTACTACCGATTGATACCGAATATGGCCAGAAAGTAGCTGTAATAGGCTCTACGGTAGCAAGTGATCTATTTGGTTTCGGTGATCCGATTGGTGAAACTATTAGATTAAACGGAATGCCATATAAAGTTGTTGGTGTCTTGAAAGAAAAAGGCGCCTCCATGATGGGGTCCAGCGATGATCAAATCTTTATTCCGATTTCTTCCGCTCAAAGACTCCTAAAAGATACAAATGTCCGTACTATTTACGTAGAAACAAAATCAGCTGAAGACGTAGATTTTGTAGTAAATACACTAGAATCCCGTCTTGCTATTAAATTCGGCGATGAAAAAGAACAAGAAAAAAATGCTTCATCTGCCCAAATGGGACCATCTTATCAAGTCATTAATCAACAAGAGATTCTGAATGCTTTTAATACGATTAGTACGACTTTGACTACTGCGCTTGGTGCGATTGCTGCCATTTCGCTTGTGGTTGGTGGTATAGGAATTATGAACATCATGCTAGTTTCTGTTAGTGAGAGAACGAGAGAAATTGGTATAAGAAAAGCGCTCGGAGCTAAAAAACGAGCTATTTTGCTACAATTCCTAATCGAATCCATCGTTATTAGTGTCTGTGGTGGGGTTATCGGTATTATAATCGGTGTCTCGGGAGCGCTCATATTTGGTTCCGTAGCAGGCATATCATCTGGAATAACTGCAGGAACCATTATCTTCTCCTTTGTATTTTCTCTATGTATCGGAGTGATATTTGGTATCGCGCCTGCTAACAAAGCTTCTAAATTAAGACCAATTGACGCATTAAGATCAGAATAAACGAAAAAGAAATCCGGAATAACTAGTTTCGGGTTTCTTTTTTTTACAAAATCAGCTATCAAGTTGTCTTGTCATCTATATTTAATCTTTTTGTCACAATTAAACGCTTTCAATATTCGGTTTTGATAAAAAATGTAGAATAAAAATAAAATTAATTGCCGAATCGTGCATTAGAATGGGATTTTTGGGGTATACAGTGTTTGTTGGCTAATTAGGAAAAATGGGATAGAGGAGTATAAAATTGTAAATATATGAGCTCTGCAAACTCACAAATCTTCTAATAATTGTATACAATTATATCTAAAAAATGACAAATCTAATACCGTTTTACTGGTGTTATTGCGTATAAAATAGTATGATGATTACAGATTGATACTGTTGTGGCAATGGTTTTGGGGTTTTTGTGAATATATTGATAAAAATTGTATACAAAACAAAAACTAGAAGGAACAATCTGAAAATGTCAACGCTTTTCCGAAAAAAACTATTTTTTTTAGATTACAATTCACAAAGTTGTCAAATTTAGTTTTTTTTATTATTATGTTCATAGGGAAGAATTTTACGTGAATATTGCTTGCTTTATAAAAGTAATTTTTTCTATGGGGGAATTTTTCTCGAGTGTGTACTTAAGTTGCATGTGAGCATTGTTTACTAGCAGCGCAACTAGATTAAGGTGGTGAAGATAATGGAGATTACAGATGTGAGATTACGACGTGTTGAGACAGATGGGAGAATGAAAGCTATTTCTTCAATAACGATTGACGGTGAGTTTGTTATTCACGACATTCGTGTCATCGATGGCAACGAGGGTTTGTTCGTAGCTATGCCTAGTAAACGTACGCCGGATGGTGAGTTTAGAGATATCGCTCATCCAATTAACTCAGGCACCCGTGCAAAAATTCAAGAAGCCGTTTTAGCTGCTTATGAAGTAGCGGACGAACCAGCAGTAAATGAAGAAAGTTCTGCAGACGAAAGTGTTGTAGAAGAAAACTAAAAAATCCTCGGTTAGGGAGAACGTTGTTGGGAACAGCTGGGGGATAAATACCTAAGATTTTAGCTGGGATAAGCAGATTCTTTTTGAAAGAGGCAAATGGGATAAGGAGTGACTAATAATGCAAGTAACAGATGTGAGATTACGTCGTGTAGAAACTGATGGAAGAATGAGAGCGATTGCTTCAATCACTTTAGATGAGGAATTTGTAGTTCATGATATTCGCGTTATTGATGGGAATAACGGTTTATTCGTAGCTATGCCAAGTAAACGTGGTGTTGACGGTGAATTCCGTGATATCGCGCATCCAATTAATTCCGACACTCGTGCAAAAATTCAAGAAGTAGTTTTAGCTGAATATGAGCGCGTTGGTGAAGAAGAAGCTACTGCAGTAACAGAAGAAGAATCTGAATCCGTTTCTGCTGAATAATTTAGAATTTTCAAGGGCTGGCTTAGAGCTAGCCCTTTTTGTGTAGAAGAAGCACGAAAAAAATCATAAATAGCCTTGGTCTTCTATTTTGGCTATGGTATAATTAATAGCAGATTATAAAAACAGGAAGGGGAATTTTAAATGATGTTGCAAAATCAGATCCGTTTTAGAAAGCTTTTTTGTAGCATAAGTGTAAATTCTTCCTTTGGTAAGCAAATAAATAATCATATTGTATCTTTCGGAATTTTCAAACAAATAAAACTTTAAATTTAATCTTTACCTAAAAAATGTGGGTAAGGTTTTTTATTTGGGCGCATTCTTGAAAAAAAGCGAATTTTACGTTATCATTCATAGTGGATGAATAGTGAATATTGGAGGTTCTATATAATGTCAAAACGATATGCTGTAGTGCTTGCTGCTGGCCAAGGCACACGGATGAAATCAAAACTTTACAAAGTATTGCATCCTGTTTGTGGAAAACCAATGGTCGAACATGTAGTAGATCAAATTTCGACGCTTAATGTTGATAAAGTGGTTACAATTGTAGGTCACGGAGCGGAGAAAGTACAAGAGCATTTAGCTGGTAAAAGCGAGTTTGTAAAGCAAGAAGAGCAACTTGGGACGGCGCATGCGGTACTTCAAGCGAAAGAGGAACTTGCAGGAAAAGATGGTGTGACGCTTGTTGTTTGTGGAGATACGCCTTTAATTGAAGCTAGTACGATGGAAGCTTTACTTAAATATCATCACGAAAAACGTGCAAAAGCAACTATTCTTACAACGGTTATTGAAGATCCTACAGGTTACGGTCGTATTATTCGTGATGACCTAGGCATTGTAGAAAAAATAGTCGAACATAAAGATGCGACAGAAAAAGAACAACGGATTTCAGAAATTAACACTGGGACATATTGCTTTGATAATAAAGCTCTTTTTGAAGCGTTAGAGAATGTTTCTAATGATAATGTGCAAGGAGAATATTACTTACCAGATGTTATTAAAATTTTAAAAGATTCGGATGAAGTGGTTGCGGCTTACAGAATGGAGTCTTTCGAAGAGTCACTAGGAGTGAACGACCGAATTGCTCTAGCTGAAGCATCTAAATTAATGCAACGTCGAATTAACGAAAATCATATGCGTAATGGAGTAACGCTTGTTAATCCAGAAAGTACGTATATTGATATAGATGTAAAAATTGGTCAAGATACAGTAATTGAACCCGGAGTTATGCTTCGTGGGAAAACTGTAATCGGTGATGATTGTGTGGTTACAAGCGGCTCGGAAATCGTAAATAGTGTTATCGGTGAACGAGTAAACGTCAGAACTTCTTCTATTTTCGAAAGTAAAGTTGGCGATGATGTTCAAATTGGCCCGTATGCGCACTTAAGACCAGAATCTGATATTCACGACCATGTGAAAATCGGAAACTACGTCGAAACGAAAAAAGCAGTTGTTGGTGAAGGGACTAAATTACCACATTTCATATACATGGGAGATGCGGAAATTGGTAAAAACGTCAATGTTGGTTGTGGAAGTATTGCGGTTAATTATGACGGCAAAAATAAAGCGAAAACTATCATTGGTGACGATGTCTTTGTTGGTTGCAACTCAAACTTGGTTGCGCCTGTCAAAGTGGGCGACAGAGCTTTCATAGCTGCTGGTTCTACGATTACAAAAGATGTTCCTGATGACGCGCTAGGCATTGCTCGCGCGAAACAAGACAACAAGCTTGGTTATGCGAAACATTTAAATCATGGTAAATAATTTCCATTTGGGAATTTTAAAATTTTAATAAAAAATAGTGGAGGCTGATTATGTCAAACGAGTATTTTGATCCAAAGTTGAAGATTTTCTCGCTAAATTCTAATCGTGAACTAGCTGAAGAGATTGCGAAAGAAGTAGGTATTGAGTTAGGGAAATCAAGCGTTACTCATTTTAGTGATGGAGAAATCCAAATTAACATTGAAGAAAGTATCCGTGGTTGTCATGTATATGTTATTCAATCAACGAGTAATCCTGTAAACCAGAATTTAATGGAACTTTTGATCATGATTGATGCGTTGAAACGCGCTTCCGCAGCAACAATTAATATTGTTATGCCTTACTATGGTTACGCACGTCAAGACCGTAAAGCAAGAAGTCGTGAACCAATCACAGCGAAATTAGTAGCAAACTTAATCGAAACAGCTGGTGCAACAAGAATGATTACACTTGATATGCATGCACCGCAAATCCAAGGTTTCTTTGATATTCCAATCGATCACTTGAACGCGGTACGCCTTCTAAGTGACTATTTCAGCGAACGTCATTTGGGTGATGATTTAGTAGTAGTTTCCCCTGACCATGGTGGAGTTACTCGTGCTCGCAAAATGGCTGACCGTTTGAAAGCGCCGATTGCTATTATTGATAAGCGTCGTCCGCGTCCAAACGTAGCTGAAGTAATGAACATCGTTGGTAATGTAGAAGGAAAAGTTTGTATTATTATTGATGATATTATTGATACAGCTGGAACAATCACCCTTGCTGCTAAAGCATTGCGTGAAGCTGGCGCAACAAAAGTTTACGCATGTTGTTCACACCCAGTTCTTTCAGGTCCGGCTATGAAACGTATTGAAGAATCGCCAATCGAAAAATTAGTTGTTACAAACTCCATCGCTCTTCCAGAAGAAAAATGGATCGACAAAATGGAACAACTATCTGTTGCAGCTCTTCTTGGTGAAGCAATTGTACGCGTTCATGAAAATGCTTCTGTAAGTTCTTTATTCGAATAAAATATAAAACAGGATTCCTCATCGAGGAATCCTGTTTTTTTATTTAATTTAATTTTCCCCAAGTAGCAGGACATGCTAAATAAAACCATTCATCTAATTTAGGAGCATATCTTTTAAGATAATCAAGATTTTGTACATAAAAGCATGAATTTTTATACACGATAACTTTCTCTTGCTTTAATTTGGAAATAATTCTGCTAACAGCTGAGCTATGTGCGATACCGCTTGAATATCCTAACTCCTGCATTGTTAAATTATCCAGTGCAATCTTGATGCCGTTAGGAGTTTCTATACCATACACGTAGGTCAGAATTAAAAGTTGACCGCAAATAGAGCCGAGTTTCCCGTTAATCGAAAAATCATTAAATTTAGCTAGACTGTATGAAACTTGTTTTTGTAGGGTTTGGAAAACATAGAAAAAGTGCGTAAGATTCTTGCTCAGTAGTTCTTTTAGTTCATTTATTTTGATAACGTATGCGGTAGCTTGCTCACTAATGACTTCTAAATTATAATAGCCAACCGATGTTTCTGTATCAATAAAGCCAGACATTATAACGAAAGCGCCTTTGTAGTATTGTAAATTCATGATGGTCCCGTTCTCACTAATACTTGTAAGCTTTGTAATACCGTCATATAGGAAAATACAATATTCTTGTGGATCCCATTGGTTAAAAATAAGTTCTTTTTTATGAAATTGTTTTGGCTTTATCCCGTTAGTTTCTAAATATTTTTTGAATTCTTCTGCTTGAGCGTTCATGTCTCATCCCCCAATCGTTTTTTATCGCCCTTTTTTAAAATACCCTAAAAACATTAGGCAGTAACAACAATTGTTAGCTGTTGAAAGAAAGTCACGCTAAATGATATTTTTTACATATAGGATTTTATTATACAAATTCTAATTTCGCAAAAGAAATGCATACATATTTAAAAACGGATTTATTTAGATGTTAAAATTGAAATAGGGTTAGTATATGGTTCCGATGGTTGCTCGGAGATATACTAACCCTTTTTTTGTAGGAATAATATATGTTAGTTGAATTTATTGTTTTTTATGATGTTTTTAATTGTTTGTTTTTCGGGGAAGTCCATAATTAATATGCCTAATCCTCGAACTCTTTCCGATGTTAAGTTGAGTACGAACTGCTCTACTTTGTTGTTTAATGCTGTGGCATACTGACGAGGTGTGAATGTTAATGAAGTGGCACTAATATGGTTAAGAAAAAGTTTGTTGTCCGTTTTGGAAGCTTGATAAGCAGTCTGGACAATCTCTTTGAATTTTGTTTTCACACTCGGACCATTATAGTCATCTTGAATTACTTGGTTGGATGCGCCGAACTGCATGCCGAATTTGCGTGAGTTAATGACTAATGGCTTTTTTGTGTGGTTCTCTGAAAGTAATAATATTTTTCCGCGGATATCTTTCAATGTAGGGATTTTATTATTCGTTTCCGTTTTAGGAGTAGTGTAAAAATAATCTTTGTAAATGTTAATTAATGGTTGAATTCGGTAATCAAAACTATCATTGCTGTTCTGTTCGTCTTTTAAACGCATAATAATGGTTTCTTTTGGATTTTTCTTTAAAAATTGAGTAATCGTTTCTAATACACCCGAAAGTGATGCATTTAAATAAATTGGTCCATGGTAAATTTTGAGATTGTCTTTTGCTCTAATATCGATGTACCGTATTCCTGCTTCTAGTTGTTGGTACAATGACATCGTTTGTGTTTGAGCCAGTGGTTTGGTTAATGTCCACGTCATGTCTCCGTTATAACTCATCGTATCATGTGTACCCGGGATAGAAAGTGCTGATAGGCTCGTTGTGTCAGGTAGAGCGGACATCCATTGTTTTATAGTTACAGAGTTCTTTACAGGCTTATTCCAGTTATTAAGCGAATATGCTTTTCCACCTAATGGGAAAGTAAAAAAATATAAAACAAAACAGAGTGATAAAACGAATGTGCGTCGTAAATAAACCTTATACAAAATGGCCCCCTCCTTTGATTAGTATATTCCTATCTTAAAGTTACTTTTATGTCGAAGCATTAACATTTGTTAACGACGGTAACGTGCCACTAGGACTAAAATAAAGCTATAAAGCAAGCATATAATATTGCGTTTCATCTTTAGAAGCGAATTTCGCCAATATTATAATTATCAAAAGAAGGGGGTGGCGGTCAGCATTTGGCATTATTAGGTTAAAAAATGTAGAAGGAGAGTGAAACCCATGAAAAAAATAATGCTAGTTTTTATTACACTTATATTAATTAGTCTACCAATAGCACAACAAACTGAAGCGAAGGATGCATCTGCATTCCAGAAAGAAGATTCAATTTCATCCATGGCACCACCAGCATCTCCGCCTGCAAGTCCTAAGACGCCAATCGAAAAGAAACACGCGGATGAAATCGATAAGTATATACAAGGATTGGATTACAATAAAAACAATGTATTGGTATACCACGGAGATGCAGTGACAAATGTGCCGCCAAGAAAAGGTTACAAAGATGGAAATGAATATATCGTTGTGGAGAAAAAGAAGAAATCTATCAATCAAAATAATGCAGACATCCAAGTTGTAAATGCGATTTCGAGCCTAACATATCCAGGTGCTCTCGTAAAAGCGAATTCGGAATTAGTAGAAAATCAACCAGATGTGCTTCCTGTAAAACGTGATTCATTAACACTCAGCATCGATTTACCAGGAATGACTAATCAAGACAATAAAATCGTTGTAAAAAATGCTACTAAATCGAATGTTAACAACGCGGTAAATACATTAGTGGAAAGATGGAATGAAAAATATGCTCAAGCTTATCCAAATGTAAGTGCAAAAATTGATTATGATGATGAAATGGCATATAGTGAATCACAATTAATTGCAAAATTTGGTACTGCATTTAAAGCCGTAAATAATAGCTTGAATGTAAACTTCGGCGCAATCAGTGAAGGGAAAATGCAAGAAGAAGTTATTAGTTTTAAACAAATTTACTATAACGTGAATGTTAATGAACCTACAAGACCTTCCAGATTTTTCGGCAAAGCTGTCACTAAAGAGCAGTTGCAAGCGCTTGGAGTAAATGCAGAAAATCCTCCTGCATATATCTCAAGTGTGGCATATGGTCGTCAAGTTTATTTGAAATTATCAACTACTTCCCATAGTACTAAAGTAAAAGCTGCTTTTGACGCTGCCGTAAGCGGGAAATCTGTCTCAGGTGATGTAGAATTAACAAATATCATCAAAAATTCTTCCTTCAAAGCCGTAATTTACGGAGGTTCTGCAAAAGATGAAGTTCAAATCATCGATGGCAACCTAGGAGACTTACGAGATATTTTGAAAAAAGGTGCTACTTTTAATCGAGAAACACCAGGAGTTCCCATTGCTTATACAACAAACTTCTTAAAAGACAATGAATTAGCTGTTATTAAAAACAACTCAGAATACATTGAAACAACTTCAAAAGCTTATACAGATGGAAAAATTAATATCGATCACTCTGGAGGCTACGTTGCTCAATTCAACATCTCTTGGGATGAAATAAATTATGATCCTGAAGGTAACGAAATTGTTCAACATAAAAACTGGAGCGAAAACAATAAAAGCAAGTTAGCTCATTTCACATCGTCCATCTATTTGCCAGGTAACGCAAGAAATATTAATGTTTACGCTAAAGAATGCACTGGTTTGGCTTGGGAATGGTGGAGAACGGTAATTGATGACCGGAACTTACCACTTGTGAAAAATAGAAATATCTCCATCTGGGGCACTACACTTTATCCGAAGTATAGTAATAGTGTAGATAATCCAATCGAATAATTTTAAAAGTAATAAAAAATAAGAATAAAACCGCTTAACACACACGAAAATAAGCTTGTTTTGCACTCTTCGTAAATTATTTTGCGGGGAATGTAGAAACAGGCTTATTTTTTTAGAAGAATTAACAAATGTAAAAGCATATCTGGTTTTTTCTCCATATAATATAAGCATATCCCAAAGTTTAAGCCACCTATAGTTTCTACTGCAAAACGTATAACTTAGTTCCCACATATACTAAAAAACGTGTCCTTAACTCTCTCTGTCAGATTAGTTGTAGGTGGCTTAAACTTACTTTTATGATTTGAAAAGGAGCGGTGAAATGAAAAGTAAACTTATTTGTATCATCATGGTAATAGCTTTTCAGGCTCATTTCACTATGACGGTCAAAGCGGATTCTGTCGGGGAAGAAAGGCTTCAAAATAATATACAAGCCAAAAGGAACCCCGCTGATTTAAAAGCTTTGCCAGATTCCTGCGAAGCAAAAGATTTTTATAAAAATTTTAAAATTCTTGATATGACAAAAGATAAGCTAGGAGTTACGCATTATACGCTCGCGCTAAGTTCTGATGGTTACTTGACTGATAATGATGAAATAAAGATCCACGTCACACCGGATAATAAAATCACTTTTATAAATGGAGATTTGCAGCAAGGGAAGCTTAGGGTTACTAACCAAATAAAAATTACAGAAAAAAATGCTATCGAAAAAGCATTTGAAGCCATTGGTCAGAGTGAAGCTCATGTGAAAAGCTATATCGGAAATCCAGTGAAAGAAAAAGAAATCATCATCAATTCCAGAACAAAACGCTTAGTTTATAATATAAAATTGATTTTTGCTGAGCCGGAAGTTGCGAGTTGGATTATTCAAGTGGACGCAGAAACCGGCGCAATTTTAAAAAAACAAAATATGCTTTCTGAGGTAGAGCGAGGAGATACCCATAAAGATTTTCAGGCGCTTGGTAAAGGAGCTGATCGATTGCACCAGAGACCATTACATGTCATGAAAATAAATGACCTGTTTTACTTAGTGGATAGAACTCATAAAGGACTCATAAGAACTTTTGATTTAAACCATAATACGGACACGTCTTTTGGAAAAGTAGTGTCGAATAAAACGAATATGTTTACAGATCCAGAATTTAGTTCCGCAGTGGATGCTCATTTTTACGCAAGTGAAGTGTACGAATACTATAAAAATGTCCACCAACTAGAGAGCTTAGATGGTAAAGGTGGAGAAATTGATTCGTTTGTTCATTATGGCTTGAATTGCAATAATGCCTTTTGGGATGGTCAGGAAATTCTTTATGGTGATGGGGATAAAAAGAATTTTAAACCATTTTCGTGTGCCAAAACTATTGTTGGCCATGAACTAACGCATGCAGTTATCCAGTATTCGGCGGGATTGGAATACGAAGGACAATCAGGAGCGCTAAACGAATCATTCGCCGATGTTTTTGGTTATTTTATTGCGCCAAATCATTGGTTGATTGGCGAGGATGTCTGTGTGCGTGGTTCGAGAGATGGGCGGATAAGAAGTATCAAAGATCCTGACAAATATAATCAAGCGGCTCATATGAAGGATTACGCATCGCTTCCAATTACAGAGGAAGGTGACTGGGGCGGAGTGCATTTTAATAGTGGTATACCCAATAAAGCAGCCTACAATACCATCACTAAACTTGGAAAAGAAAAAACAGAACAGCTATACTTCCGCGCCTTAAAGTACTATTTAACGAAAAAAGCCCAATTTGCCGATGCGAAAAAGGCACTCCAACAAGCGGCGAAAGATTTATATGGGGAAGATGCTTCTAAAAAAGTTGTGGAAGCTTGGGAAGCGGTAGGAGTTAACTGATTAACAAATGTTAGAGAAAACTTAATTCTCCAAGTGATATTCTTAAAATAATTCATGAATATTTTTTCTTAAATTAGCTAATTAAGAAGATAACCAACTGCTAATCCAATTTTTGGTGGAATAAATTAGTGAAAATGAAGGCCAGATTTTCCTTATTCTAAAAAGATTGTATTAGCGTATCACGAGGAGGGAGTATAAGTGGGATTAAACAGATTTATGCGTGCGATGATGGTAGTTTTCATTACTGCTAATTGCATTACAATTAACCCCGACATAATATTTGCAACGACAGATAGCGAAGATTCCAGTCTAAACACAGATGAATGGGAAGAAGAAAAAACAGAAGAGCAACCGAGCGAAATAAATACGGGCCCAAGATATGAAACCGCACGTGAAGTAAGTTCGCGTGATATTAAGGAATTAGAAAAATCAAATAAAGTGAAAGATGCGAACAAAGCAGACCTAATAGCAATGTTGAAAGCGAAAGCAGAAAAAGGTCCGAATAACAATAATAACAACAATAACAACAGTGAACAATCAGGAAATGTGGCTATAAATGAAGAAGCTTCAGGAGCTGACCGACCGACTTTGCAAGTGGAGCGTCGTCATCCAGGGCTTTCATCGGATAGCGCAGCGGAAATTAAAAAAAGAAGGAAAGCTATCGCATCGTCGGATAGTGAGCTTGAAAGTCTTACTTATCCAGATAAAACAACAAAAACAAATAAGAAAAAAGTGGCGAAAGAGTCAATTGTGGATGCTTCTGAAAGTGACTTAGATTCTAGCATGCAGTCGGCAGATGAGTCTACACCACAACCTTTAAAAGCAAATCAACAGCCATTTTTCCCTAAAGTATTTAAAAAAATAAAAGATGCGGGTAAATGGGTACGTGATAAAATTGACGAAAATCCCGAAGTGAAGAAAGCGATTGTTGATAAAGGTGCAGGGTTAATAGACCAATTATTAACTAAGAAGAAAAGCGAAGAGGTAAATGCTTCAGACTTTCCGCCACCACCTACGGATGAAGAGTTAAGACTCGCTTTGCCAGAGACACCAATGCTTCTCGGTTTTAATGCTTCTGCTACATCGGAACCGAGCTCATTCGAATTTCCGCCGCCTCCAACAGATGGTGAACTAGAAATTATGCGGGAAACAGCATCTTCGCTAGATTCTAGTTTTACAAGAGGAGATTTAGCTAGTTTGAGAAGTGCTATTAATCGCCATAGCCAAAATTTCTCTGATTTTCCACCAATACCAACGGAAGAAGAGTTGAACGGGAGAGGAGATAGACCAACATCTGAAGAATTTAGTTCGCTAGATAGTGGTGATTTTACAGATGATGAAAACAGCGAGACGACAGAAGAAGAAATTGATCGCCTAGCTGATTTAAGAGATAGAGGAACAGGGAAACACTCAAGAAATGCGGGTTTTTTACCATTAAATCCGTTTACTAGCAGCCCAGTTCCTTCGTTAAGTCCAAAAGTACCGAAAATAAGCGTGCCGGCTCTGGTAAGTGACATAACGAAGAAAGCGCCATTTAAAAACCCGCCACAGCCATTAAAAGTGTTTAATAAAAAAACTACAACGACAACAGTGCTTAAAAAAATAACCCCTGTAAATATCGCGCCAAAGCTAGCAACGCTTCCTACTACGAAACCGCAAGAAACTGCGATTGGAGAAAATCAAGCTCCATTTAAAGAAAAACAAGCAGAGACAAACAATCAGCCCATTGATATGCCGAGCCTGCCAGTAATCCAAAAAGAAGTTACAGAGAGAAATAAAGAGGAAATGAAACCGCAAACCGAGGAAAAAATGGTAGGAGAAAGCGAACCAGCTAATAACGTAAACGGAAAAAAACGTTCTGCTGGCATGGAAGAAGGAAAATTAATTGCTAAAAGTGCAGAAGACGAAAAGGTAAAAGAGGAACCGGCGAACCATACGACATTAATTCTTGCGATGTTAGCTATTGGTGTGTTCTCTTTAGGTGCGTTTATCAAAATTATTCAGTTGAGAAAAAATAGTTGAAGACACAAAGTGAAAGAAAAAAGTGAGGTGAGTGATGTGAAATTCAAAAAAGTGGTTCTAGGTATGTGCTTAACCGCAAGTGTTCTAGTTTTTCCGGTAACGATAAAAGCAAGTGCCTGTTGTGATGAATATCTACAACCTCCTGCAGCTCCGCATGATATCGACAGTAAATTACCGCATAAACTTAGTTGGTCCGCGGATAACCCGACCAATACGGACGTAAATACACATTATTGGCTTTTTAAACAAGCGGAAAAGATATTAGCTAAAGATGTAAATCATATGCGAGCTAATTTAATGAATGAACTTAAAAATTTCGATAAACAAATTGCTCAAGGAATATATGATGCGGATCATAAAAATCCATATTATGATACTAGTACGTTTTTATCTCATTTTTATAATCCTGATAGAGATAATACTTATCTGCCGGGATTTGCTAATGCGAAAATAACAGGAGCTAAATATTTTAATCAATCGGTGGCTGATTATCGAGAAGGTAAATTTGACACGGCATTTTATAAATTAGGCCTAGCAATCCATTATTATACGGATATTAGTCAACCTATGCACGCCAATAATTTTACCGCAATATCATACCCTCCAGGTTACCACTGTGCATATGAAAATTACGTAGATACCATTAAGCACAATTATCAAGCAACAGAAGACATGGAAGTAAAACGATTTTGCTCAGATGACGTGAAAGATTGGCTCTATGAAAATGCGAAAAGGGCGAAAGCGGATTACCCGAAAATAGTCAATGCGAAAACTAAAAAATCATATTTAGTAGGAAATTCCGAATGGAAAAAGGATACAGTGGAGCCTACTGGAGCTAGACTAAGAGACTCACAGCAAACTTTGGCAGGTTTTTTAGAGTTTTGGTCTAAAAAAACAAATGAATAACAATATTTAGGAATATATTCTTATCCACTCGTTAGCGGGTGGATATATTTTATGGGGAGGAAGTAAGTCAAATGTATATAAAAGGGAGGTTAATCTTTTTCTTTGTAATGTTTGTAATCGCGTTATGTTCTGTATTAATATTGCTGATAATAAAAATGAGCATATGGAAAGATGAACCGTTTAATTTAAGTAATGCAAGGGAAATTGAGTGTCTTGGAAGTTGCAAAATAAAAAATACTAATCAAAGAATTCATTTCTTCTCCATAAAAAAGAATTTGTTTGAGGAAAGGGGTAATATAGCTGGATTTTTGAATGAACACGAACAAAAAGTAGCTGACAAGTCCATTTTCATTTTTATTTTAGAGGATGAAAAAGAGATTCCGAATGAAGAGTAAAGGTATGTTAGAAAATGTTCACAAAATATCTATTGTACTAGTGCAGTTTGTTAGGTAATCTGAAATGGTAAAAAACAATATAGAAGGAACAGCGATGAATTTGCTTAAAAAGGGTACAATGGCTTTCTTTGTAATGGTTATGGCGGTAATGTTAGTAGCTTGCGGAGAGAAAGAAGAAACAAAAACGTACGAACTTTCTCAAAATGGTGCTACTACAAAAATGACTTATACTTATGTAAAGGATAAAGTTCTAAACAAACAACAGGAAATGAAATGACCTTCGCTGCTCTAGGATTTAAAAACAAAGAAGAAGCTGAAAAAACGTTAAAAGAAACAAGCGATAAGTTCCAGGGTGTTGAAGGTGTGAAACAAGGCCTTGAGTATAAAGATGATAAAGTAATCGAAACACTAGAAATTGACTACGAAAAAGCAAATACAAAAGAATTAATTAAACTTCCAGGATTCGCTGCAAATGGTGATATCGAAGGGGAAATTAGCATGAAAGCATCTTCAAAAATGCTAGAATCCCAAGACTATAAAGAAGTTAAAAAATAAGTTTACAAACAAAAAGAAGTATCCATTCAAACGGATACTTCTTTTTATTTAATAATCCTGCGCTTCAATAACAACAGCTGTACCAGAGGCCGTAACCATCAGCATCCCGTTATCAGCTCCGAGCACTTCATAATCAATATCAACGCCAATAACGGCATTTGCGCCAATATCTTTCGCGCGTTGTTCCATTTCACGAATCGCTTCCTCGCGAGCGTTAATAAGTTCGTCCTCATAACCTTGCGAACGCCCCCCGAAGAAATTTCGAAGCCCAGCCCCAATATCTTTCATAAAGTTAACGCCAGTGATGACTTCACCGAAAACGATTTTTTTATACTCAATAATTTGTTTGCCTTCAATATTTGGTGAGGTTGTAACTATCATTATTTATCCCTCCAGTTTTCTTTTATCATACCTCTTAGTGCTTTTTCTAGTCAAAGGATATCCAGTTATTTCGTATGATTTCGCGCTTTTTCTATATAAGAAATAGCATCCGGAACTTTGCAAGATGTATTTCCAAGGTTGACATGAACTTTTCCTACTGATGTTGCAACTTCTATCGCTTTTTCGTGCAAATCATCGTTGTAAATTCCACAAGAGATAATAAAGTTGTTCATTGAATAACGTGTTCTGTTGGATTCTGTTTGCAGCGTGTCTTTCGCGCGTTGAAGTAATGCCTCTACTTCGGGTAAATCGTTAATATGTTCACTATAAATCTGCCAGCCCATGGATTTAGTTAAATCATAATCACTTTCAACCCACTTTTTAGCAAAAAGGAGTGCGTCATCACGTTTGCTTACAACTGATGCGAGTCCGAAAGTTAGTTGTGACCAAGTTTCTCGGAAAGCGACATTCCATTTTTCGATTTGTTCAATGGTTATTTTGTTTGGATTGATTGCAAGTAAACCGAGATAAATCAAATCACTGTTATTTGATTCAATCAGCTCTATAGCGAGTTCGTGGTTTTTCTTTAGTTTTTCCTGGCGAATAATTTTCTTTAAATCACCAATTTTCAGACCATAAAGCTCTAATGTTTCCGGGCAACCGTGATTACGAAAAATTTTAATTGTATTGGGATTTTCTAAAGCTTGTAGTTCGGCATTAAGTTCGTCAAAAGTAATCATACTCGGGCCTCCTCTCGAATAAATTAAGTATAACAAAAAAGCATGCAAAGTCGCATGCTTTTAAGGTTCGTGACTATTAGTCGACTTGCTTCATTGCATCGTCAAGAACTTTTTTAAGAGTATCTGCAGAGTTTTTCATTTGTTCTTTTTCTTTTTCATTCAAATTCATTTCAACAATATGGCGAACGCCTTGACGGTTAACAACTGCTGGTGCGCCGATATAAATGTCGTTCATGCCATAATGACCATCTAAATAAACAGAAAGTGGTAAAATCGCATTTTCGTTATTTAGAATTGCTTTTGTAATACGAGCAAGAGCTGCAGCGACGCCATAGAATGTAGCGCCTTTTTTATTAATGATTTCATAAGCGGCATCACGAACACTTACGAAAATAGTATCCATTGCACCTTGTTCATCTTCAGTAATCCATTCAGTGATTGGAAGGCCGCCGACTGTTGTATGGCTCCATGCTGGGAATTCTGTATCGCCATGTTCGCCAAGGATATAACCATGGACGTTACGAGCATCTACTTTTAGATAGTCAGCAATGGACATACGGAAACGTGCTGTATCAAGGCTTGTTCCAGAACCGATAACGCGTTCTTTCGGAAGACCTGAGAATTTCCAAGTCGCATAAGTTAAAATGTCTACCGGGTTAGATGCGATTAGGAAAATACCGTCAAACCCACTTGCCATAACTTCATCCACGATGCCTTTCATGATTTTGATATTACGATTTACTAAGTCTAAACGAGTTTCACCAGGTTTTTGTGCAGTCCCAGCAGTTACAACAACTAAGTCCGCATCATGGCAATCGCTATAATTTGCTGAGTAGATTTTCTTCGGTGTGGAAAATGGAACGGCATGGCTTAAATCCATTGCGTCTCCAATTGTTCTGTCTTTATCTATGTCAATGATACCAAATTCTTGTCCAATGCTTAAGTTTACACAAGCAAATGCGTAACTAGAACCAACTGCTCCGTCGCCAACTAAAATAATTTTTTGATGATCTTTCATTTCGAATTCCTCCTATAAAAAATCTATTTACTAGTACAGTATACCATGTATTTTTCATTTGTGAAGCGTTGAACGTCCTAAATTTAAAAAAGTTGTTATAATGGATTTGTGAAAACGCTATAGTACAGTTTGGAAGCGTCCACATTAGCGACTAATCGCTATTTTCTGTTTACCTTTTATTGAGAATTATAAACCTTACAAAACTAAATAAGGCTATTTCTTTGTTTTGCTATTTCTCTAACGGGTAGATATAATGTAGATGTACCAAAATTGAATGAGTGGAGTGATTTTTTATGGCAACAACATTAGAGGTCCAGAAAAGAGAAACAACGCAACATTCAGAAGTAACGAGATTGCGTAGTGAAGGAAAAGTGCCTGGAATTATTTATGGTTACAAATCGGAAAATGTTCCAGTTTCCGTTGATTCTTTGGAATTAATCAAAGCAGTTCGTGACAATGGTCGTAACGCCGTATTTTCAGTTACTGTAGACGGCAAGAAATTAAACGTTTTATTACATGAATATCAAGTGGATCCGTTAAAAGACGTATTAGTACACGTTGATTTACTGGCTGTTGATATGAATGAAGAAGTTGAGACGGATGTTCGTGTGGTATTAGTTGGCGATGCTCCTGGCGTTAAAGCTGGCGGCGTACTTCAACAAATTATCCATGATGTTAAAGTTTCAGCAACACCGGAAAAATTACCAGAAACAATTGAATTAGACATTTCTTCATTAGAAATCGGTGATGTTTTGACAACGAACGACCTTCCGGAAAACAAAGACTATGTCGTGCAAGCTGAGGAAGAAGAAACAGTAGTAACTGTATCTGCTCCTCGTGCGGAAGAAGAACCAACGACTACGGAAGCACCTGAGCCAGAAGCTGTACATGGTAAAGATGAAGAACCTGTTGAATAATTTTGAATAAATAAGGATGGGAGATTCGCATTTGTTTGCGATATCTTCCATTTTTTTTGTTATAATAGTTTCGAGAAGGAGGCGTATATATGCTTGATAAGTCAGTGCCACATATTTCTGTTATTATGGTCAATCACGATGCTACAAATTATCCGGAGTTTCATTTGCCTGCGGGATATTCTTTTTGCTTTTATAAAGATGGTTTGGAGGAAGACTGGTGTAGATTGCAATTAGAAACGGGTCAAGTGCTATCAATGAATAGTATTCGCGCTCGTTTTGAATCGGAATTTGGAAATGAAAAAGACAAACTAGCCAAGCGCTGCGTCTTTGTAGAGGCGCCAAATGGTGAAATTATTGGAACGGCTATGCTTTGGGACGGAAATACATTTGGCGAGATGGCGAGTCGGATTCACTGGGTTGCGGTTCTTGACTCTCATGGCGGAAAAGGTATCGCAAAAGCTTTATTGTCTAAAATTCTCGGCTTGAATAAACATGATTTTGTTTATTTAACAACGCAAACAGGTAGCTACCAAGCCGTCTATTTATATCAGAAATTTGGTTTTGAAAAATATGTCGGAAAAACGCCAAAAAATTGGAAAACAGTCAATTTTCAAGAGGAAAAGGAAACTGGTTGGCAAATTATCGAAAATAAAATTGCCGAACATCAAGCCTAGCTGGAAAACTTTCAACCAAGTGAAATCCATGTTATAATCAAAAAAACATTGAAACAAAAACCAGTTCATTCGTGAAGTGGTTTCGTTCATGTAAGGAGAAGCTTTTATGAAATTAATCGCAGGACTCGGAAATCCGGGCAAAAAATACGAACGTACCCGGCATAATGTCGGTTTTATGGTAGTTGACGAGCTAAGTTTTCGTCATCAAACCCCTTGGAAGAAATCGAAATTTAATGGTATGACAAGCGAAATTAATATCGGCGGAGAAAAAATGATTTTAGTTAAACCGCTCACTTTTATGAATGCTTCTGGTGAGTGTATTCGTCCGCTTATGGATTACTACAACATACCAATTGAAGATGTTGTGATTGTGTATGATGATCTTGATTTACCGGTTGGGAAAATCAGATTGCGCCAAAAAGGTAGTGCTGGTGGACATAATGGGATGAAATCAATTATTCAACACGTTAAAACGCAAGAGTTTAATCGCATTCGTGTTGGTGTTAGTCGTCCGTTAAAAGGAGAAGTCATTCATTATGTCTTGGGAGATTTTCCTAAAGCGGAACAACCTGATATTATCGCAGCAATTCAAAAAAGTGCAGATGCTATCGAAGACTTTGCAAAGACACCATTTATAGAAGTTATGAATAAATACAATCAAAAATAGACAATGACGAGGCGTGGCAATCTTTTTGCCACGTATTTCGGTCTTTCTTCGGACGCGTGATTTACTCTTGCGTTACATAGAATGAATTTTCTGACAAAAAGGAGCTGTTTTCCCTTGAAAGGATTACAACAATTAATATATGAACAAAAAGATATTCGAGCGGTCTTAAAAGCGCTGGATGAAAAAGAAAAAGCACAACTTGTCACGGGGCTTACAGGTTCTTCGCGCGCGTTATTTGCAAGCGTAGTAGAAGGTGCATCAAAGCGGCCGGTTGTATTTGTCACGCACAATTTATACCATGCGCAAAAATTATATGATGATTTACTTTCTTTAATGGATGTCGATCGACTATTTTTATATCCAGCAGATGAACTGATTTCTTCTGAGTTGAGTATCTCTAGTCCAGAACTTCGCGGTCAACGTGTGGAAGCACTCGACTTCTTACTGTCTGGAAAACCGGGAATTGTCATTGTGCCAGTTGCTGGTCTCAGAAAAATGCTTCCACCAGTATCACTTTGGAAACATTTCAACATATCCATTGTAGAGGGAGAAGAAATTGATCCAGATGTACTGCGCCAAAAACTAGTAACAATGGGTTACACAATGAGTGGAATGGTAAATACGCCGGGGGAATTCAGTGTTCGCGGCGGGATTATTGATATTTACCCAATTACAGAAGAATTTCCAATTAGAATAGAACTTTTTGACACCGAAGTAGATTCTCTTCGTTTCTTTGATGTGGAGACACAGCGCTCGACAACTCGCGTGGAAGAATTCCGTTTACTACCTGCAACAGAAATCATTTTAGATCAAAGCTATTACCCGGATATCGTCAAACGCTTAGAAAAGAAAATGACACATACTTTAAGTGAATTGAAAGAAAACGAGGATAAACAAGCACTCGTTGAAAATTTAGAAGAAGACCTTGAAATGCTTCGTTCTGGCGTGAAACCGGACATGTTCTTTAAATATATCGGTCTGGCTTATCCTGATCCAGCCTCCCTTTTTGACTATTTACCAAAAAACACGGCAATTTTGCTTGATGAATTTGGGCGAATTTTAGAAACAGAAGAAAGTTTGGAGCGGGAAGAAGCGGAGTGGCAAACGGAAACGTTAAGTCGAATGGAAACGGTTCGCGACGTGCAAGTAAGTCATTCCTTCAAAAAGCTATTAGAAGGAAATCGCTCGCCGAAAATTTACTTATCCCTTTTCCAAAAACAAATGGCGAGCATGCGCGTTTCGAAAACGACTAACATTGTCTATAAACAAATGCAACAATTCCACGGTCAGATGAACGTGTTGAAAACTGAACTAGAAAGCTGGCATAAGAACAATTATGCGGTCGTTATATTAGCGCCAAACTTAGAACGTGCTGAAAAAATGCAACAAACTTTAGCTGACTATGACATGGAGAGTACGATTTTGAAAAAAGAATCGGACGTTCCAAAATATGGAATGGTTCAATTTGTCATCGGAGCTTTCCAGAACGGTTTTGAACTTCCGCTTGCTAAAGTAGCGATTATTAGTGAAACCGAACTCTTTAATAAAAAAATTAAAAAAGTGAAAAAGCGCCAAAAACTCTCGAATGCAGAACGAATTCAAAGCTACTCTGAGCTCAAAGTGGGCGACTATGTGGTTCACGTTAACCACGGTATCGCTCGTTATGTAGGCATGGAAACGCTAGATATTAACGGCGTACATAAAGATTATTTGCTACTTGTTTACCAAGGTGAAGATAAACTATTTATCCCTGTCGATCAACTTGATTTAGTTCAAAAATATGTCGGCGCAGAAGGTAAATCACCAAGATTAAACAAACTTGGCGGTGCTGAATGGAAACGAGTGAAGAAGAAAGTACAAGCATCAGTCCAAGATATCGCAGACGATTTGATTAAACTATATGCCGAGCGTGAAGCTGAAAAAGGTTATGCGTTTAGCGCGGATGATGAAATGCAACGTGAATTTGAAGAGGCTTTCCCGTATCAAGAGACTGAAGACCAACTGCGCTCGATTTCAGAAATCAAAAAAGATATGGAACGACCGCGCCCAATGGATCGTTTGTTGGTTGGAGATGTTGGTTATGGAAAAACGGAAGTGGCCTTACGAGCTGCTTTCAAAGCGATTATGGATGGCAAACAAGTCGCTTTCTTAGTACCGACTACCATTTTAGCGCAACAGCATTTTGAAACAATGAAAGAACGGTTTCAAGGTTTTCCGATAGAAATCGGACTTTTAAGCCGTTTTCGCACGAAAAAACAACAAACAGAAACATTAAAAGGCATGAAAAACGGCACAGTGGACGTTGTTGTTGGTACCCATCGTTTATTATCAAAAGATGTAGAGTATCAAGATTTAGGCTTATTAATTGTCGACGAAGAACAACGATTCGGCGTAACTCATAAAGAAAAAATTAAACAAATGCGTTCCAAAATAGACGTACTAACACTTACTGCAACACCGATTCCAAGAACTCTACACATGTCTATGCTTGGCGTTCGTGATCTTTCTGTCATTGAAACTCCGCCAGCAAATCGTTTCCCGGTCCAAACATATGTGGCAGAGCAAAATAACGTTTTAGTTCGGGAAGCCATTGAACGTGAACTAGCGCGCGATGGACAAGTTTATTATTTATACAATCGAGTGGAATCTATTACACAAAAAGCAGATGAAATTTCTGCGATGGTTCCTGATGCTCGGGTGGCAACTGCGCATGGTCAAATGGGTGAATCAGAATTAGAAGCTGTTATTTTAAGTTTCCTTGAAGGTGAATTTGATGTGCTTGTAACGACGACCATCATTGAAACCGGCGTAGATATTCCAAACGTTAATACACTGTTCGTTCAAGATGCCGACCGGATGGGTCTCTCGCAACTTTATCAGCTACGCGGGCGGGTAGGACGTTGGAATAGAATCGCCTACGCTTACTTCATGTATCAAAAAGATAAAATATTGCGTGAGGAAGCGGAGAAACGCTTATCGGCTATTAAGGAATTCACTGAATTAGGTTCAGGATTCAAAATAGCGATGCGTGACTTATCCATTCGGGGCGCCGGAAACATTCTTGGTGCGCAACAACACGGCTTTATTGATTCAGTCGGCTTCGATTTATACTCGCAAATGCTCAAAGAAGCAATCGAGGCGAAAAAACCAAAAGAAGAACAAAAACAAATCGTCCCTGTGGAAATTGATATCCAAGCCGATGCCTATATTCCGGAATATTACATTACAGACGGCCGCCAAAAAATTGAGATGTACAAACGCTTCCGCAATATTGAAACGTTAAACGAACTCGAAGATTTACAAAGCGATATGATTGACCGTTTTGGTGAATATCCAGAAGAAGTAGAATATCTATTCACAATGACAGAACTCAAAGTCCATGCACTCGAAGTTGGCATTGAGTCCGTCAAACAAGAACAAAATAAAATTACCATGCTATTTTCAGAAAGTGGAACAGCGGGCATTCGCGGAGATATCGTCATGCAAATCATTGGTGAATTTGGTCGAATGGTCGGCGTAGGTATGGAAGGTACACAACTGAAAATCACGATAAATGTCCAAAATAAACCTTTAAAAGAATGGTTATATCAAGTCAAAAGTTTGGCTGAAAAACTTCGCGGAGCTATGAAAGAAAAAGCATCTACAGAAAATTGATAAGTTATTGAAGGAGAAAGGAGGTGGCGGTATGTCAGAACGTTCCATGAAGCGATTAATGAAAGGAGCGGCATGGCTAACCGCGGCCTCGCTTATTTCTAAAATACTTAGTGCAGTTTACCGAGTACCTTTTCAAAATATGGTGGGCGATGTAGGATTCTATATTTTTCAACAAGTGTATCCAATATACGGAATTGCAATGACACTTGCGCTCGGTGGATTTCCTGTTGTTATTTCCAAAATGTTAGCAGAGGCAGAGGGTGATGTAAGGCGCCAACAAATAATTATGCGTGCTGTTTCAAGGATGTTGCGGATTGTCAGCATTGGCATTTTTGCCTTTTTATTCCTGTTTGCTAATGTGATTGCGATGATGATGGGAGACCCCGCTTTATCAGAATTAATTCGCGTCATTAGTTTTGTTTTTTTACTTATGCCGCAGCTTGCGTTTATGAGGGGCTTCTTTCAAGGAGAAGGAGACATGGTTCCAACCGCAATCTCGCAAACAGTCGAACAAATTATCCGAGTAGCAATTATTTTGATTGGCGCAGGGCTTGCACTTCATTTTAGTCTAGATTTATATGACGCAGGCTCAATGGCGATGAGCGGTGCTTTTTTTGGTGGAGTTGCAGGAATATTTATTTTGCGCCATTTTTACAATAAAAAAGTATCACTTGGGGAAGGACTTCAACCAGCGGTATTTGCAAGTAAAGAAGAAAAAGTAGGCATTGGTCGCGCGTTCTTGCGGCAAAGTGTTGCGATTTGTGTAGTTAGCTCGATGCTGATTTTGTTCCAATTAGTCGATTCCTTTCAAGTCTATCGTTTAATGAGTGAGTCGGGAATTCCGGATTTCATCGCCAAAACGCTAAAGGGAATATACGACCGCGGGCAGCCAATCTTACAATTAGGTTTAGTTATCTCAACTGGACTTGCACTCGCGCTTGTCCCAATGATTACTGCAGCAAGGGTCCAAGGCCAACAAAAAGAACTAAAGCGCTCCGTGCTATTGGCGATTAAGATTACGCTCATTTTGGCAGGTGCAGAAACAGCTGGACTTATCGTCATTATGCGCCCGCTAAACCAAATGCTCTTTCAAACGCCAGACGGCACCTTCGTCTTACAATTATTTATGCCAGCGGTTTTCCTTAGTTCGCTTATCATTATGTTAAGTAGTATCTTACAAGGCTTCGGAAAAATCGCTGTACCCGCAGTTGGCGTTGGTATTGGACTTATTGTAAAATGGATAACGGGGGGCATTCTTATTCCGAAGTTTGCGACAGTCGGTGCATCCGTTTCGACATGTATTGGCTTGCTTGTAGTCCTTATCATTTGTTATGTATCCTTAAAGCAAACAATACGTGTGCCATTCGTTGAAAAGGCGATGTTGCTCCGATTACTTGCTGCCTTAGCGCTAATGGCCGTATTTCCATGTTTATTCGAATGGTTAGCGCCACTGGATACAAGGCTTGGCAGCGCGTTTCAAGCGATAGTCAGCGCTGTAGTTGGCGGAGGTATCTTCCTTGTTTTTGCACTAAGATACAAATTGCTCGGCCCGAAAGATTTTGTTTTCCTTCCGTTTGGTTCCAAATTACTAGCACTTAGTAAACTTGTTGCACGGAAATAATTAATATAAAGTAGGTGGATAAAATGGCAACAACTATGCGATTAGATAAATATTTAAAAGTATCTCGTTTAATTAAAAGACGTACCGTAGCAAAAGAAGTAGCAGAAAAAGGTCGTATTTCTGTAAATGGAGTGACTGCAAAACCAGGAACCAATGTAAAATCTGGAGATGAATTGGTTATTCGCTTCGGTCCTAAAATCGTTACAGCAAAAATCGAACGCCTAGAAGAAAATGCAAAAAAAGAACAAGCAACAGAAATGTACACGATTATTAAAGAAGAACGCACAGAAGAAAGTAGATAAAGAAAAATCGTTTGAAAGGGCATTGTTTAGCCGATTTCAAACGATTTTTTATTTAACCGAAAACCCTACAAACAATTTTTTGTCAAAAAGTCAAGAAAAATATCATAAAATTAGCGGATTCCAATAGACAAATGCCTAATTTATTGATATCATTTTAAGCAAGAAACGTTTTTTTTCTCTACCGAAAATCATAGCCAATAAGCAAATAAGAACATGGGAGGGACGATGTATGAAAAAAGCCGAATCAAAAGTGGCGAGAATAGAAAATCGCTACATAAAAGATACTGCAACAATGAAAAAAACTCGTAGTCGTCGTCGCATTGCCCTGTTTCGTAGACTTGCTTTTATGGCTGTTATCTTTGTTGTTGTAGGTGGACTACTAACCATTACATACACTAAACAAGCACTAACGCTCAAGGAGAAAAAAGCAAAACAAGTGCAAGTAGATAAAAAAATGGTTGCAATGAAAGATGAAGAAGAAGCGCTAAACGAACAAATCAAGAAACTTCATGATGATGATTACATAGCTAAGTTAGCAAGAAGTGAATATTATTTATCCAAAGATGGAGAAATTATTTTTAATATTCCTGAAGAGAATTCGAAACAAAAAGAGTAAGTCAGAGCCGAGCCGTCATTCTCCGTGGTAAATCAAAGGGAAAATATAGTTGAGTATTTTTGGAGTTTGTAAGTTTGACTGTTTGACACTCTTTTTATTATAGCTATAATTAAGCAATAGAGTGATATTTTAAGGAGGACGCATTTTTTTATGTCGATCGAAGTAGGCAACAAGTTACAAGGGAAAGTTACTGGGATTACTAATTTTGGAGCATTTGTGGAGCTAGAAGGTGGCAAAACAGGCTTAGTTCATATTAGTGAGGTTGCAGATAACTATGTTAAAGACATTAATGACATCTTAACTGTAGGGGATGAAGTTACTGTCAAAGTAATGAATATTGGTGATGATGGTAAGATTGGTCTGTCCATTCGTAAAGCAGTAGATCGTCCGGACCGCCCAGAGAAAAGTTACGATCGTAAGCCGAAATACAACAAAAAACCCGCTGGGAACTATGTAAAACCAGCCGAGAGCTTTGAAGATATAATGTCTAAATTCTTGAAAGATAGTGATGAAAGACTCACTACTATCAAACGTCAAACAGAATCTAAACGTGGCGGCCGAGGAGCAAAACGCGGCTAATACGCTAAAATTAATTGTAAAGTAGATGCACCGTATTGGATCATTAATACGGTGCACTTTTTAATAAAAAATGTGAGAGCCGAATTTTGAAGGAAGGTTTTCTTGAATGGATGACACCGAAAAACGAGTACATAAGTATATCAAGAAACATGATTTAATCCGATCCGATGATAAATTGCTTGTGGCAGTTTCTGGCGGCCCGGATTCTTTGGCGTTACTGCATTTTTTATGGAATTCAGATTTAGTCCAAAAAGAAGCGATTTACGTCGCGCATTTAAATCACCATTTAAGAGAAAATGCAACGAACGAACAAAACGTCGTCGAAACTTTTTGCGAGAGGCATGGCATTCCCCTTTACATAGAAGAAGTAGACATAAAAAGTCGAGCTGAGAGTTTGCAAAAAGGTATCGAGGAAACAGCACGCATTGTCAGGTATGATTTTTTTGAGAAAGTAATGGCTGAGAAAAACATAAATAAATTGGCGCTCGCACACCATGCAGATGACCAAATTGAAACGATCTTAATGCGACTAGTTCGTGGTAGTGCTAGTATCGGCTGGTCTGGCATACAGCCAAAACGTGAGGTAAAAGGAGGATATGCGATTCGCCCCTTTTTACCAATTACAAAAGCCGAAATTATTGCTTACGCGCAGAAACACGAATTAGCATACGAAATTGATGAATCAAATGCTAGTCAAGAATACACAAGAAATCGTTACAGGGCACAACTTTTACCGTTTTTAAAACAAGAAAACCCAGCTGTCTACGCACACTTCGAAAGATTTTCAGAAGAAACAAGCGAAGACTTCCGATTTTTGGAGGCACTTGCAAGTGATTTATTGAATAAAAACCTCATCAAAAACGGCAAACAGACAACGCTTTTACTTACTAGCTTTAAAAATGAAGCGAATCCTTTACAACGCCGCGCAATTCATTTACTATTGAGATATCTGTACAATGAAGATGCCAGTTTTATTACGGTAAATCACATATATCAGATTATCCAAATGATTCAAAGCGACAATCCGTCTAGTTCAATTGACTTACCAAATAAACTCATAGTCAATAGAGCATATGAAGAGCTCCATTTTCAATTTGGTGAAAGACAAGCTCCTTCTGAGTTTTATCATCAATTAGAACTAAACGACCGCATTGAATTAGATAGTAAATCGAGCATCCGTTTAAAGTTAAAAAGTTCCGTTGTTCAAACAAATGGGCTAAATGGAATGCTACTGGATGCTGAAGAAATAACACTTCCTTTAATTGTTCGAAATCGTGTGAACGGCGACAGAATGACGATGAAAGGACAAGCAGGTAGTAAGAAACTTAAAGATATTTTCATCGATGCCAAAATACCAAGGCAAGAACGCGACCAACTGCCGGTGATAACAGACTATACTGGAAAAATCCTTTGGGTTCCCGGTGTGAAGAAGTCTGCATATGACCGAGAATTTAGTCGCAGCAAAAAGCAATACATTATTAGGTACACTCGAAATATAGGAGGAAACGAGAGCATGCATAATGATATTCAGAAAGTGCTGATATCTGAGGACGAATTACAAGAGAAAATTCGTGAACTAGGTCGTGAGTTAACAACAGAATATGAAGGACGTAACCCATTAGTAGTTGGGGTATTAAAAGGTGCAACTCCTTTTATGACTGATTTACTTAAAAGAGTAGACACATACTTAGAAATGGACTTCATGGACGTATCCAGTTATGGAAATGGTACCGTATCATCGGGTGAGGTAAAAATCATTAAAGACCTTAATGCATCAGTAGAAGGTCGCGATGTACTTGTTATTGAAGATATCATTGATAGCGGGCGTACACTTAGTTATCTAGTAGACCTAATCAAATACCGCAAAGCAAAATCAGTTAAGTTGGTTACTTTGCTTGATAAACCAGCTGGACGTAATGTAGAAATTGAAGCGGATTATGTAGGCTTTGTCGTACCAAATGAATTCGTCGTTGGATATGGTTTGGATTATGCAGAACGTTACCGCAACCTACCATATATTGGCATTTTAAAACCAGAAATTTACAGCGAGTGAAATTAATTAACAAACAGAACTATATTTTGTTAAAATGTAATAGATAACTTTTCAGAAAACGAAAACAAAAAATTCATGTCAAACATGCAAAATAGTGGGCAATCGAGATTCGGTATGCTATCATTAGTCTTAGTTTTCGAAGGTGAAAATAGTATCAATAAATATTAAAAAATCTATATTAATAATAGAATAACTTCGTAAGAGAAAAGCGAAACGGATATGTTTTTTTAATAATCAGGGGAAGAAACATTATTTCTAAATCTGCTATTAGTCAAAAACAACTTTTAAAGGGGTAAAAGTCCAGAGAAAGTAAGAATCCAAGCTCTTGCGTGGGAGGAGGTAAGGAATGAACAGGTTTTTTAGAAATGCGATATTTTATGTCATAATATTCCTTGTTATTATCGGGATTGTTGCTTCATTTAACTCAAACAAAGAGGCAGCCAAAGATATTAGCTATTCAGAATTTGTGAGTAAGTTAGAAGATGGTAAAGTTAAATCCGTATCAATACAGCCTGACCGTAGTGTTTATACAATCGAAGGTGAGTTTAAATCAAGCGATAAAAGCTCCGACGACAAAAAAACCGGTCTTGGCCAAAGTAAAACAAGCAGCACTGCTTTCACAACATACGCTTTAAACAGCGATACTTCACTAGGCGATTTGCAAAAAACGCTTGATAAAGAAGACGTGAAAACAACAATAGTACCTGCCAAACAAAACAGCGGTTGGGTTACATTCCTAACTTCTATTGTACCTTTTGTAATTATCTTCATCCTCTTCTTCTTCCTAATGAGCCAGTCTCAAGGTGGCGGTGGCGGTAAAGTAATGAGCTTTGGTAAAAGCAAAGCCAAACTTTACAACGACGACAAGAAGAAAGTTCGCTTCACAGATGTAGCTGGAGCAGACGAGGAAAAACAAGAACTTGTTGAAGTAGTAGAATTCCTAAAAGATCCGCGCAAATTTGCGGACCTTGGCGCACGTATTCCGAAAGGTGTCCTTTTAGTGGGGCCTCCGGGTACTGGTAAAACCTTGCTAGCTCGTGCAGTTGCCGGTGAAGCAGGCGTGCCATTCTTCTCTATCTCGGGTTCAGACTTTGTAGAAATGTTTGTCGGTGTCGGTGCAAGCCGTGTCCGTGACTTATTCGAAAATGCGAAGAAAAATGCACCATGTATCATTTTCATTGATGAAATTGATGCAGTTGGTCGTCAACGTGGAGCAGGAATGGGCGGCGGTCATGATGAACGTGAACAAACCCTAAACCAATTACTAGTTGAAATGGATGGTTTTGGCGGCAATGAAGGTATCATCATTATTGCAGCAACTAACCGTGCAGACGTACTTGACCCAGCACTTCTTCGTCCAGGCCGTTTTGACCGTCAAATTATGGTTGATCGTCCAGACGTAAAAGGCCGTGAAGCAGTACTTCGCGTTCATG